>NZ_RPRY01000074.1 GCF_003949795.1 Streptomyces sp. WAC06614
GGCCCCGCCCGGCCGCCGGACCGCCCCCGCACCGGAACCGGCCGAGGAATGGCAGGACGAGGTCCCCGACCTCCCCGGCCAGGACCAGGACACGGACGACGAGCCGGCCACCGGCGGACGCCGGGCCGGCCGCAAGGACGCCAGGGCGGGCCGCGGCGGCAAGGGCGGCAGCGGCGGCAAAGGGAACAAGGCCAAGGGCAAGAAGCGCCGCAACGGTGCGGCCTGCCTGTTCACCTCCCTCGTCCTGCTCGGCGGGATCGGCGGGGGCGGCTACTACGTCTACAGCTTCCTCCAGGACAAGTTCGGCGCACCCGCGGACTTCGTCGGCGCCGGCACCGAGGCCATCGACGTCGAGATCAAACCGGGCTCGGGCCTGGGCCAGATGGGCCGCACCCTGAAGGAGAAGGGCGTCGTCGCCAGCGCCGAGGCCTTCGTGGCCGCCGCGCAGGCGCACCCCAAGGGCAAGAACATCCAGCCCGGCGTGTACCCGCTGCGCAAGCACATGGCGGCCAAGGAAGCCGTCGAGCTGATGACCGACCCGAGCAAGCTCAACGTGGTCACGGTCTCCGAGGGCATGCGCAACGCCGCCGTCTACGAAGCCGTCGACAAGAAGCTCAAGCTCCAGCCGGGCACCACCAAGGAGACCGCCAAGCGGGAGCTGAAGAACCTGGGCCTGCCGGCCTGGGCGGACAGCGGCAACGCCAAGATGATCGACCCGCTGGAAGGCTTCCTCTACCCGGCGCGCTACGACCTCACCGAGGGCATGAAGCCCGAGGACCTGCTGAAGAAGATGGTCGCCAAGGCCAACGAGTCGTACGCGGCCCACGGCGTCGAGGCCAAGGCCAGGCAGCTCGGCCTGACCTCGCCGCTCCAGGTGGTCACGGTCGCCTCGATGGTCCAGGCCGAGGGCATGAACCACGACGACTTCAAGAAGATGTCGGACGTCATCTACAACCGCCTCAAGCCCTCGAACGACGTCACCAACCAGAAGCTCGAGTTCGACTCGACCATCAACTACCTCAAGGGCACCAGCAACATCAACGTCTCCCGCACCGAGACGCGCACCCTGGACAACCCGTACAACACGTACTTCTACAAGGGCCTGACGCCCGGTCCGATCGGCAACCCGGGCGACGACGCCCTGAACGCGGCCATGAACCCGGACGGCGGCGGGTGGATGTTCTTCGTCTCGGTCGACGGGAAGAAGACCACGTTCACCAAGACCTTCGAGGAGCACGAGCAGCTGGTCCAGGAATTCAACCGGAGACAGAGCGGTAGGTAAGCAGCACATGTCACACATAAAGGCCGCGGTGCTGGGATCTCCCATCGAGCATTCCCTCTCACCGGTCCTGCACCGCGCCGCCTACCGGGAGCTCGGCCTCGACGACTGGTCCTACGACCGGTTCGAGGTGGACGAGGCCGCGCTCCCGCAGTTCTTCGCCGGGCTCGGCCCGGAGTGGGCCGGACTGTCGCTGACCATGCCGCTCAAGCGGGCGGTCATCCCGCTGCTCGACGGGATCAGCGACACCGCCGCGGGCGTCGAGGCGGTCAACACCGTCGTGTTCACCGAGGACGGCCGCCGCCTCGGCGACAACACCGACATCCCCGGGATCCTCGCCGCCCTGCACGAGCGCGGCGTCGACCGGGTCGAGCACGCCGCCGTCCTCGGCGCCGGCGCCACCGCCTCCTCGGCGCTCGCCGCCCTCGCCCGGATCTGCACCGGCGAGGTCACCGCGTACGTGCGCAGCGAGGCCCGCGCGGCCGAGATGCGCCAGTGGGGAGAGCGGCTCGGCGTGGCCGTCCGTACGGCCGACTGGTCGGCGGCGGCCGAGGCGCTGAGCGCGCCGCTGGTGATCGCCACCACCCCCGCGGGCACCACCGACGCCCTGGCCGCCGCCGTGCCCGAGCGTCCCGGCACCCTCTTCGACGTGCTCTACGACCCCTGGCCCACCGCCCTGGCCGCGGCCTGGGACGCGCGCGGCGGCAAGGTGGTCGGCGGCCTCGACCTGCTCGTCCACCAGGCCGTCCTCCAGGTCGAGCAGATGACGGGCCGCCCGGGCCCGCTCGCCGCCATGCGGGCCGCCGGCGAAGCGGCCCTGGCCGCCCGCTAGGCTCCCCATCTGCACGTTCGCTCGATCGGGGGGCATATGACCGGCACGGTGCTGGCGTCGAAATGGGACATGGCCTTCGGCTTCGTGATGTTCCTGCGGGTGCTGTTCGGCAGCCTTCCGACCTGGGTGAAGGCCACCCTTCTCGGGCTCGTCGTCTGCGGGCTCCTGTGGGACGGCCTGCGCCGCGTCCAGCAGCGCCGGACGCGGGTCCGCTGACGTCCGGGCCGGCCCGGAACTTGCCACAGTGGCGTCCAAAGACTGGACCGGAGACCGGTTCACCAGCGCGGACGTGGGAGGATCGGAGGTGGCGGGCCCGAGCCGCGCACCCGGGCCGCGCCGATCGCTGTACCAGGCGCGAGCATGAGGAGCATCGTTGAGCAGGTTGCGTTGGCTGACCGCTGGGGAGTCGCACGGACCGGCGCTGGTGGCGACGCTGGAGGGTCTTCCCGCCGGTGTCCCGGTGACCACCGAGCTGGTCGCCGACCACCTCGCCCGGCGCCGGCTCGGCTATGGCCGCGGTGCGCGGATGAAGTTCGAGCAGGACGAGATCACCTTCCTCGGCGGCGTGCGCCACGGGCTGTCCCAGGGCGGCCCCGTCGCGATCATGATCGGCAACACCGAGTGGCCCAAGTGGGAGACGGTCATGTCGGCCGACCCGGTCGACCCCTCGCTGCTCAAGGACACCGGCCGTAACGCGCCCCTGACCCGCCCCCGCCCCGGCCACGCCGACCTCGCGGGCATGCAGAAGTACGGCTTCGACGAGGCCCGGCCGATCCTGGAGCGCGCCAGCGCCCGGGAGACCGCCGCCCGCGTCGCCCTCGGCGCCGTCGCCCGGTCCTTCGTCAAGGAGGTCGCGGGCATCGAGATCGTCTCCCACGTGGTGGAGCTCGCCGCGGCCAAGGCCCCGTACGGCGTCTACCCGACCCCCGCCGACGTCGAGAAGCTCGACGCCGACCCGGTGCGCTGCCTCGACGCCGACGCGTCGAAGGCGATGGTCGCGGAGATCGACCAGGCCCACAAGGACGGCGACACCCTCGGCGGCGTCGTCGAGGTCCTCGCCTACGGCGTGCCCGTCGGCCTCGGCTCCCACGTCCACTGGGACCGCCGCCTCGACGCGCGCCTCGCGGCCGCCCTGATGGGCATCCAGGCCATCAAGGGCGTGGAGGTCGGCGACGGCTTCGAGCTCGCCCGGGTCCCCGGCTCGAAGGCCCACGACGAGATCGTCGCCACCCCCGAGGGCATCAAGCGCACCTCCGGCCGCTCCGGCGGCACCGAGGGCGGCCTGACCACCGGTGAGCTGCTGCGGGTGCGCGCCGCGATGAAGCCCATCGCGACCGTCCCGCGCGCCCTGGCCACCGTCGACGTCGCCACCGGCGAGGCCGCCGCGGCCCACCACCAGCGCTCCGACGTCTGCGCCGTCCCGGCCGCCGGCATCGTGGCCGAGGCCATGGTGGCGCTGGTCCTGGCCGACGCGGTGGTGGAGAAGTTCGGCGGCGACTCGGTCCCCGAGACCCGCCGCAACGTGCAGTCCTACCTCGACAACCTCCGCATCCGGTGACGGCCGGACCGTCCACCGGCCCCGTGGTCGTCCTGGTCGGACCCATGGGCTCGGGCAAGTCCACGGTGGGGGCGCTGCTGGCCGACCGGCTCGGCGTCCCCTACCGGGACACCGACGCGGACATCGTCGCCGCCCAGGGGCGGCCGATCTCCGACATCTTCGTCGACGAGGGCGAGCCGTACTTCCGTGAGCTGGAGCGGGCGGCGGTCGCCACCGCCGTCGCCGAGCACACCGGGGTCCTCGCCCTCGGCGGCGGCGCCGTGCTCGACCCGGGCACCCGGACCCTGCTGTCCGGGCTGCCCGTCGTGTACCTGTCGATGGACGTGGAGGAGGCCGTACGCCGCGTGGGCCTGGGCACCGCCCGCCCGTTGCTGGCCGTCAACCCGCGCCGGCAGTGGCGCGAGCTGATGGAGGCCCGCCGCCCGCTGTACACCGAAGTCGCGCGGGTCGTCGTGGCCACCGACGACCGCACCCCCGAAGAGGTCGCCCAGGCGGTCCTCGACGCACTGGAGTTGAAAGACGTATGACGGACCAGGTCACGCGGATCCACGTCGGCGGCAGCGCCGGCCACGACCCGTACGAGGTGCTCGTCGGGCACCAGCTCCTCGGTGAGCTGGGCACGCTCGTCGGGGCGAAGGCCCAGCGGGTGGCCGTGATCCACCCCGAGGCCCTCACCGAGACGGGCGAGGCGCTGCGCGCCGACCTCGCCGACCAGGGCTACGAGGCCATCGCCATCCAGGTGCCCAACGCCGAGGAGGCCAAGACCGCCGAGGTCGCCGCCTACTGCTGGAAGGCGCTCGGCCAGTCCGGGTTCACCCGCACCGACGTCATCGTCGGCGTCGGCGGCGGCGCCACCACCGACCTCGCGGGTTTCGTCGCGGCCACCTGGCTGCGCGGGGTCCGCTGGATCGCCGTGCCCACCACCGTCCTCGCCATGGTCGACGCGGCCGTCGGCGGCAAGACCGGCATCAACACCGCCGAGGGCAAGAACCTGGTCGGCGCCTTCCACCCGCCGGCCGGGGTGCTCTGCGACCTCGCCGCGCTGGACTCCCTCCCGGTCAACGACTACGTCAGCGGCCTCGCCGAGATCATCAAGGCCGGCTTCATCGCCGACCCGAGGATCCTGGAGCTGATCGAGGCCGACCCCGAGGGCGCCCGGACCCCGGCCGGCCCGCACACGGCCGAGCTGATCGTGCGGTCCATCCAGGTCAAGGCGGACGTGGTCTCCAGCGACCTGAAGGAGTCGGGCCTGCGGGAGATCCTCAACTACGGGCACACCCTCGCCCACGCCATCGAGAAGAACGAGCGCTACAAGTGGCGCCACGGCGCCGCCGTGTCGGTCGGCATGGTCTTCGCCGCCGAACTCGGCCGGCTCGCGGGCCGCCTGGACGACGCCACCGCCGACCGCCACCGGGCCGTCCTGGCCTCCGTCGGCCTGCCGCTGACCTACCGCGGCGACCAGTGGCCCAAGCTGCTCCAGACCATGCAGGTCGACAAGAAGTCCCGCGGCAACCTGCTGCGCTTCATCGTCCTGGACGGCCTGGCCAAGCCGACCGTGCTGGAGGGCCCGGACCCGGCCCACCTCATCGCCGCCTACGGCGAGGTGTCCGCGTGAGCCGCCGGGTGCTGGTGCTGAACGGCCCCAACCTGGGCCGCCTCGGCTCCCGCGAGCCCGACGTCTACGGCGCGACCTCCTACGCCGGCCTGGTGGAGGAGTGCGGGCGGCTCGGCGGGGAACTCGGCTTCGACGTGGAGGTCCGCGAGACCAACGACGAGGGCGAGCTGGTGCGCTGGCTGCACGAGGCCGCCGACGGGAAGATCCCCGTGGTCATCAACCCCGGCGCCTTCACGCACTACTCGTACGCGATGCGCGACGCGGCCGCCCAGCGGACCGCGCCGCTGATCGAGGTGCACATCTCCAACCCGTACGCGCGCGAGGAGTTCCGGCACACCTCGGTCATCGCGGCCGTGGCCACCGGGACCGTCGCGGGCTTCGGGATCGGCTCCTACCGGCTGGCGCTGCGCGCGCTGGCGGAGGAAGTCTCCGGCTGAGATAACGTTCTCGCATCAGTGCCCCGAGCGAGACGGAGAGGCAGCGGATGCAGCACGGAGTGGGGGGCTGGGGCCCACCGGGTCACCACCCCGGGGCGCCCCCGCAGCCACCGATACCCCCGGCCGCCGGCTGGCAGGCACCACCGGTGCCGGCCGGCCCGGGACCGGCGGTCCCGCCGGTACCCGAGGCCACCGGCCACATTCCGCTCCCGGCCGCCGCGCCCGGCACGGGCGCGGCGGTCCTCGCCGTTCTGCTGATCGGCCCCGCCGGGGCCGGCAAGACCACCGTGGCCCGGCACTGGGCCAGGACCCGGCCGGTGCCGACGGCCCACATCAGCCTGGACGACGTCCGCGAATGGGTCGTCTCCGGCTTCGCCGACCCCCAGGCCGGCTGGAACGACCACTCCGAGGCCCAGTACCGCCTCGCCCGCCGCACCTGCGGCTTCGCCGCCCGCAACTTCCTGGCGAACGGGATCTCCTGCATCCTCGACGACGCCGTCTTCCCCGACCGCCCCGTGGTCGGCCTCGGCGGCTGGAAACGCCACGTCGGCCCCGGTCTGCTCCCCGTCGTCCTCCTGCCCGGGCTGGACATCGTCCTGGAGCGCAACGCCCAGCGCAGCGGCAACCGCCGGCTCACCGACGAGGAGGTCGCCCGCATCCACGGCCGCATGGCCGGCTGGTACGGCTCGGGCCTCCCGATCATCGACAACTCCCACCAGGACGTCGAAGCCACGGCCCACGCCCTGGACCAGGCCCTGGCCCGCGCCCTGGCGACGCCGTCGCGCTGAAACGGACGCGCTCGACGCGCCGCCCGGGCGGCGCGCTCGTAGGCTCGAAGGCATGTCAGACGTGTACGCGGCCCGTCGGGGCCTGCTCCGTGAGCGGTGCGCCGCCGCGGGGAACGCCTCCGCACTGATCACGCGTCCGGCCAACGTCCGTTATCTCGCCGGAGCCTGTCCCACCGGTGCGGTCCTGCTGATCGGGACCGCCGAGGACATGCTGTTCGCCCCCGGCCCGCCGACCGGCGAGCCCGACGAAGGGCGGCTCGACGAGCACCTGCGGGTGACGGTCCTGGCCTCGCCCGGCGGCGACCCCGCGGTCGCCGGGGCCGACCTGGCCGCCTCCGGCCGGGCCGACTCCCTGGCCGTCGAGGAGCACCACCTCACCGTGGCCCGGCACCGGGCCCTGCACTCGGTGGCGCCCGGCCTCCGCCTGACCGACCTCGGCCACGCCGTGGAACAGCAGCGGCTGGTCAAGGACGAGGAGGAGATCGCCTGCCTGCGGATCGCCGCCGAGATCGCCGACCAGGCCCTGGGCGAGCTGCTGGAGTCGATCCTGGTCGGGCGGACCGAACGCCACCTGGCCCTGGAGCTCGACCGGCGCCTGGTGGACCACGGCGCCGACGGCCCCGCCTTCCCCACCTCGGTCGGCACCGGCCCCCACTCCGGCCGCGGCCGCCACCGCCCCACCGACCGCCGCGTCGAGGAGGGCGACTTCCTCTCCGTCTGCCTCGGCGCCAACTACCGCGGCTACCGCTGCGAGATCGGCCGTACGTTCGTCATCGGCACCACCCCCGCGGACTGGCAGATCGAGCTCTACGACCTCGTCTTCGCCGCCCAGCGGGCCGGGCGCGAGGCCCTGGTGCCCGGCGCCGCGTACCGGGACGTCGACCACGCGGCACGCTCCATGCTGGACTCCGCCGGGCACGGAGAAGCCCTCTCCCCGTGGACGGGACACGGCGTCGGCCTCGAAATCGACGAGGACCCGCAGCTTGCACCTACGGCAATGGGTAAACTGGACGCTTGCGTGCCGGTCACCGTCGAACCGGGGGTCCACCTCCCGGGCCGGGGCGGAGTCCGGATCGATGACACGCTCGTCGTCCGCCCCGAGGCGGACGGCGGACCCGAGCTACTCACCATTACGACCAAGGAGCTGCTCGCGCTCTAGCTCCGCTGTGCGCGCACCTTCCGGTCTTATCGTCCAGGAGATTTGGCAACCGTGGCTTCCACGAACGACCTCAAGAACGGCATGGTGCTCAAGCTCGACGGGGGCCAGCTCTGGTCCGTCGTCGAGTTCCAGCACGTCAAGCCCGGCAAGGGCCCGGCCTTCGTGCGCACCAAGCTCAAGAACGTGCTGTCCGGCAAGGTCGTCGACAAGACCTTCAACGCCGGCGTGAAGGTCGACACGGCCACCATCGACCGCCGCGACATGCAGTTCTCCTACATGGACGGCGAGTACTTCGTCTTCATGGACATGGAGACCTACGACCAGCTGCACGTCGACAAGAAGGCCGTCGGCGACGCCGCCAACTTCCTGATCGAGGGCTTCACCGCCTCCGTGGCCCGCCACGAGGGCGAGGTGCTCTACGTCGAGCTCCCGGCCGCGGTCGAGCTGACGATCCAGCACACCGACCCGGGTGTCCAGGGTGACCGCTCCACCGGTGGCACCAAGCCCGCCACCCTGGAGACCGGCCACGAGATCCAGGTCCCGCTCTTCGTCACCACCGGTGAGAAGGTCAAGGTCGACACCCGTACCAGCGACTACCTCGGCCGGGTGAGCAGCTAACCGTGGCTGCCCGCAGCAACGCGCGCAAGCGCGCCTTCCAGATCCTTTTCGAGGCCGACCAGCGCGGGGTGCCCGTGCGCGAGGTCCTCGCGGACTGGATCCGTCACTCGCGGAACGACACGCGGCAGCCGCCCGTCAACGAGTTCACGATGAACCTCGTGGAGGGCTACGCCGACAAGGTGAGCCGCATCGACGAGCTGATCGCGACCTACGCGGTGGACTGGGACCTCGACCGGATGCCGGTCGCGGACCGCAACATCGTGCGCCTCGGTGCCTACGAGCTGATCTGGGAGGACGGTACCCCGGACGCCGTGGCCATCGACGAGGCCGTGCAGCTCGCCAAGGAGTTCTCCACCGACGACTCCCCGGCGTTCGTGAACGGGCTGCTGGCCCGCTTCAAGGACCTCAAGCCGAGCCTGCGCCGCGGCGAGGACTGAGCGTCCTCCCGGCCGGTCTCGGGACACACGGCAAGGGCCCGCAGCGCACCACGCGCCGCGGGCCCTTGCCGTGTCCGCACCACGGGGCCCGTCAGGGCAGGGGCCCGTCACGGCGGAAAACCGGCGGGGCCGGTGGGAGCACATGGCTCCCACCGGCCCCGCCGGTACGTTTCTGCTCAGGCCCCGCTCAGGCCCTGCTCAGGGACCCCGCTCAGGCCTCTTCGTGGGCGACGGCGCGACGCGCGTCGGCGTCCAGGACGCCCCAGCTGATGAGCTGCTCGGTGAGGACCGAGGGGGACTGGTCGTAGATGACGGCCAGGGTGCGCAGGTCGTCCTGGCGGATCGACAGCACCTTGCCGTTGTAGTCGCCGCGCTGGCTCTGGATGGTGGCGGCGTAGCGCTGGAGCGGACCGGCCTTCTCGGCGGGCACGTGGGCCAGCCGCTCCAGGTCCAGGCGCAGCTTCGGCGGCGGCTCGGCGGCGCCGCCAGGAGTGGTGCCCGGCAGCAGTTCCTGGACCGGCACCCCGTAGAAGTCCGCCAGCTCGGCCAGGCGCTGGACGGTCACGGCGCGGTCCCCGCGCTCGTACGACCCGACCACCACGGCCTTCCAACGGCCCTGCGACTTCTCCTCGACACCGTGGAGGGAGAGGCCCTGCTGGGTGCGGATGGCGCGGAGCTTGGCCCCGAGCTGTTTGGCGTATTCGCTGGACATAACGCTCCCGGACGCTGTGACGCTGTGATTACGTGGACGACGGGCGGCTCCGCCGCGCGGCGTTGGTAACTCACTGTGAGGTTACGCAGCGTTACTTGGATGCGTCAAGCCGAATGGTCTTCCAGGGACCCTCACGGGGGGTCCCGCCCCGCCCCCGTGCAGGGTCACCCCCGCTGCCCTGGTAACGTTGCAGACGTACATCAGACGTCCTTTAAGGTCCGTCCCGTGAGGCGGAGAAGGAGGTCCTTCTTTCATGGACACTCAGGTCCCCGTGACCGATGAGGCCGATGCCGCACGCCCCGTCCTGGAGGCGCCGGACATCGCGCGGGCACTGACCCGCATCGCCCACGAGATCGTCGAGCGCACCAAGGGTGCCGACGACGTGGTGCTCCTCGGCATTCCCACCCGCGGCGTCTCCCTCGCCCGCCGGCTGGCCGCCAAGCTCGACGAGATCACCGGGACCCAGGTCCCGGTCGGTTCCCTCGACATCACCATGTACCGCGACGACCTGCGGATGAAGCCGGCCCGGGCGATCGGCCGCACCGAGATCCCCGGTGACGACCTCGAGGGCCGCCTCGTGGTCCTCGTCGACGACGTGCTGTTCTCCGGCCGCACCATCCGCGCCGCCCTCGACGCCCTCGGCGACCTCGGCCGCCCCCGTGCCGTGCAGCTGGCCGTCCTCGTCGACCGGGGCCACCGCGAGCTGCCGATCCGCGCCGACTACGTCGGCAAGAACCTCCCCACGTCGTTGCGGGAGACCGTCAAGGTCCAGGTCCAGGAGGAGGACGGCCGCGATGCCGTGCTGCTCGGCCAGCGGACCTCCCCGGCAGGCCTGCACTAGCCCGTTCGAGTGACGGACCCGGCCGCTGCCGTGCCGGGTCCGCGCCGAGGCCTGCCCGCCCGCACCCCTCGCCGCCCGTCTCCACCCTTGGGAGCACCCAGATGAAGCGCCACCTCATCTCGGCCGCGGACCTCACCCGCGACGACGCCGTCCTCATCCTCGACACCGCCGAGGAGATGGCCCGGATCGCCGACCGGCCCATAAAGAAGCTGCCGACCCTGCGCGGCCGGACGATCTGCAACCTCTTCTTCGAGGACTCCACCCGCACCCGGATCTCCTTCGAGGCCGCCGAGAAGCGCCTGTCCGCCGACGTGATCAACTTCGCGGCGAAGGGCTCCAGCGTCTCCAAGGGCGAGTCCCTCAAGGACACCGCCCAGACCCTGGAGGCGATGGGCGTCGACGCCGTCGTCATCCGGCACAGCGCCTCCGGCGCCCCCTACCGGCTGGCCACCTCCGGCTGGATCGACGCCCCCGTGATCAACGCGGGCGACGGCACCCACCAGCACCCCACCCAGGCCCTGCTCGACGCGTTCACCATGCGCCGCCGCCTGGTCGGCAAGGACGCCCTCGGCCAGGACCTGTCCGGCCGCCGGATCACCATCGTCGGCGACGTCCTGCACAGCCGGGTCGCCCGCTCCAACGTGGACCTGCTGCACACCCTCGGCGCCGAGGTCACCCTGGTGGCCCCGCCGACCCTGGTGCCCGTCGGCGTCGAGCAGTGGCCGTGCGAGGTCTCGTACAGCCTCGACGAGGTGCTGCCGAAGTCCGACGCGGTGATGATGCTGCGTGTGCAGCGCGAACGCATGAACGCCGCCTTCTTCCCCACCGAGCGCGAGTACTCCCGCCGCTACGGCCTCGACGGCGCCCGCATGGCGCGGATGCCCGAGCACGCCGTCGTGATGCACCCCGGCCCCATGGTCCGCGGCATGGAGATCACCGCCGAGGTCGCCGACTCCGACCGCTGCACGGTCGTCGAGCAGGTCGCCAACGGCGTCTCGATCCGGATGGCCGTCCTGTACCTGCTCCTGGGCGGCTCCGAGCCCGCCGTCACCACCCCGTCCGCCGCCGCCCCGCGCACCGAGGAGAACAAGTAACCATGAGCAAGATCCTGATCCGAGGCGCGAAGGTACTGGGCGGCGAGCCGCAGGACGTCCTGATCGACGGCGAGAGCATCGCCGAGGTCGGCCAGGACCTGTCCGCCGAGGGCGCGACCGTGATCGAGGCCCGGGGGCAGGTCCTGCTGCCCGGCCTCGTCGACCTGCACACCCACCTGCGCGAGCCCGGCCGCGAGGACTCCGAGACGGTCCTCACCGGCACCCGCGCCGCCGCCTCCGGCGGCTACACCGCCGTCTTCGCCATGGCGAACACCTTCCCGGTCGCCGACACCGCCGGCGTCGTCGAGCAGGTCTACCGGCTCGGCCAGGAGGCCGGCTACTGCGACGTGCAGCCCATCGGCGCCGTCACCGTCGGCCTGGAGGGCAAGCAGCTCTCCGAGCTCGGCGCCATGCACGAGTCCGCCGCCCGCGTCACCGTCTTCTCCGACGACGGCAAGTGCGTGGACGACGCCGTGATCATGCGCCGCGCCCTGGAGTACGTGAAGGCCTTCGGCGGCGTCGTCGCCCAGCACGCGCAGGAGCCGCGGCTGACCGAGGGTGCCCAGATGAACGAGGGCGTCGTCTCGGCCGAGCTGGGCCTGGGCGGCTGGCCGGCCGTCGCCGAGGAGTCGATCATCGCCCGGGACGTGCTGCTCGCCGAGCACGTCGGCTCCCGGGTGCACATCTGCCACCTCTCGACCGCCGGCAGCGTCGAGATCGTCCGCTGGGCCAAGTCCCGCGGCATCGACGTGACCGCCGAGGTCACCCCGCACCACCTGCTGCTGACCGACGAGCTGGTCCGCTCGTACAACCCGGTCTACAAGGTCAACCCGCCGCTGCGCACGGAGGCCGACGTGCTGGCCCTGCGCGAGGCCCTGGCCGACGGCACGATCGACATCGTCGCCACCGACCACGCCCCGCACCCGCACGAGGACAAGGACTGCGAGTGGGCCGCCGCCGCCATGGGCATGGTCGGCCTGGAGACCGCCCTGTCCGTGGTCCAGCAGACCATGGTCGAGACCGGGCTGCTGGACTGGACGGGCGTCGCGGAGCGGATGTCCTTCGCCCCGGCCCGCATCGGCAGCCTCGCCCACCACGGACGTCCCGTCTCGGCAGGTGAACCCGCGAACCTGACCTTGGTCGACACCTCGTACCGTGGTGTCGTGGACCCCGCAGCCTTCGCCTCCCGCAGCCGCAACACGCCCTACGAGGGCCGTGAGCTGCCGGGGCGCGTCACCCACACCTTCCTGCGGGGCCGGGCAACGGTCGTGGACGGGAAACTCGCGTGACACCTGCAGTGATCCAACTGGCCGCCGAGGCCACCGAACGACGGTCGGCGGAGGTGACGGACTGGGGTGCCCGCATCGCGTGGGTGATCGGTCTGCTCGTCCTCGTCGCCTTCGTCTACTGGCTGATGCGGCAGGGCTGGAAATGGCGAGGGGCCCTGCAGGGCGACCTGCCCGAGCTCCCCGTCGCCCCCGAGGGTCTCCCCGCGCACCGGCTGGCCCTGACCGGCCGGTACCACGGGTCCACGACCGCCGGGCAGTGGCTCGACAGGATCGTCGCCCACGGCCTGGGAGTGCGCAGCAGGGTCGAGCTGACCCTCACCGACGCGGGCCTGGACGTGGTCCGTCCGGGGGCCACCGATTTCTTCGTACCGGCCGCGCAGCTGCGCGGCGCCCGCCTCGACAAGGGAATCGCGGGCAAGGTACTCACCGAGGGCGGTCTGCTCGTCGTCACCTGGGCGCACGGCGACACGCTGATCGACTCCGGATTCCGCTCCGACCGCGCGGCCGAGCACGCCGCCTGGGTCGAGGCGATCAACTCCATGAACCAGTTCATCACCACCACCACGGAAGGCGCCGAGCGATGACGACCTCCACCAGGGGAGCGAAAGCTCCCGCCGTACTTGTCCTGGAGGACGGGCGGGTCTTCCGCGGCCGCGCCTACGGGGCCGTGGGGGAGACCTTCGGCGAGGCCGTGTTCTCCACCGGCATGACCGGCTACCAGGAGACCCTCACCGACCCGTCGTACCACCGTCAGGTCGTCGTGATGACCGCCCCGCACGTGGGCAACACGGGCGTCAACGACGAGGACCCGGAGTCCTCCCGCATCTGGGTGTCCGGCTACGTGGTCCGCGACCCGGCCCGCGTCCCGTCCAACTGGCGCTCGCGCCGGTCCCTGGACGAGGAGCTGGAGCGCCAGGGCGTCGTCGGCATCTGTGGCATCGACACCCGGGCCCTGACCCGGCACCTGCGCGAGCGCGGTGCCATGCGGGTGGGCATCTTCTCCGGCGAGGCGGTGGCCGAGGACGCGGCCCTGCTGGCCAAGGTCCAGGCGCAGCCGCAGATGAAGGGCGCGAACCTGTCTGCCGAGGTCGCCACCAAGGAGGCCTACGTCGTCCCCGCGATCGGTGAGAAGCGTTTCACCGTCGCCGCCGTCGACCTCGGTATCAAGGGCATGACCCCGCACCGGATGGCCGAGCGTGGCATCGAGGTGCACGTGCTGCCCGCCACCGCCACCGCGGAGGACGTCTACGCCGTCGACCCCGACGGTGTGTTCTTCTCCAACGGCCCGGGCGACCCGGCCACCGCCGACCACCCGGTCTCCGTCATGCAGGCCGTCCTGGAGCGGAGGACCCCGCTGTTCGGCATCTGCTTCGGCAACCAGATCCTGGGCCGTGCGCTCGGTTTCGGCACGTACAAGCTGAAGTACGGGCACCGCGGCATCAACCAGCCGGTGCAGGACCGTACGACCGGCAAGGTCGAGGTCACCGCCCACAACCACGGTTTCGCCGTCGATGCCCCGCTCGACAAGGTGTCCGACACCCCCTACGGCCGTGCCGAGGTCTCCCACGTCTGCCTCAACGACAACGTGGTGGAGGGCCTCCAGCTGCTCGACCAGCCGGCCTTCAGCGTCCAGTACCACCCCGAGGCGGCCGCGGGCCCGCACGACGCCGCGTACCTGTTCGACCGTTTCGTTTCCCTGATGGAGGCCGAGCGTGCCTAAGCGCACCGATATCCAGTCCGTCCTGGTCATCGGCTCCGGCCCGATCGTCATCGGCCAGGCCGCCGAGTTCGACTACTCCGGGACCCAGGCCTGCCGGATCCTCAAGGCCGAGGGCCTGCGGGTGATCCTGGTCAACTCCAACCCCGCGACGATCATGACCGACCCGGAGATCGCCGACGCCACGTACGTCGAGCCGATCACCCCCGAGTTCGTCGAGAAGATCATCGCCAAGGAGCGCCCCGACGCCCTCCTGCCCACCCTCGGTGGCCAGACCGCCCTGAACACGGCGATCTCCATGCACGAGCAGGGGGTGCTGGAGAAGTACAACGTCGAGCTGATCGGCGCGAACGTCGAGGCGATCAACAAGGGTGAGGACCGCGACCTGTTCAAGGAGGTCGTCGAGGAGGTCCGCCGCAAGATCGGCCACGGCGAGTCCGCCCGTTCGGTGATCTGCCACTCGATGGACGACGTCCTCAAGGGCGTGGACACCCTCGGTGGCTACCCGGTCGTGGTCCGCCCGTCCTTCACCATGGGCGGCGCCGGCTCCGGCTTCGCCCACGACGAGGACGAGCTGCGGCGCATCGCCGGGCAGGGCCTGACGCTCTCCCCGACCACCGAGGTGCTCCTGGAGGAGTCCATCCTCGGCTGGAAGGAGTACGAGCTGGAGCTGATGCGCGACAAGAACGACAACGTCGTGGTCGTCTGCTCCATCGAGAACTTCGACCCGATGGGCGTGCACACCGGTGACTCGATCACCGTCGCCCCGGCGATGACCCTCACCGACCGCGAGTACCAGCGGCTGCGCGACATCGGCATCGCGATCATCCGCGAGGTCGGCGTCGACACCGGCGGCTGCAACATCCAGTTCGCGGTGAACCCGCAGGACGGCCGGATCATCGTCATCGAGATGAACCCGCGCGTCTCCCGCTCCTCCGCGCTCGCCTCCAAGGCCACCGGCTTCCCGATCGCCAAGATCGCCGCCAAGCTGGCCGTCGGCTACACGCTGGACGAGATCCCGAACGACATCACCGAGAAGACCCCGGCCTCCTTCGAGCCGACCCTCGACTACGTCGTCGTCAAGGCCCCGCGCTTCGCCTTCGAGAAGTTCCCGGTCGCCGACGCCACCCTCACCACCACCATGAAGTCGGTGGGCGAGGCCATGGCCATCGGCCGCAACTTCACCGAGGCCCTCCAAAAGGCCCTGCGCTCCCTGGAGAAGAAGGGCAGCCAGTTCTCCTTCACCGGCGAGCCCGGCGACAAGGACGAGCTGCTGCGGGTCGCGGTCCGCCCGACCGACGGCCGGATCAACACCGTCATGCAGGCCATCCGCGCCGGCGCCACCCAGGAGGAGGTGTTCGAGCACACGAAGATCGACCCGTGGTTCGTCGACCAGCTCTTCCTGATCAAGGAGATCGCCGACGAGCTGGCCGCCGCCGAGAAGCTCGACCCCGAGCTGCTCGCCGAGGCCAAGCGGCACGGTTTCTCCGACGCCCAGATCGCCGAGATCCGCGGCCTGCGCGAGGACGTCGTGCGCGAGGTCCGCCACGCGCTCGGCATCCGCCCGGTCTACAAGACGGTCGACACCTGCGCCGCGGAGTTCGCCGCGAAGACCCCGTACTTCTACTCGTCCTACGACGAGGAGTCCGAGGTCGCCCCGCGCACCAGGCCCGCGGTGATCATCCTGGGCTCCGGTCCGAACCGCATCGGCCAGGGCATCGAGTTCGACTACTCCTGCGTCCACGCCTCCTTCGCGCTGTCGGACGCCGGGTACGAGACCGTGATGGTCAACTGCAACCCCGAGACCGTCTCCACCGACTACGACACCT
This sequence comes from Streptomyces sp. WAC06614, assembly GCF_003949795.1. GTDB lineage: Bacteria > Actinomycetota > Actinomycetes > Streptomycetales > Streptomycetaceae > Streptomyces. The sequence goes on from NZ_RPRY01000074.1 coordinate 16,206, forward strand.
CCGACCGCCTGTACTTCGAGCCGCTGACGCTGGAAGACGTGCTGGAGATCGTCCACGCCGAGTCCCTGGCCGGCCCGATCGCCGGTGTCGTGGTCCAGCTCGGCGGCCAGACCCCGCTCGGCCTGTCCCAGGCCCTGAAGGACAACGGCGTGCCGGTCGTGGGCACCTCCCCGGAGGCCATCCACGCCGCCGAGGACCGCGGCGCCTTCGGCCGCGTGCTCGCCGAGGCGGGCCTGCCGGCCCCCAAGCACGGCACCGCCACCACCTTCGCGGGCGCGAAGGCCATCGCCGACGAGATCGGCTACCCGGTGCTGGTCCGCCCCTCGTACGTGCTGGGCGGGCGCGGCATGGAGATCGTCTACGACGAGGCGCGCCTGGAGGCGTACATCGCCGAGTCCACCGAGATCTCCCCGACCCGGCCGGTGCTGGTCGACCGGTTCCTCGACGACGCGATCGAGATCGACGTCGACGCGCTCTACGACGGCGAGGAGCTCTACCTCGGCGGCGTGATGGAGCACATCGAGGAGGCCGGTATCCACTCCGGCGACTCGGCCTGCGCGCTGCCCCCGATCACCCTCGGCGGGTTCGACATCAAGCGCCTGCGGGCCTCCACCGAGGCCATCGCCCAGGGCGTCGGCGTGCGCGGTCTGATCAACATCCAGTTCGCGATGGCCGGTGACATCCTCTACGTCCTGGAGGCCAACCCGCGCGCCTCCCGCACGGTGCCGTTCACCTCGAAGGCCACCGCCGTCCCGCTCGCGAAGGCCGCCGCGCGCATCTCGCTCGGCGCGACCATCGCCGAGCTGCGCGAGGAGGGCCTGCTGCCCAGGACCGGCGACGGCGGCACCCTGCCGCTGGACGCGCCGATCTCGGTCAAGGAGGCCGTGATGCCGTGGTCGCGCTTCCGCGACATCCACGGCCGCGGCGTGGACACCGTCCTCGGCCCGGAGATGCGCTCCACCGGCGAGGTCATGGGCATCGACTCGGTCTTCGGCACCGCCTACGCCAAGTCGCAGGCGGGCGCCTACGGCCCGCTGCCGACCAAGGGACGGGCGTTCATCTCCGTCGCCAACCGCGACAAGCGTTCGATGATCTTCCCGGCCCGTGAGCTGGTGGCCCACGGCTTCGAGCTGCTGGCCACCTCCGGCACCGCCGAGGTCCTGCGCCGCAACGGCATCAACGCCACCGTGGTGCGCAAGCTCAGCGAGGGCGAGGGCCCCGACGGCGAGAAGACCATCGTCCAGCTCATCCACGACGGCCAGGTCGACCTCATCGTCAACACCCCGTACGGCACCGGCGGCCGCCTCGACGGCTACGAGATCCGCACGGCGGCCGTGGCGCGCAGCGTCCCGTGCCTGACCACGGTCCAGGCGCTCGCCGCGGCCGTGCAGGGCATCGACGCGCTCAACCGCGGCGACGTGGGCGTGCGCTCCCTGCAGGAGCACGCGGACCACCTGACCGCGGCCCGCGACTAGCAGCCCGCACGACGAAGGGGGACACCGGTGAACACCAGCGGTGTCCCCCTCTTCATGAGCGTTCACGAGCGCCGGAGGACCTCACCCCCATGTACCGACTGTTCTTCAATCTGATCTTCAAGCGGATGGACCCGGAGCAGGCCCACCACCTGGCCTTCCGCTGGATCCGCCTGGCCGCCTCCGTGCCGGTGCTGCGCACCTTCGTCGCGGCGGTCCTGGCCCCGCGCCACAAGGAGCTGCGCACCGAGGCCCTGGGCCTGCGCATGCACGGCCCCTTCGGCCTGGCCGCCGGTTTCGACAAGAACGCGGTGGCCATCGACGGCATGGCCATGCTCGGCTTCGACCACGTCGAGATCGGCACCGTGACCGGCCGGCCGCAGCCCGGCAACCCCAAGAAGCGGCTGTTCCGGCTGGTGCCGGACCGGGCGCTGATCAACCGCATGGGCTTCAACAACGAGGGCTCCGAGGCCGTCGCGGCCCGACTGGCGGCCCGCAACCCCGTCTTCCGGACCGTCGTCGGCGTCAACATCGGCAAGACCAAGGTGGTGCCCGAGGCCGAGGCCGCCGCCGACTACGTGCTCTCCACCGAGCGCCTGGCCCGGCACGCCGACTACCTGGTCGTCAACGTCTCCTCGCCGAACACCCCGGGCCTGCGCAACCTCCAGGCCACCGAGTCGCTGCGGCCGCTGCTGACCGCCGTGCGCGAGGCGGCCGACCGTACGGTCACCGACCGCCGGGTGCCGCTGCTGGTCAAGATCGCCCCCGACCTGGCCGACGAGGACGTGGACGCGGTCGCCGACCTCGCCCTGGAGCTGGGCCTGGACGGCATCATCGCCACCAACACCACCATCGCCCGCGACGGCCTGGGGCTGAAGTCCGCCCCCGCGCTCGTCGAGGAGACCGGCGGCCTGTCCGGCGCCCCGGTCAAGGAGCGCTCCCTGGAGGTCCTGCGGCGGCTGTACGCCCGTGTGGGCGACCGCCTGGTGCTGATCGGCGTCGGCGGCATCGAGAACGCCGAGGACGCCTGGCAGCGCATCCTGGCCGGCGCCACGCTGGTCCAGGGCTACAGCGCCTTCATCTACGAGGGCCCGTTCTACGCCCGCGCCGTCCACAAGGGCCTGGCCGCCCGGCTGGCCGCGAGCCCCTACGCCACGCTGGCCGAAGCGGTCGGCGCCGAGACCCGGAAGGCCGCCCAGTGAGCGCCGAGAACACCGTGACCGCCGTGACCCCCTTCGGTGCCCGGCTGCGCACCGCCATGGACCAGCGCGGCCCCCTCTGCGTCGGCATCGACCCGCACGCCGCGCTGCTCGCCCAGTGGGGCCTGGGCGACGACATCGCGGGCCTGGAGCGGTTCTCCCGCACGGTCGTGGAGGCCCTGGCCGACCAGGTCGCCGTCTTCAAGCCGCAGGCCGCCTTCTTCGAGCGGTTCGGCTCGCGCGGCATCGCCGTCCTGGAACGGACCGTGGCCGACGCCCGCGCGGCCGGCACCCTGGTGCTGATGGACGCCAAGCGCGGCGACATCGGCTCCACCATGGCCGCGTACGCCGAGACCTTCCTGCGCCCGGACGCGCCGCTGTTCTCCGACGCCCTGACCGTCTCCCCGTACCTCGGCTACGGCTCGCTGCGCCCCGCCGTGGAGCTGGCGCGGGAATCGGGCGCGGGCCTGTTCGTGCTGGCCCTGACCTCCAACCCGGAGGGCGCCGAGGTCCAGCGCGCGGTGCGCGAGGACGGCCGGAGCATCGGCGCGACGATGCTGGCGCACCTGGCCGAGGAGAACGCCGGCGCCGCCCCCATGGGCTCCTTCGGGGCCGTGGTCGGCGCCACCCTCGGCGACCTGTCCTCCTTCGACCTGGACATCAACGGTCCGCTGCTGGCGCCGGGCATCGGCGCCCAGGGCGCGACCGCGGCCGACCTGCCGGCGGTCTTCGGCGCGGCGGTGCGCAACGTGGTCCCGAACGTGTCGCGAGGGGTCCTCCGGCACGGCCCGGACGCCTCCGCCCTGCGTGCGGCGGCAGCGGCGTTCGCGGACGAGATCCGCGCGGCGGTCTGAGGCGGAGGGGGCCAGACCGGCCAAAAACCCGGTCGGTTTGTCCGTGATGTACGGTTCAGTGGAGGCTGACCAGGACTTTTCGTCTGTTCTCGCTGACTGGAGCGGCCCATGCCGCTAGTCTCCGAGCAGAGCGAACGAGCAGAACCGCTGCACAACAGCTGTTCGCGCGCTCGTGTGGTGCGGCGCCCCAGGGCTGCCCACCGGTCCGTATCCGACAGTTCGACATCCGAGGTGACGTAGGCGTGGCTCTTCCGCCCCTTACCCCCGAACAGCGCGCAGCCGCGCTAGAGAAGGCCGCCGCGGCTCGCCGGGCGCGGGCCGAGGTGAAGAATCGACTGAAGCACTCCGGCGCCTCCCTCCACGAGGTCATCGAGCAGGGCCAGAAGGACGACGTCATCGGAAAGATGAAGGTCTCCGCCCTGCTGGAGTCCCTGCCGGGCGTGGGCAAGGTCCGCGCCAAGCAGATCATGGAGCGCCTCGGCATCTCCGAGTCCCGGCGTGTCCGAGGTCTCGGCTCCAACCAGATCGCTTCCCTGGAGCGTGAGTTCGGCGGCAGCGGCGCCTGAGGCGTCGCCCGAAGTTCTCCCGGCGTTCTCGGGCAGTCCCGGGAACCTGGATAATCGCTTCATGGCAGCAGAGGTTCGTCCGCGGCTGACCGTGCTCTCCGGCCCCTCGGGGGTCGGCAAGAGCACGGTCGTCGCGCATATGCGCAAGGTCCACCCCGAGGTCTGGCTCTCGGTGTCGGCCACCACCCGCAAGCCGCGACCCGGCGAGCGCAACGGTGTCCACTACTTCTTCGTCACCGACGACGAGTTCGACAAGCTCGTGGCCAACGGTGAACTGCTGGAGTGGGCCGAGTTCGCCGGCAACCGCTACGGCACCCCGCGAGCGGCGGTGATGGAGCGGCTGGACCGGGGCGAGCCCGTCCTGCTGGAGATCGACCTGCAGGGCGCGCGGCTGGTCCGCGAGTCCATGCCGGAGGCCCAGCTGGTCTTCCTGGCGCCGCCGAGCTGGGACGAGCTGGTCCGCCGGCTCACCGGCCGCGGCACCGAGTCCCAGGAGGTCATCGCGCGCCGCCTGGACGCTGCCAAGATCGAGCTCGCCGCCGAGGCGGAGTTCGACACGACCCTGGTCAACACCTCCGTCGAGGACGTAGCACGCGAGCTGCTAGCCTTGATGGCAGTTGTCTGATCTTGTCAGATCTTTTATCCCACTTCGGAAGGTAGAGCGTGTCCTCTTCCATCACCGCGCCCGAGGGCATCATCAACCCGCCGATCGACGAGCTGCTCGAGGCGACGGACTCCAAGTACAGCCTCGTGATCTACGCGGCCAAGCGTGCCCGCCAGATCAACGCGTACTACTCGCAGCTCGGCGAGGGTCTGCTGGAGTACGTCGGCCCGCTGGTGGACACCCACGTCCACGAGAAGCCGCTCTCCATCGCCCTGCGCGAGATCAACGCGGGTCTGCTGACCTCCGAGGCCATCGAGGCCCCGGCCCAGTAAGGCACGAGATCCGTCACCACAGGCCCGGCAGCCCCGCTGCCGGGCCTGTGGTGTGTCATAGGAACGACGACGTGCGAACACGACGAGAAGCGGGAGACGCAGTGGACAAGCCGAAGGTCGTGCTGGGGGTCAGCGGGGGCATCGCCGCGTACAAGGCCTGCGAGCTGCTGCGCCGGCTGACCGAGTCCGGACACGAGGTGCAGGTGGTGCCGACCGCCTCGGCGCTGCACTTCGTGGGCGAGGCCACCTGGGCCGCCCTGTCCGGCCGCTCCGCCGCCACCGAGGTCTGGGAGAGCGTCCACGACGTCCCGCACGTGCGGATCGGCCAGGGCGCCGACCTCGTCGTGGTCGCCCCGGCCACCGCCGACATGCTGGCCAAGGCCGCCCACGGGCTCGCCGACGACCTGCTGACCAACACCCTGCTCACCGCCCGCTGCCCGGTGGTCTTCGCCCCTGCCATGCACACCGAGATGTGGGAGCACCCGGCCACCCAGGAGAACGTGGCCACCCTGCGCCGGCGCGGGGCCGTGGTGATCGAGCCCGCCGTCGGCCGGCTCACCGGCAAGGACACCGGCAAGGGCCGGCTGCCCGACCCGGAGGAGATCTACGAGGTCTGCCGCCGGGTGCTGGCCCGCGGCACCGCAGGGCCCGACCTGTCCGGCCGGCACGTGGTGATCAGCGCCGGCGGCACCCGCGAACCCCTGGACCCGGTGCGCTTCCTCGGCAACCGCTCCTCCGGCAAGCAGGGCTACGCCCTCGCCCGTACGGCCGCCGCCCGCGGCGCCCGGGTCACCCTCGTCGCGGCCAACACGGCCCTGCCCGACCCGGCCGGGGTGGACGTGGTCCGCGTGGGCACCGCCGTGCAGCTGCGCAAGGCCGTGCTGAAGGCGGCCGCGGACGCCGACGCCGTGGTCATGGCCGCCGCGGTGGCGGACTTCCGACCCGCCGCGTACGCCACCGGGAAGATCAAGAAGCAGGACGGCCAGGAGCCCGCGCCGGTCGCCCTGGTACGGAATCCGGACATCCTCGCGGAGATCTCGGCCGACCGGCCGCGGTCCGGACAGGTCGTGGTCGGCTTCGCCGCCGAGACCGACGACGTCCTCGCCAACGGCCGCGCGAAGCTCCGTCGCAAGGGATGTGACCTCCTCGTGGTCAACGAGGTCGGAGAGACCAAGACCTTCGGTTCGGAGGAGAACGAGGCTGTGATCCTCGCCTCTGATGGTGATGAGACGCCTGTGCCCCATGGGCCCAAGGAGGCGCTGGCGGATCTGGTGTGGGACCAGGTCGCGCCGCGACTGGCCTGACGACGCGCCTGGCGTGACGGCCCTTTTCGCCGGCCGTTCCGTGGTCCAGAATGGAGTGCCGCAGGTCACAGGCCTCCCAGAACACGAGACGGGTGGTCCTTCGGTCGGTGGTGACCGATAAACTGCATCCGGAACGTGACCGGGCGCAGCCCCCGGTACTGTTCCGCCAAATGATCAGCCAGCAGCCGCTGCAACCCCAGGGAGCGTTGTGTCCCGTCGCCTGTTCACCTCGGAGTCCGTGACCGAGGGCCACCCCGACAAGATCGCTGACCAGATCAGCGACACGATCCTCGACGCGCTCCTGCGCGAGGACCCGACCTCCCGCGTCGCCGTGGAGACCCTCATCACCACGGGTCTCGTGCACATCGCGGGCGAGGTGACCACGAAGGCGTACGCGCCGATCGCGCAGCTCGTGCGCGAGAAGATCCTCGAGATCGGCTACGACTCCTCGAAGAAGGGCTTCGACGGCGCCTCCTGCGGCGTCTCGACGTCCATCGGCGCCCAGTCTCCCGACATCGCCCAGGGTGTGGACACCGCCTACGAGTCCCGCGTCGAGGGCGACGAGGACGAGCTCGATCGCCAGGGCGCCGGTGACCAGGGCCTGATGTTCGGCTACGCCACCGACGAGACCCCCAACTTCATGCCGCTGCCGATCGAGCTGGCCCACCGCCTCTCGCGCCGGCTGACCGAGGTCCGCAAGAACGGGACCATCCCGTACCTGCGTCCCGACGGCAAGACCCAGGTCACCATCGAGTACGACGGTGACAAGCCGGTCCGCCTCGACACCGTGGTCGTCTCCTCGCAGCACGCCTCGGACATCGACCTGGACTCGCTGCTCGCGCCCGACATCCGCGAGTTCGTCGTGGAGCACGTCCTCAAGCAGCTCGTCGAGGACGGCATCAAGCTGGACACCGAGGGCTACCGGCTGCTGGTGAACCCCACCGGCCGGTTCGAGATCGGTGGCCCGATGGGCGACGCCGGCCTGACCGGCCGCAAGATCATCATCGACACCTACGGCGGCATGGCCCGCCACGGTGGCGGCGCCTTCTCCGGCAAGGACCCGTCGAAGGTCGACCGTTCCGCCGCGTACGCGATGCGCTGGGTCGCCAAGAACGTCGTCGCCGCCGGGCTGGCCGGCCGCTGCGAGGTCCAGGTCGCGTACGCGATCGGCAAGGCCGAGCCGGTGGGCCTGTTCGTGGAGACCTTCGGCACCGCCAAGGTCGACGTCGCCAAGATCGAGCAGGCCATCGCCGAGGTCTTCGACCTCCGCCCGGCCGCGATCATCCGTGACCTCGACCTGCTGCGCCCGATCTACTCCCAGACCGCCGCCTACGGCCACTTCGGCCGCGAGCTGCCCGACTTCACCTGGGAGCGCACCGACCGCGTCGAGGCCCTGCGCACCGCCGCCGGCCTGTAAGCACGTACCGTCCGCCAAGGGCCCGTACCGCTCGTCGGTGCGGGCCCTTGCGGCTGTCCCGGCCCGGCCGGCGGTGTCGGTGCCGTTTGGTATGAATGCCGGTATGAGCAGCGAGAACGAGTCGGAGGAGCAGGCCCCGGGCGGCCCGCCGGAGCAGCTCGCGCTCATCCGGGGGACCGTCGCCGAGGCCCGCGCGAAGGCGGCGGCCGAGGAGAAGGCCCGCCCGCGCACCTGGCGCGGGGTGCCCCAGGCCCCGCACCTGCCGGTGGCCCGGGTCGTGGTCAACAAGGGCGTGCTCCACCTGGACCGGCCCTTCGACTACGCCGTCCCCGAGAACCTCGACCAGGAGGCCCGCCCCGGCGTCCGGGTCCGGGTGCGCTTCGGCGCCGGCAAGGGGCGGGTGCGCGAGGGCCGGCGCGAGGGCGGCGGACTCGTCGACGGCTACATCGTCGACCGCGTCGCCGAGAGCGACTACTCCGGCCCGCTGGCCGCACTGGCCCAGGTGGTCTCCCCGGAGCAGGTGCTCACCCCCCAGGTGTTCGCCCTCACCCGGGCCGTCGCCCGCCGCTACGCCGGCAGCCTCGCCGACGTCCTCCAGCTCGCCATCCCGCCCCGGCACGCCCGCGCCGAGAACCGGCCCTCGCCCGACCCGCAGCCCGCGCCCCCCGCCCCGGAACCGGGCAGCTGGTCCCGATACCCGGCCGGCCCCGCCTTCCTCCGGGAGCTCGCCACGGGCGCCGCGCCCCGCGCCGTGTGGACCGCGCTGCCCGGCCCGACCTGGCCCGAGGAGCTGGCCCGCGCCCTGGTGGCGACCCTGGCCTCCGGCCGCGGCGCCCTGGCCGTGCTGCCCGACGGCCGGGCCGCGGCCCGGCTCGACGAGGCGCTCACCGCCCTGCTCGGCGGGACCGGCCGGCACGTCCTGCTGACCGCCGAATCCGGTCCCGAGAAGCGGTACGCGCAGTGGCTGGCGGTGCTGCGCGGCTCCGTCCGCCTGGTCGTCGGCACCCGGGCGGCCATGTTCGCCCCGGTCCAGGACCTCGGCCTGGTCGCGCTGTGGGACGACGGCGACTCCGCCCACAGCGACGACCACGCCCCCTTCCCGCACGTCCGCGAGGTGCTCGAACTGCGGGCCGTGACCGAGGGATGCGGCTTCCTGCTCGGCTCCACCAGCTGCACCGTGGAGGCCGCGCAGCTCGTGGAGACCGGCTGGGCGCGCCCCCTGGTCGCCCCCCGCGAGACCGTCCGCGCGGCCGCGCCCCGGATCCGTACCGTCGGGGACGAGCTGCTCGCCCGTGACGGCGCGGCCCGGGCCGCGCGGCTGCCCAGCCTCGCCTGGGAGACCGCCCGGGACGGCCTGGCCCGCGGGCCGGTGCTGGTCCAGGTCCCGCGGCGCGGGTACGCCCCCCGGCTGGCCTGCCAGGACTGCCGTACCCCGGCCCGGTGCACCGCCTGCGCGGGGCCGCTGGAGGCGCCGGACGAGCGGGAGCTGCGCTGCGCCTGGTGCGGCCGGCCGGAGACCGCCTGGCACTGCCAGGAGTGCGGGTCGTTCCGGCTGCGGGCCCAGGTGGTCGGGGCCCGCCGGACCGCCGAGGAGCTGGGCCGGGCCTTTCCCCAGGTGCCCGTCCGCACCTCGGGGCGCGACCACGTCCTGGAGCGGGTGCCCGAGGCCCCCGCGCTGGTGGTGTCCACCCCGGGTGCGGAGCCGGTGGCCGAGGGCCCGGGCTATGCCGCGGCGCTGCTGCTCGACGGCTGGGCCATGCTGGGCCGGCCCGACCTGCGGGCGGGGGAGGAGGCGCTACGGCGCTGGACGGCCGCCGCGGCGTTGGTCCGGGCGGAGGGGCAGGTGGTGGTGGTCGCCGACCCCACCCAGCCGCCGGTGCAGGCGCTGGTGCGCTGGGACCCGGTCGGGCACGCGCTGCGAGAGCTGGCGGAGCGGGCCGAGCTGCGGTTCCCGCCGGTGTCGCGGATGGCCTCGGTGACCGGCCGGGCCGAGGCGGTGCAGGCGTTCCTGGCGGCCGCGGAGCTTCCGCCGGACGCGGAGATCCTGGGGCCGGTGCCGCTGCCGGGCCGCCGGGGTGAGCCCTCGCCGGGCGAGCGGGCCCTGGTGCGGGTCCCGCCGGGCAGCGGGGCGGCGCTGGCGGCCGCCCTGAAGGCGGCCCAGGCCGCCCGGCTGACCCGCGGCGTCCCCGCCACCGAAGCGGTCCGCCTCCGCATCGACCCTCCCGACCTCGGCTGACCGGCTCCGCCGCGGGTAGCCCCTCGTGCCTCGACCGGCCCGAACCGCGCCCCGGCCACCCCGGCTCCGCCGTCGGGGGTGCCGGCGTCGTCGTCTGCGGGTCCGGGGTGGGCTGGTCGCGCAGTTCCCCGCGCCCCTGAAGGAGCAGCTGCGGCTTCGGTCGTGCCGGCTCCGCCGTGGGGGGTGCCGGCGTCGTCGTCTGCGGGTCCGGGGTGGGCTGGTCGCGCAGTTCCCCGCGCCCCTGAAAGCCCCGGCTCCGCCGGGATGGGCTTGCGCCGTGGGGGCTGTCGCCGTCGCCGTCTGGGGGCTCGGGGTGGGCTGGTCGCGCAGTGCCCCGCGCCCCTGGAGGGGCGGCCTCGGCTTCGGCCGTGCCGGCTCCGCCGTGGGGGTGCCGGCGTCGTCGTCTGCGGGTCCGGGGTGGGCTGGTCGCGCAGTTCCCCGCGCCCCTGAAAGCCCCGGCTCCGCCGGGATGGGCTTGCGCCGTGGGGG
>NZ_RPRY01000730.1 GCF_003949795.1 Streptomyces sp. WAC06614
CCGGGTACCTGCTGGGGGCGGGTCACGCCGAGCACCTCGACGTCCTGGCCGCCCTGGGGGACGTAGCTGACGGGCACCTCCCGGCCGTCCACGAGCAGCCGGCCGACCTCGGTGAGCGGGACGCCGGCGGATTCGACGACGTGGCCGAGGCTGGAGGCGCCGTCGGTGGGGGTCGGTACGCGGTCGGCGCGGCGGTTCGGGGCGGCGAACAGGCGCAGTTCGGGGGCGAGGGTGAGGTGGATGTCAGGACCGTTCACGGGGCCAGCATGCCACTGCTTCCCGGCGGGGCGGGCCAGCTTTTCCCCGGCCGAGCCCCGGCCGGCCGTCCGGCCCGAGCCCCGGCCGGCCGTCCGGCCCGAGCCCCGGCCGGCCGTCCGGCCCGAGCCCCGGCCGGCCGGCCCGGGGGCCGCCTGGCCCTGGTGGGCTCGGTGCGGGTGGGGTGGGGTCAGGCGGCCGTTTCGGAGGAACGGGCGTCGTACGTGGTGCGGTGGTCGGTCACTTCGTCGAAGTGGTTCTCGGCCCAGAGCTTCACGGAGGACAGCAGGCAGGCGAGGCTGGCGCCGAGGTCGGTGAGGCGGTAGTCGACGCGGACCGGGACGGTCGGGGTGACCGTGCGGGTGACCAGGCCGTCGCGCTCCAGGGAGCGCAGGGTCTGGGTGAGCATCTTCTGGCTGACCCCGGGGATGCGCCGCCCGAGCTCGCTGTAGCGCATGGTCGTGCCGTCGGCCTCGCGCAGGGCGCTGACGATCAGGCCGACCCACTTGTCGCTGATCCGGGCCAGGAGCTGGCTGGTGGGGCACTCCTTGAGGAAGGCGTCGTAGGCGGCGCGGGCCTCGTCGCGGCGCCTACGACGCCTTCCTCAAGGAGTGCCCCACCAGCCAGCTCCTGGCCCGGATC
>NZ_RPRY01000731.1 GCF_003949795.1 Streptomyces sp. WAC06614
GACAGTGGTACGAGTTCGTACCGGGGGTGCAGGACGTGCTGCTCGGTCCGCTCGGGCGGGACGAGGCGGCGCTGGTGCTCAAGCACTGTTCGGAGTACGTGCTCCAGCACTTCGGGCGGGGGGTGCGCAACTTCCCGGCGCTGGCCGTGTCGCAGCTGACGGGGGCGCCGCTGCCGGTGTCCAGCGAGGTGGAGGAGCCGGCGGCCGGCGCGGACGGGCCGGGGCGCCCGCCCGCGGCCCGGCTGCCGCAGGCGTTCGCGCGGGTCTCGGCCAAGGTCGTCCGGCGGTACCTGCCCGGGCCGCCGGTCCCGGCCGCCGGCGGCCCGGCCGCCGCGGAGGCACCGCCGGGCCCGTCCCGGGCCTGGGCGGTGGCGACCGCCCGGGCCAGACTGGCCGTCCACGACCGCGACGGCGGACAGCGGCCGCTGCACGAGGCGGTGGCGGTCCTGCGCCGCGCCGCGGCCGTCCCCCCGACACCGCAGGACACCGTGGGCGAGGCCGAGTACGAACTGGCCGGCGCCCTGCTCCGCCTGTGGCACCTCCAACACGACCCGGACCTCCTGACCGAAGCCGAACGAGCGGCCCGCACCGCAGCCGGCCTGCCCCCGGCTCCGCCGGGAGCAGGGCCCTGGCCGGCGACCGGAGCTCCGCCCAGGCCGGCGGTCCCCCCCGCCGCGACCGCCCCGCCCGGTGCGGGGGCCGCGCCCGGAGCCGGCGCCCCGTCCGGTGCCGGGACTTCGCCCGGAACGGACGGCTGGCCCGGTGCGGGCGGTCTGCCGAGGGCTGGCGCCTCGCCGGACGGGGGAGGTGTGCCGGGTGCGGTGGTTCCACCCGGTGCGGGTGCTGCGCCCGGTGCGGGCGCCTCGCCCGGTGCCGGTGCCTCGCCGGGGGC
>NZ_RPRY01000732.1 GCF_003949795.1 Streptomyces sp. WAC06614
GCCCAGGAGGGCGGGGAGGGGGCCCTGGTCTTCCGTGGCGAGGAAGTTGGCGGCGATGGCGGAGTACGTGCCGATCAGCATCGGGATCTGGAACGGGACCGAGCCCGGGCCCGACAGGGCCGTGCGGGTTTCGGCGAGGGTGGTCGGGGCGTACGTGGCGGCTACCGCCGCCGCCAGGTCGGCGCCGCCGAGGGCCCGGTCGCCGACCAGTTCGTACGTGCGGCCGGCGTGCGGCGCCGGGTCCGTGGCGACCCGGACCGCGACCTCCGCCAGGTCCTCCCGGGCCACCGCCGCGATCCGGCCCTCGCCCAGCGGCGCGGTGATCCGCCCGTCCGGGCCGGGCGCGGCCAGCGCGGCGAGCAGTTCCGCGTACAGCCCGTTGCGCAGCACCGTCGCCGCGACCGGCGACGCGGCCAGCCGCCGCTCGGTCCAGCGGTGCGCCAGCGCGTACGGCAGGTGATCACCCTCACGGGTGAGGCTCGTGTACACGATGTGACGGACCCCGGCCCGCTCCGCCGCCGCGATCGCGGCCTCGTGCCGGGCGATCACGACGTCGTCCTCCCCGTACCCCGCCGAGATCATCAGAAGCGTCCGCACCCCGGAAAAGTCCAGGCCGGCCGGGTCGTCGAAGTCCACGCGCAGCTGGTCCGGGCCGCTCGGCCGCCGGGTCCCGAACCGTACGCCGGCCCGGCCCGCCAGCTTCTCGGCGATCAGCGATCCGAGTCCGCCCGAGGCACCTGTGATCAACAACATGGGGAACTCTCCCGTCCGTTCCGTGGTTCGTACAGACATCGTGGAGCCTGTCGATCCGGTACATAAGGAGGCACTTTCATGTCACTTGGGCACATCGGTGTAACCGACCCCCACCTCGACCTCGCCACCGCCACCC
>NZ_RPRY01000733.1 GCF_003949795.1 Streptomyces sp. WAC06614
GGGCCGGGCGGGGCTGACGCGCCGGCCGGCACCACCCCGGCGGGCGACCCCGGCCACCGGCGCGAACCCGCCCCCTATCTGGGTGACTTCGTCACCCTCGGCCCCGTCGGCACCGCCCTGCTCGCCTACGCCCGGCCCCGCGTCCTGCTGATCGACGAGCTCGACAAGAGCGACATCGACCTGCCCAACGACCTGCTCCACGTCCTGGAGAACGGCAGCTACGAGGTCCCGGAGCTGGTCCGCAGCGCCCTGCCGACGGTCAGCGTGTTCACGGACGACCCGGGCGGCCGGGCCGAGATCGTCGGCGGCCGGGTCGAGTGCCGGGAGTTCCCGCTCGTGGTGATCACCAGCAACGGCGAACGGGAGTTTCCGGCCGCCTTCCGGCGCCGCTGTCTGCCGCTCGAGATGCGTCCGCCCAGCCGGGAGCAGCTCGTCTCGATCGTGGTCAGCCACCTGCGGAGCAGGCCCGAAGCGGTGGACGCGTTGATCGACGACTTCGAGCGGCGGGTGCGGACCGGGGGCACCCAGTCGGTCGACCAGTTGCTCAATGCAGTCCATCTGACCACAGCGGGTGGTTTTCAGGCGGACTCCGACGGGCGTAAGCTCATTGAACTGCTGTTGCGCGACCTCGCGAAAGGCCGCTGATGGACGGCACTCCCAGGGAGCGCGCACCCGATGCCCGTACGGGGGCGGTCGGTACCTTCGGCGACGCTCCCTCCGGTGACGGTGCGACCTGGCGGGAGATCGCCGACGCCGTCTGGCTGACGGCGGCCCAGCGGGCCGCGGCGCCGCCGGAGGCCGAGGAGCAGCCCCCTCCCACGCCGTCCGAGCCGGAGCGCACCCCCGAGCGGGCCCCGGAGCGGGCCGCCGACCCGGCCCCCGCC
>NZ_RPRY01000734.1 GCF_003949795.1 Streptomyces sp. WAC06614
GGCCCTGGCTTCGATGGTGGCCGGTGGGAACTACCGGCTGGTGCGTCCGCACGGGCTCCAGCAGGCGTTGTTCTCGATGGGGCTGCCGGGGGCGGCCCGCCCGGTGCAGGTGCGGGAGTTCACCCAGCACCAGTTGTCGGAGGACTGGGCCGCGTCGGGGGCGTTCACGAGTATGCGGGTCGGGGATCCGAACGGTGCGCTGGTCGGGATCGATCTGGACTGCGGGACGGTCCGCCCGGTCCTGATCAACATCGGCGACGCGCCCCGCAGGGACATGTCGGCGTCGATCGCGCTGATCGGTGAGCTCGGCGGGGGCAAGACCACATTGCTCAAGCAGCTGACGGCGGCCGAGGTCGACCGGGGGTCGCGGGCGATCGTGATCGACCGGACGCCGTTGCGGGAGTGGGCCCGGTTCGGGCGTTCGGCGGTCGGGTCGCGGTGCCAGGTCATCGACGCGGCGCGGGCGGAGGTCTCCATCGACCCTCTGCGGACCTTCACGGGGCGGGAGGCGACGCAGTACGCCCACGCGTACCTGACGCTCCAGTTGGG
>NZ_RPRY01000735.1 GCF_003949795.1 Streptomyces sp. WAC06614
TCGGATGTGTTTACGAGACAGGGGGTGGGTCGGTCGTGGACGTGGTCGACGTACGGGTCGCTGCAGCGGTCGGCATCTTCGCGGCGCTGCTGTCCGCGGTCGTCGTCGTGCGCTCCTGGGCGGCGAAGGAGCGCGCGTGGGACAGGCTTGCCGCGAGCGCGGGCCCGGTCCGGCCGCCGGAGGCGGGACTGTCCCTGTACGAGCTCGCCTTCCTCGCGTACCCGGACGGACCCGGCGCAGTGCTGGGCGTCGCCCTGGTGCGGATGCACGCCGAGCAGCGGCTGACGCTCCGTTCCCAGGGAGTCGGCTTCCACCGCTTCGAGGTGGCCGACCCGGTTCCGCGCGACGAGGTGGAAGCCGCGCTGCTGAAGCGCCTGGCCGAGGAGGCCGGCCGGCTGCCCACCGCCCTCGGCCCCCACGACCGGTCCGGCCCGCCGTGGGACGAACTGCACCGGCGGCTGGTGACGGACGGCCTGCTGGGCGAACGGGGTCTGCCCGACGGCGTCCCCGCCGATGCGCCGGAGGTCCTCGCCTGGACGGCCGCGTGCGTCCGGGTGAACCGCACGAGGGCCCGCGTGCTGGCGGGGTTGTGGGCCGCGGGAGCGGCGACGGCGCTCCTGTCGGGCGCCTGGCTCCTGCTCGCCGTCCACGTGGCCGCCTCCCCGGCCCTGTCCTTCCTCGGCAGGCGGCCCACCCGCGTGCAGGGCCTGCGCACCACCGAGGCGGGTGAGGCCGCGGTCCGCGCGGCCCGCGCGGCGCCACCCGCCTCGGAGGAGGCCCAGGTGCTCCTGCGCGTGGCCGTGGGGGGCATGGAGGCCGTGCCGTACGGGCACCCGCTGTGGCCCACCCCCGGACGGC
>NZ_RPRY01000736.1 GCF_003949795.1 Streptomyces sp. WAC06614
GAGGCCGAGGCCGCCGGGGTGGCGAAGGACGGGCCCGAGGCGCTCTCCGAGTTCACCTCGCGACTGAGCGAGGCGCTGGAGGCCGACGACGTCGAGATGCTCCGTCAGCTGGCCGCCGAGGCGGTGGCGCGCTTCGGCGCGATGCCCGGTCGCGGCCCCGGGCTGAGCTCGTGGTCGTCCTACACCGCGCTGCGCCGGCTCTCGACCGACGAGCTCACCTCGCGACTCATCGAGGGGCTCCAGCAGGGCGGCTGGACCGACGAGGAGGCTGCCCGGGTCGGCACCCGTCGGGTGGACCGTTTCGCGGGCCTGGTGGAGGCCGACGCTCGTCGCCGGATCGCGGAGGAGAAGGGCCCCGAGCAGATCGCCAAGATCGCCGTACGCCCCACCATCGAGAAGCTCGACTTCCTGCACGCGCGGCGGGCCGACCTCGAGGCGCTGCGGCGCGAGATCTACCCGTTGGCGCGCCGGCTGGCGACGCGGCTCACCCAGGAGCATCACGCCCGCCGGCGAGGAGCGGTGGATCTGCGGCGTACGCTCCGGTCCTCGATGTCCACCGGCGGCGTCCCCGTCGACCTGCGCTTCAGGCCGAAGCGGCCGCACCGCACCGAGCTGGTGATCCTGTGCGACGTGTCGGGCTCGGTGTCCAACTTCGCGACGTTCACGCTGATGCTCGTCTTCGCGCTGCGTGAGCAGTTCGGCAAGGTGCGCGCGTTCACCTTCGTCGACGAGATCCACGAGGTCACGTCCTACTTCAAGCCCGGCGCCGACCTGGTCGACACGATGACCGAGCTGACGAAGGCGACCGAGCACGCGGCCCGGATGGGGCGCACCAACTACGGCCGGGCCTTCTCCCT
>NZ_RPRY01000737.1 GCF_003949795.1 Streptomyces sp. WAC06614
ACCTGGGGTTCCACCCCGCTCACGGGCATCCGCCCGAGGCCCCGCCCGGGGCCCGGCCGGGCCCCGGGCGGGGCCTCGGGCGGATGCCCGTGAGCGGGGTGGAACCCCAGGTCAGCGGGTGGGGGAGGCCAGCGGAAGGCGACGCTCCAGGCGGGCGGCGCGGGTGCCGTACAGGGTGATCGACACGACGCCCAGCACCGCGGCCAGCGCCAGCGCCACCGTGGCCGGCCAGCCGGCCGCGTGATAGGCGAGGGCGCCGAGCGTACCGCCGGCGCTGGAGCCGAGGTAGTACGCCGACTGGTACAGCGCGGAGGCCTGCGCCCGGCCCTCGGCCGCCGTCCGGCTCACCGCGGCCGAGGCCACCGCGTGCCCCGCGAAGAACCCGGCGGTCACCAGCACCAGCCCGGCCACGATCGCCGCCAGCGCGTCGGACAGCGACAGCAGCAGACCGGCCGCCGTGGTCAGCACCGCCAGGTACAGCGCGCCGCGCCGCCCCGTACGGGCCACGAGCCCGCCCGCGGCGGCCGAGGAGGCCGTCCCCACCAGGTAGATCAGGAAGATCGACCCGATGACGCCCTGGCCGAGGGAGAACTCGTCGGTCAGCCGGTAGCCGATCACCGTGTACACCGCGCCGAACACCGTCATGAACAGCGCCCCGACCCCGTAGAGCCGCAGCAGCAGCGGGTTGCGCAGGTGGCCGGCGACCGTACGGCCCATCGCCCGGGCGTCCAGCGGGACCGGACGGAAGAACCGGGCCCGCGGCAGCAGCACCAGGAACGCGACCGCGCAGGCCAGCGCCAGCAGCCCGACGGCCGCCAGGCCCACCCGCCAGCCCCCCAGC
>NZ_RPRY01000738.1 GCF_003949795.1 Streptomyces sp. WAC06614
AATCAATTCCACCCACAGACATACGGAGACAGCAGCGGCACACGCCAAGGTCCTGGAAGCCCACAAATAAGTCAACACCACCTACGGCGACGTCCCCGGCTACAGGCCCTCCGCCGCGGGCGGGCAGACGGGCTTGACCACCATGTGCTCCCACAACATGGGGCCCCCGCATGCACGGGGCATCGGTCCTCTTGTCGCCGGTTCCGGCGTCCCACAGGCCGACGCCCCTGAGGCCGGGGGTGTCGATGAGGACTCCCCCGCCGGGCAGTACCAGCAGGTTGCGGGTGGTCGTGGTGTGGCGGCCCTTGCCGTCGACGTCCCGGGTGGCCTGTACGTCCATGACGTCCTCGCCGAGGAGCGCGTTGGCCAGGGTGGACTTGCCGGCCCCGGACTGCCCGAGCAGCACCGACGTACCGCCGGCCGCGATGGCGGCGAGTACGTCGAGCCCGTCCCCATCCATCGCGCTGACCGTGACGACCGGTACGCCCGGCGCGCTGTTCTCCACGTCCCGGACGAGATGTGCCCGGGTCGCGCCGTCGGGCACGAGGTCGGCCTTGGTGAGCACGACCACCGGCTGCGCCCCGGACTCCCAGGCGAGCGCCAGGAACCGTTCGATCCGGGCCAGGTCGAGTTCGAGGGCGAGCGAGACCGCGACGACGGCGTGGTCGACGTTGGCGGCGAGGATCTGCCCCTCGGACCGCTTGGAGGAGGTGGAGCGCACGAAGGCGGTACGGCGCGGCAGGTACGCCCGCACATACCTCGGCACGGCTCCGGCCGGGTCGACGGCGACCCAGTCCCCGGTGCACACGACCCGCAGGGGGTCGTGCGGGGT
>NZ_RPRY01000739.1 GCF_003949795.1 Streptomyces sp. WAC06614
GCGGCCGAGGTGCGCGAGCGGGCCGACCTGAGCGGCTGCGTGGTGGTGGACAACCCGGACTGGGCCGAGGGCATGGGCTCCTCGCTGCGGGCCGGACTCGCCTCGCTGGCCGGGACGGGTGCCCGGGCGGCCCTGGTGTCGCTGGTGGACCAGCCGGGCATCGGCGCGGCGGCGGTGGCCCGGGTGCGGGCCGCGTACCGCTCCCCCGCCTCGCTGGTGGCGGCGGCGTACGACGGGGAGCGCGGGCATCCGGTCCTGTTCGGCGCCGACCGCTGGGCGGACATCGTGGCGACGGCGGTCGGCGACAAGGGCGCCCGGGTCCACCTGGCGCGCCACGCCGGGGAGCTCACCCTGGTGGAGTGCGGGGACGTCGCCGAGGCCTTCGACATCGACACGCCGCCCGACCTGGAGCGGCTGGCCTGAGCGCCGTGTGACCGTGGTGGCACCCAGGGCCACCGCGGTCCACGATCTGTCGACCAAGAGAATCTCGACATCAACAAACCATTGAACTTCCACCATGAGGAAATTACTATCCACTGGTCAGAAGCGCCCTGAACCACAGTCGGCGCCCGCGACCGTATTGCGGAACTCTCCACACCCGGCGGCACTGCGTGCCGTCCCGCGCGAGCATTCCCCCGCGGCCGCCAGGCACCGCCGCTGAAGGAGTGACAGTTATGTCCGCACCAGCGCCGTCTCCGCTGGCCATCGTCGATGCCGAGCCCCTGCCCCGGCAGGACGAAGTCCTCACCGATGCGGCCCTCGCCTTCGTGGCCGAGCTGCACCGCCGGTTCACCCCCCGCCGGGACGAGCTCCTCGCCCGCCGCGCCGAG
>NZ_RPRY01000075.1 GCF_003949795.1 Streptomyces sp. WAC06614
CGGCGACACGGACGGGGACGGTGGCGAGGGCGACACGGACGAGGGCCCTGTACGTCCGATTTCCAGATAGTCATATATTTTGCGTGAGTGACCACTTCACTGCGCAATGTGGCGGTCGTCGCCGCGCTCTGCGCCACCCTCGCCGCGTGCGGGGGCGGCAGCGAACCCTCCGGCGGCGGCCGCGCGGGCGACCGTACGCCGCCCACCGGAGCGGCGGCGTCCGGTTCCCCCTCCGCGGTCGGACCGGCCCCCGCCGCCGGCACGGGCACCGGCGCCGGGGGCGCCTCCCCGCAGGCCGCCGCCGGCCCGGGCAAGGTGCCGTCCCTCGCCCCCGGCCCGAACGGGCTGGCCCCGGTCTTCGACCGGGCGAAGCAGCGGACCGACAAGACGGTCGCACTCACCTTCGACGCCGACATGACCGCCGACCAGGGCCCGCGGGCCGCCGCCGGCGAGCACTTCGACAATCCCCAGCTCATCGCCACCCTGCGCGCCCTGAAGGTGCCGTCGACCATCTTCATGACGGGCCGGTGGGCCGAGGAGTACCCCGATCAGGCGAAGGCCATCGGCACGGACCCGACCTTCGAGGTCGCCAACCACTCCTACAGCCACCACGCCTTCAAGTCCCCCTGCTACGGACTGCCCACCCTCGACGCCGCGGCCGCCCGCGCCGACGTCGACCGGGCCTTCGAGGCGTTCCGCAAGGCCGGCGCGGTCAACACCGTCCCCTACTTCCGCTTCCCCGGCGGCTGCTACGACGACCAGGCCCTGCGGGCGCTGTCCACGGCCAAGGTCACGGCCGTCCAGTGGGACGTGGTCAGCGGGGACGCCTTCGCCACCGACGCGGCGGCAGTGGCCCAGCAGGTCCTGGACGGGGTCAAGCCCGGCTCGGTGGTGGTGATGCACTGCACGCGCAGCGCCGCCCCGGTCACCGAGGAGGCGATCCGCACGATCGTCCCCGAGCTGCGCAGGCGCGGCTACCGCTTCGTCAAGGTCTCCGACCTCGTGGGGACCTGAGCCGTCACCGGCTCGCCAGGCTCGCCCGGCTCGCCGACCCGCCCGGGTCAGCCGCGCCGGGCGGCCAGGGCGCAGGACCCGGCCCCGGCCACGACCAGCAGCAGCACCGCACCGGCCGGCGCGGCCGGTGACAGCTCCACCGCCCCGGTCCGCGCCCCGGTGACCAGGGCGGAGAGCACCGCGTGGACCGGTGAGCCGGGCACCACCAGGGCCAGCAGCACGCCGAGGGCCGCGCCGGTGACCGCGTAGCCGGGCGAGCGCAGCAGCGGCCGGTTGCACACGGCCCCGACCGCCGTGCCGGTCAGGGCGCAGACCAGCACCGCGAGGGCCCCGGCCGGCCCCGCGCCGGGCTCCGGCCCGGCACCGGTCAGCAGCACGTACCCGCTGCCCGCCGCCCCGGCGAGCACGGCCGCGGCCAGGCCGGTCAGCAGGGCCGCCGCGTGCACCCGTACGGGCCCGGCCGCCGCGGCGGTGACATGGCGGGCGGCGTCCGGCTCCCCGGTCAGCGCGATCCGGACCAACCAGGCGGTCACCGGCAGCAGTCCCCCGGCCGCGATGCCGAAGGAGCCCGTGACGGGATCGCCGGGCCGGATCCCCACCACGAGGACGGCGGCGTAGAGCAGCACGGGCGCGATCCAGCGCTGCGAACGCAGCAGCAGGGCGCCCTGGTAGCGCAACAGCGCGGTCATCGACGCTCCTCGTCCGGAGACGGGTCCTGGTACGGGCCTTGGTACGGGTCCTGGTACGGGTGCCGGTGCTCGGCGAGGGGGGTGACGCTGCGGATCCGCCAGGCCGGTTCCGCGGCGAGCAGCAGCCCGCGCAGCACGGCGTCGGAGCCGGCCGCGGGGACCGTCAGCGCGATCGCGCCGCCGGGCGCGGGGCGGGCGGACGCGTACGCCGGACCGTCCGGGAGCACGGCCCCCGGCGGCCCGAGCGCCTCGATGCGGACGTACGGACCCGCGTCGGCCTCGTCCCGTACGGGGACCACGGCCGTGCCCTCGACCCGGTAGCGGGCATCGGCACGCCCGGCCAGCCGGCGCGGGTCGTGGTCGACGTAGGCCACGGTGGCCCCCTGCGCGGTGCGTTCCCCGACGGCCCGGTCCAGCTCGGTGCGGGCGGCCGGGTCCAGGCCCGTCCAGGCCTCGTCGAGGACGAGCAGCTCCGGCCCGGCGAGCAGGGCCTGGGCGACGGCGACCTTCTGGCTGGTGCCCTTGGACAGCTCGGCGAGCGGGGTGTCGGCGTAGCGGAGGGCTCCGAACCGCTCCAGCCAGTACGCCCCCTGCTCCGCGGCCCGCGCCCGCCCCAGCCCCTGCACCCGGCCGAGGTGGACCAGGTACGCGGCGGCGGTCAGGGGCAGCGCCGCCGGGAACCGCTCGGGCACGTAGGCGGTGCGGCGCGGGCGGCCGGTGATCCGGCCCTCGGTCGGGGTGTCGATCCCGGCGATCAGCCGCAACAGGGTGGACTTGCCGCCCCCGTTGCGGCCCTCGATCCGGACCAGGGCGCCGGGCGGGAGATCGAGGTCCACACCGCGCAGCACCCAGGGCCGCCGCGCGCCGTGGCGACGGCCCACACCGGTCAGTCGGACAGCCATGGTGCGGCTCAGTGGCCGTGGCCGGAGGTGGTGTCGACGGCTTCGCTCGGGCGCACGACGACAAAGCCCTCGCCGCGGAGCTCCAGCTGCACGGCCTCGCCGGAGCCGCCGCGGATCATGGAGCCGACGGACTGGGAGCGGTGCAGTCCGGTCTCCAGGTGGGCGCTCCAGCCGACCACCGCGTCGGTGTCGACGTAGACCGGGGAGCCGGTGGTGACGGGTATGACGATGGGGTTGCCGTCGCAGACCAGGGCGAGCTTGCCGACGCCGGTGAAGACGCTGTTGAAGAGTCCGCCGCCGGCCATGCCGACGCCCTTCACCAGCTTGATCTCGTAGGAGAGGGTGGCGTCGAAGCACAGGACGTTGCGGCCGTTGATGGTCAGGGCGTCGCCCTGCTCGACGTCGATGATGAAACAGTTGCCCGCCCGGTGGGCGAACCAGGCCTCGCCCTGGCCGCGCACGGCCATCAGGGGCAGCCCCTCGCCGGTGACGGCCCGCTTGAGCATGCCGCCTATGCCCTGGCCCTTGCGCTCGAACTGGAGGTTGCCGCGGAAGGCGATCATCGAACCCTGCCGGGCCAGCATCTCACCGTTGACGGCGTACCTGACCGACTTGGCGTTCTGAAGGGTCATTCCGGGGGCGGTCGCGGGCCGGGCGAAGTGCTCGGTGGCAAAGAGGTCGCTCTTCATGCCGCCGATCCTCGCGTGGCGCCGGGACCTGCGGCATCCTCCTGGAGTCGGACACGTCCCTTCCTGGCAGACTGGGCCGGATGAGCAGCCAGAACGAGCCCACGACCGCCGACCACCCCTTCGAGCAGCGGCGACTGCCGCGGGACGAGGCCCCGCAGTTCGTGCTGCCGCTGGTGGTACGGATCGAGAAGGCCGAGCCGCCGGCCCGGACCGACGCCCTGGAGACGGCGGCCCGCGCGGTGCTCGTCCTGCTGTCGGACGAACGGGCCCTGGGCGAGGGCGAATGGGCCGCGGCGGTACGGGACTGGCAGGACGCACGGATCCGGAAGGTGGTGCGGCGGGCGCGCGGCGCGGAGTGGCGCAAGGCGGGCACGCTGCCGGGCATCACCGTGCACGGCGGGGCCGCCGAGGTCCGGGTGTTCCCGCCGGTGCCGCTGGACGGCTGGCCGAAGGAACTGGCCAAGCTCCAGGTCTCGGGCACCGAGCTGGACGACCCGGAGCCGGTCGGCCCGGTCGAGCCGGGGGTTCCGGTGCTGTGGCTGAACCCGGCCCTGGACATGTCCGCGGGCAAGGCCATGGCCCAGGTGGGCCACGGGGCCCAGCTCGCGTGGTGGGCCCTGGGCCCCGCGGACCGCGAGGCCTGGCAGGAGTCCGGCTTCCGCCTCGCCGTCCGCGTGGCACCGCCCCACGCCTGGCCGACCCTGTCCGACGGCCACCTCCCCCTGGTCCGGGACGCGGGCTTCACCGAAATCGCCCCGGGCTCGGCCACGGTCGCCGCGGACCACCCGGCACTGCGGGGCTGAGACGCACCGCAGGACGGGGTGACGGCCCCGAGGAACCTCAAATGTTGCTCTGAACGTCCTCCTGCGGGATTGGCCGGTACGTGTGGGGGTCATCACCACCGCACGGCACGTCGGAAGGGGGCGGGAAGGGCATGGAGGACACGGTGCGGCTGGGGGTCGGGGTCGGGTGGCGGCCGGAGATCGCGGAGGCGGTCGAGCGGCTGCCGGGGCTGGACTGGGTCGAGGTGGTGGCCGAGAACGTGTGTCCCGGGCATCTGCCGCCGTCGCTGCTGAGGTTGCGCGAGCGCGGGGTGACCGTCGTTCCGCACGGGGTGTCGCTGGGACTCGGCGGTGCCCAGCGGCCGGACCCGCAGAAGCTGGCCGCCCTCGCCGAGCGGGCGGTGGCGCTGGGGGCGCCGCTGGTCAGTGAGCACATCGCGTTCGTGCGGAGCTCCGCACCCGCGCTGGAGGCCGGGCACCTGCTGCCGGTGCCCAGGACCCGGGACGCGCTGGAGGTGCTCTGCGAGAACGTGCGGATCGCCCAGGAGGCGCTGCCGGTGCCGCTGGCGCTGGAGAACATCGCGGCGCTGCTGAGCTGGCCGGGCGAGGAGCTGACGGAGGCGCAGTTCCTGGCCGAGCTGGTCGGGCGGACCGGGGTGCGGCTGCTGATCGACGTGGCCAATCTGCACACCAACCGCGTCAACCGCGGGGAGGACCCGCTGGCCGTGCTCGACGCGCTGCCGGCCGGGTCGTTGGCGTACGTTCACGTGGCGGGCGGGATCGAGCGGGACGGGGTCTGGCACGACACGCACGCCCACCCGGTGCCGCCGCAGGTGCTGGCGCTGCTGTCGGAGCTGCGGGGGCGGACGGAGCCGCCGGGGGTGCTGCTGGAGCGGGACGACGACTTCCCGCCGGAGCAGGAGCTCGGGGCGGAGTTGGAGGCCGTTCGGGCCGCTCTCGCTGTCGGTCCCTCGGTCCCCTTCTCCGCCGCCGACGCCCCGCCGGCCGCGTCCGCCGCCCTGGTGGCGTGCGCCGCCGTGCCCGACGGGGCGCGGGAGCGGCTCGAACGGCGGCAGGGGGCGTTGGTGGCGGCGTTGGTGGCGGGTGGGCCCGTGCCCGTGGGGTTCGACGGGGAGCGGGTGCGGGTGCAGGCCCGGGCGCTGGCGGCGAAGCGGGCGTCGGTGGTGGGCAAGGTGGCGCCGGAGCTGCCGGAGATCCTGGGCGGCCCGGCCGCGTTCCGCACGGCGTTCCTGGCGTACGCCCAGGGCCGCCCCATGACCGCCGGCTACCGCCGGGACGCCCTGGACTTCGCCGAGCACCTGCTGGTCCAGGGCCTGCCGGAGGATCCCGGCGCACGTCGCCGGCTGACCGCGTGGTGGCAGGACCGGGCCGGCGCCCGGCCGCGGAGCCTGGGTGCCCGGCTCCTCGACCGGTTGCGGAACCTCGCACCGGTCCGCGGTGAGGGCGTGACGAGAGGGACGGGAGAGGGGGTGGCGGCATGACGTTCGTGGCCGTGCTCGTATGGGTCGCCGTCGTCGGGTCGTCCGTCGCGCTGGCGCGCGCACTGCGGCGGTGGCGGCCCGGGGCGTCCGTGGTCGCGCCGCGGCTGCACGAACTGTCCGAGGCCGCGTTCCTGGCCGGCGGGCCGGGGCGGGTGGTGGACAGTGCGCTCGTGGCGCTGCACGGCAACGGCCGGATGGTCGTCGGCGGGCCGGGCATCATCCACTTCCGGCCCGGTGCCCGGGCCGTCGACCCGGCCGAACAGGCCGTGGTCCACGCCTGCCTGGCCGCCCCGTCCGGGAGCCTGCACCTGGTGCGCCACGGGGCCATGCGGCATCCGGCCGTCCAGGAGATCGGCGACGCGCTGGCCGCACGCGGCCTGCTCGCCCCCGCCGGCAGCGGCCGGGCGCCGCGCCGCTGGGCCGCGGTCCAGGCGGTGCTGTGCACGCTGGGGATACCGGTCGCGTTCGTGGCGACGATCGTCCAGTACGCCGTGGGGGACGGGGCACCGGTGCCGTTCGTCGTGCTGGTGCTGCCGGTGCTGGTGCTGGGGATCGTCCTGGGCGTCCGGTACGCGGGCCGGGCGCGGGGCCGGGCGACACCCGCGGGGCGGCGGGCCCTGGACCAGTTCCGTGCGGCGCACCGCGGTGACCGTACGCCGCACGTACGGGTGGCGCTCCAGGGGCCGCGGGCGACCCCGGACCCGGTGCTGCGGGCGCAGCTGCTGGCGGCCGGCCGCTACCGGCCGGGCCCGTCCGCCGGCTCGCGGTCCGGGTCGGACGCCGGATCGGGCGGGGACGACGGGGCCGCGGACGCCGTGCCCGTCGTGTGGTGCGCGGGGGTCGACGGCGGGGGGTCCAGTGGCTGCGGAGACGGCTCCGGCGGCTCGTGCGGCTCCGGTGGCGGGTCGGGGTGTTCCTCCGGGCCGTCCGGGTCGTCCTGCGGAGGCAGCGTCTCCAGCTGCTCCTCCGCGTCGAGCTGCGGCAGCTCCAGCAGTTCGAGCTGTGGGAGTTCGTCCAGTTCGAGCTGTAGCAGCAGCAGTTCCTGAACGGAGGGCGCAGCGGGGCCGGCGGGCCGCCGGGTGGGGGCGCCGCATCCGGAGCCCGCGCCGGTGTCGCTGGACAGCGGGGCGGCGGTGATCCTGAAGTCACCGCCGCCGCCTGCCGTCTGACCTTCCGGGGCGGGATCTCCGGCTGCGTCGTTTCGGGGGCTGGGCCTCCCGATCCACCGGAGGAGGTCGGTCCTCCGGTCCTTCCCCCCAGGGGAGGTATCAGGCGAGCCCGGCCACCAGATCGGCGACGGACTTGCGGCGTCCGGTGAAGAACGGAACCTCTTCACGGACGTGCATACGGGCCTCGGAGGCGCGCAGGTGACGCATCAGGTCGACGATGCGGTACAGCTCGTCGGCCTCGAAGGCCAGCAGCCACTCGTAGTCGCCGAGCGAGAACGAGGCCACCGTGTTGGCGCGGACGTCGGGGAAGCCCCGGGCCATCTTGCCGTGGTCGGCGAGCATCCGGCGCCGGTCCTCGTCCGGCAGCAGGTACCAGTCGTACGAGCGTACGAACGGGTAGACGCTGACGTAGTCGCGGGCGACCTCGTCGGCGAGGAAGGCCGGGATGTGGGACTTGTTGAACTCGGCCGGACGGTGCAGCGCCATGTTCGACCACACCGGCTCCAGGGCGCGGCCCAGCTTGGTGCGGCGGAACAGGTTGTACGCGGTCTGCAGCTCGTCCGCGGTCTCGGCGTGCCACCAGATCATGACGTCGGCGTCGGCGCGCAGGCCGGAGACGTCGTAGGTGCCGCGGACGGTGATGTCCTTGGCGGCCAGCTGGTCGAACAGCTCCTGCACCTCGTCGGCGTAGCCGGTGCGGTCCTCCGGGAGCACGTCCTTCAGCTTGAAGACGGACCACAGGGTGTAGCGAATGACCTCGTTGAGGTCCTTGGCCTTCTTCCCCAGGTGGGGGATCTTCTCTGGTGCAGTCATGTGCCTATTGTCCCGTGTCCTGATCAGTGGTCCGCGCCAGGGGTCCCCGTCACGGCGTCGGCCGCCGCACGGGCGCTCGCGATGCAGGCCGGGATGCCCACGCCGTCGTAGAGCGCGCCGCACACGGCGAGGCCGGGGACGGCCGCCACGGCGGCCCGGATACGGGCGACCCGGGCCAGGTGGCCGACCGGGTACTGGGGCAGTCCGCCGTCCCAGCGGGTGACGGTGGAGGCGATCGGCCGCGCGGCCAGGCCGACCGCGTCGCCGAGGTCGGCCAGGGAGGCCCGGACCAGGTCGGCGTCGTCGCGGGCGAGGTCGGCCTCGTCGCCGTGCCGGCCGACGGAGGTGCGCAGCAGGAAGAGTCCGGGGTCGGCGGCGGACCAGGTCCACTTGTTGCTGGAGAAGGTGGAGGCCTTGATCGTACGGCCGTCCACGGGCGGGACGAGGAAGCCGCTGGAGTCGCCGGCGGCCAGCGGTGCGGGCAGCTCGGAACGCTTGAAGGCCAGGGTGACCAGGGCCATCGAGGCGTACTCGACCGCGCGCAGCTCGGTGGCCGCGGCCGGGGCGAGGGGGTCCAGGAGACGGGCGGCGGGCCCGGCGGGGACGGCGACCACGACCGCGTCGGCGGTGAGGGTCTCCTCGCCGGCGGTGATCCGCCAGCCGTCGGCGGTCCGGGTGAGCTCGCGGGCGGGGGTGCCGGTGAGGATGCGGGCGCCGGCGGCCCGGCAGGCGTCGGCGACGGCGAGCGGGAGCCGGCCGATGCCGCCGGCGATGCCGGCGAAGAAGGAGCCGGTGGCGGCCGCGCCGGTGACGGTGGTGCGGGCGGCGGCCGCGGCCTGGACCGAGCGGACGCTCTCGCCGAGGGTGCGGTGGGTGCGGACGGCGTCGTACAGGGCGGGGACGGCGGCGCGCAGGGAGATCCGGTAGGCGTCGCCGGCGTAGACCCCGCCGAGCAGCGGTTCGACGAGCCGGTCGACGACCTCGCGGCCCATCCGGGCGGCGACGTACGCGCCGACGGCCACGTCCTCGCCGACCTCGGTGGGCGGCAGTTCGGCGTCGGCGGCGATACGGGCCAGGCCTTCGGCGGAGAGGATCCCGGAGGCGGCGAGCGGGGCGGGGTCGGCGGGGACGCCCATCAGGTGGCCGCGCGGCATGTCCCGCAGCACGCCCCGGGTCCACAGCCGGGCGGTGGCGGTGGCGGGCGGCTGGAGGTCGGCGCCGAGGCCGACGGCCTCGGCCAGTTCCAGTGCCTCGGGGCGGCGGGCGAGGACGGATTCGGCGCCGAGGTCGACCGGGGCGCCGGCCAGTTCACCGGCGTACAGCTTGCCGCCCAGGCGGGTGGTGGCCTCCACGACGGTGACCCGGGCGCCGGCGCCGAGCAGCCGGTGGGCGGCGGCGAGTCCGGCGATGCCGCCGCCGATGACGACGACGTGGCGGGGCGTGCGGCGTGTACCGCCGTCCGCCTGTTCGGTGGCCGGTTCCGTCGCCGGTTCCGTCGCCCGTTCCGTACGCAGGTCCGCCTCGTGCATGGACACATCGTCTCAGACCGATCACCGGACGATCACCGAGGCCTGACCGTGACCGCATCGGGACCGGTCCGGGACCGGGCGGGCGAAACCCGCGGGCGGTCCGGTGACGTCGAAGGGGCATCGTCCGTCTCGTCGTCGATCCCGGGGGTGGCCCTGATGGCTGTGCAGACTGCGAAGACCGCGAGGACTGTGAAGGCCTCGAAGGTCTCGAAGATGTCGAAGGTCTCGAACGCTCTGCCGAAGATGCACGCGTACCGCGACCGAACGGCCGTGGCGCTCGCGGTGGTCGCCCTGTCGGGGGCGCTCGCACTGACCGGCTGCGCGGCGGAGGGGGAGGGCGGGGCCAAGAGCTCCGCCGACCGGGCCGCCGTCGCGCCCGGCGCACCGCAGGCCCAGGGCGAGGGCGCCAAGGGCGCGGCGGGCTCGGCCCCTTCGGCGGCGGCGGGGGCGTCGGGCGCGCCGGGTACGCCTGGTGCGCCGGCCGTGGTCCGGCCGCACGTGATCCGTACGGCGACGCTGGCGCTGGAGTCGCCCGACGCGCAGAAGGCGCTGGCGGCGGCCCGGACGGCGGCCGAGGGCGCGGGCGGCTACGTCGGCGACGAGAGCACGGAACGGGCCAAGGACGGCACGGTCACCTCGACCATGACCCTGCGGGTGCCCAACGAGCGGTTCGACGCGGTGCTCGCGGGGCTGGAGGGCGGCGGGAAGCTGCGCAGCCGCAAGGTGGAGGCGCAGGACGTGACCGAGAAGGTCACGGACGTGGACAGCCGGGTGCGGTCCGCGCAGGCCAGTGTGGCGCGGGTGCGGGAGATGATGGAGAAGGCGTCGGGGCTCGGTGACGTGGTCATGCTGGAGGGTGAGCTGAGCCGGCGCCAGGCGGACCTCGAAGCGCTGCTGGCGCAGCAGACGACCCTGAAGGACCGGACCGCGCTGGGCACGATCACCCTCCGGGTGTCGGAGCCGGTGCCTGCGGCCGCGGGGGCCGGGAAGAAGCCCGACCCGGGCTTCACGGACGCGCTCAAGGGCGGGCTGCACGTGTTCGTGGTCCTGCTGAAGTGGTTGGCCGTGGCGGCCGGGGCGGTGCTGCCGTTCGCCTTGGCGGCGGGCGTGGGGGCGGTGGCCTGGCGCGGCTACCGGCGCCTGCGCCCGCGCCCGTCGGCCCCGGCCCCGGCCCCGGCCGCGGCGGCCGGCCAGGCCTTCGTCGTCCGCCAGCGCACCACGGAGGACGGCCCGACCCCGGGCCCCCACCACCCCTGACCCACAGCCCCACCCGCGTCCCCGGGCCGGTGCCGCCGCGGAGGCTGTCGCAGCGGGAACCGGAGGCGGAGCCGCCGCCTCTCAGGGGCGCGGGGACCTGCGCGAGCGGCCACGGGCGGCCCGCAACCCGCCGAGCAGCGACACGCCCACGGCGGGAGCCGGGGCGCGGCACCGCCGCGGGGGACGACACCGAACCCGCGTCCGCACGCCGCCACCGGCCGAGCGCGCCGTTCCCCGCGCCCCTGTCGGGGCGGAGCCGCCCGAGGGCACTGGGCCGCGCCCCTGCCGGGGCGGGGCCGCCGCGGGCCGGCCTTGGCCGGAAGAGGTTGTCGGGGCGAGGGGGAACATGGGTGCGCTCGTAGCCTGTTGGTCCGGTGGTGATCTACGAGAGGCGGGGTGCTACATGGAACGGCTGGTGGTCGTGGGTGGGGATGCGGCGGGGATGTCCGCCGCTTCACAGGCCCGGCGGCTGAAAGGAGCCGCGGACCTGGAGATCGTCGCGTTCGAACGGTCCCACTTCACCTCGTACTCCGCGTGCGGGATCCCGTACTGGATCGGTGGCGCGGTCCCGGACCGGGACGACCTGATCGCCCGTACCCCCGAGGAGCACCGGGCCCGCGGGATCGACCTGCGGATGCGCACCGAGGTGGTGGAGCTGGACGTGGCCGGCCACCGGGTGCGCTCCCGGGACCTGGAGACCGGGACCGAGGCGTGGACGGAGTACGACCGCCTCGTCCTGGCCACCGGGGCCCGCCCGGTCCGCCCGCCGATGCCGGGCATCCAGGCGGCCGGGGTGCACGGCGTGCAGACCCTGGACGACGGCCAGGCCCTGCTGGACACCCTGGAGCGGACCCCGGGCCGCCGGGCGGTCGTGGTCGGCGCCGGTTACATCGGCGTGGAGATGGCCGAGGCGCTGGTCGACCGGGACTACGAGGTGACGGTCCTGCACCGCGGCGCGCAGCCGATGGCCACGCTCGATCCCGACATGGGCACCCTGGTGCACCAGGCGATGAACGGGATGGGCATCCGGACGGTCGCCGGGGCGGAGGTCGCCGAGATCCTGACGGACGAGGAGGGCCGGGCCCGGGCGGTGCTGACGGCGGACGGGCGGACCTACCCGGCCGACGTGGTGGTCCTCGGCATCGGCGTCGAGCCGCGCACGGAACTGGCCCGGAAGGCCGGGCTGCCCCTCGGCGCGTCGGGCGGGCTGCTGACCGACCTGTCGATGCGGGTGCGGGGCCACACGGACATCTGGGCGGGCGGCGACTGCGTGGAGGTGCTGGACCTCGTCGCGGGCCGCACCCGGCACATCCCGCTGGGGACGCACGCCAACAAGCACGGGCAGGTCATCGGCTCGGGCGTGGGCGGCGGCTACGCCACCTTCCCCGGCGTGGTCGGTACGGCGGTCAGCAAGGTCTGCGACCTGGAGATCGCCCGGACCGGGCTGCGGGAGAAGGACGCGCTGGCGGCCGGACTGCAGTTCGTGACGGCGACGATCGCGTCGACGAACACGGCCGGGTACTACCCCGGGGCGGCCGGGATGACGGTGAAGATGCTGGCCGAGCGGCGGACCGGGCGGCTGCTCGGGGTGCAGATCGTGGGCGGGGCGGGGGCCGCGAAGCGGGTGGACATCGCGGCGGTGGCCTTGACGGCCGGGATGACGGTGGACCAGGTGATCTCCCTGGACCTGGGCTACGCGCCGCCGTTCTCCCCCGTCTGGGACCCGATCCTGGTCGCGGCCCGCAAGGCCGCCGCCGCACTCCGCAAGGCCGGCCCCTGACCAAGGCCAAGGCCGGGGTCCGGCCGGAGCCGGGGTCCGGCCGGCCCCCACGCCTGAGCGGGGCCGGGACTCCGTCCCCGGGCCGGGCCCTGGCTCCGGTTTCGGGGGCTCCGCCCCCGTACCCCCGCGCCTCGAACACCGGCGGGGCCGGATCTGCCCAGCCCCGCCGGCGGATCAGGCCTGGGTCCTGGTGTGGACGTAGTCCACCAGGCGGGTCAGGGCGTCCGGGTCCGTGGTCGGGAGGACCCCGTGGCCCAGGTTGAACACGTGACCCTCCAGACCCTCGGCGGCCGCCAGGACCTCGTCCGTCTTGGCCCGGACCGCGTCCTCGGTCGAGAAGAGCACGGCCGGGTCCAGGTTGCCCTGGAGCGCCTTGCCGGGGCCGACGCGGCGGGCGGCCTCGTCGAGCGGGACGCGCCAGTCCACGCCGACCACGTCGGCGCCGGCCTCGCCCATCAGGCCGAGCAGTTCGCCCGTGCCCACGCCGAAGTGGATCCGCGGCACGCCGTAGGAGGCCACCGCGTCGAAGACCTTCGCCGACGCCGGCATCACCGAGCGGCGGTAGTCCGCCGGGGCCAGGGCGCCGACCCAGGAGTCGAAGAGCTGGACGGCCGAGGCGCCCGCCTCGATCTGGACCTTCAGGAAGGCCGAGGTGATCTCCGCCAGGCGGTCCAGCAGGTCGGCCCACAGCTGCGGGTCGCCGTACATCAGCGCCTTGGTGTGCTCGTGGTTGCGCGACGGGCCGCCCTCGACGAGGTAGCTCGCGAGGGTGAACGGCGCGCCGGCGAAGCCGATCAACGGCGTGCTGCCGAGTTCACCCGTGAGCATGCCGATCGCCTCGGTGACGTACCGGACGTCGTCCGGGGTCAGGTCGCGCAGCTGGGCCAGGTCCTCGCGGCGGCGGATCGGCTGGGCCACGACCGGGCCGATGCCGGGCTTGATGTCCAGGTCGATGCCGATGGCCTTCAGCGGCACCACGATGTCGGAGAAGAAGATCGCCGCGTCCACCTTGTGGCGGCGCACCGGCTGCAGGGTGATCTCCGTGACCAGGTCGGGGCGCATGCAGGACTCCAGCATGGCCGTGCCCTCGCGCACCTTGCGGTACTCCGGGAGGGACCGCCCGGCCTGCCGCATGAACCACACCGGGGTGTGCGGCACCGGCTCGCGTCGGCACGCCTTGAGGAAGGCGGAATCGTACGTCTGGCCGGGCTGGCCCGCCAGGGGGGTCTCCCCCTCGCGGGCGGAGCCTCGCGAGAGGGGAAGGTCGTAGGCGCTCACGGGCCAAATCTTCGCACGTATGAAGAAGTGGGCCCCTCGGGACGGGTGTCCTTGCGCTGAACGGGCCCTTCTTCCGCCTAGTCTTCCCCGCATGGCTGCGGCTCAGGGACGATTTTCAGATGGCGCTGACGGCAGGGACAGCGCGCGGGAGGAATCCGTCCCGCTCCCGTTCCGGCGGGCGGTCGACGGCCTGCAGAAGGCCCGGCTGCGGCCCGGCATCGAGGTCGAGCCCACCAGAGCGCCCCAGCGGCTCGCCCCGTACGCGTACGCGGTGGAGGCCGCGGTCGTCCAGGACGACGAGGACCTGGCCGACGGCAAGCTGATCCTGCTGCACGACCCGGCCGGGCACGAGGCCTGGCGGAGCACGTTCCGGCTGGTGACGCTGGTGCGCGCCGAGCTGGAGCCGGAGATGGCGGGCGACCCGCTGCTGCCGGACGTGTGCTGGTCCTGGCTGACCGGGGCGCTGGAGGCGCGCGGGCTGACGTACGGGGAGCCGAGCGGCACCGTGACGATGGCGAGCTCGCACTACTTCGGCGGGCTCCAGGAGCGCCGCCCGGCCACGCAGATCGAGATCCGGGCCTCGTGGAGCCCGCGCGAGGGCGTGGGCGGGGTCCCGGACACCGCCGCGCACCTGACGGCGTGGTGCGAGTTGCTGTGCCAGGTGGTCGGGCTCCCGCCCGTCGCCCCGGCGGACGGCGGAGTGGTGTCGCTGCCGCAGCGCCGCGGGCCGCACCATCCCTAGGGCCCGGTCCGACCCTGACTCCCCGCCGGTCCGACCCTCACCGCCCGGACCGGCCGCACGACCTCACGGGCCGTCCGGTGACCCTGCGTCAGGGTCCGGGCAAGGCGTGCGGGTTCTGATCACCCGCTGGCGGTACCCGATCGTTCGCAGATCGATCGCTCGTCCGAATTGCCCGAATTGTTACTCACCAAATCGTGATCATTCCCTAAAGCCGGGCGGGTGACGTGCCGAAGGAGGAGTCAGTGACCATCCGCACGGTGCGCACCGGCTCCTTCCCCAGCCGGACGTCCCGCCACTCCCCCAGGAGGCCTGGTGTCCGTTCTTCTTGAGCAGCCTGCAAGCCTGGTCGCCTACCGCCCGAACAAGCCGACCGCCATGGTCGTCGTGGCCGACCCCCGCGTCCGCTCCACCGTGACCCGCCACCTGTGGGCCCTCGGGGTGCGCGACGTGATCGAGGCGTCGTCCATCGCGGAGGCCCGTCCCCGCGTCGGCAGCCCGCGCGACATCTGCGTGGCCGACGTGCACCTGCCCGACGGCTCCGGTCTCACGCTCCTGTCCGAGACCCGCGCGGCGGGCTGGCCCAACGGGCTGGCCCTGTCCGCCGCCGATGACATCGGCGCGGTCCGCAACGCCCTCGCGGGCGGGGTGAAGGGCTACGTCGTCACCGGGACCCGGACCAACATCGGGCTGCCCACCCGGCCCGGCGCCGCCCCCATCGGTGCCGCCGCCGCCCGTCTGCACCGCCGCCCCCCGGGTGCCCCGAGCCACCCGGGCGGCTACCGCGAGCTCTCCGGACGCGAGGTCGAGGTCCTGCGCCTCGTCGCGGAGGGCCAGTCCAACAAGGCCATCGGCGTCTCGATGGGCCTGTCCGCCCTGACCGTGAAGTCCCACCTCGCCCGGATCGCCCGCAAGCTGGGCACCGGTGACCGGGCCGGGATGGTGGCCGTGGCGCTGCGCACCGGGATCATCCACTGAGCCCGGCCCGCGCCCCCCGGATAGCCCGCCGCCGGTCCCGGAACGGATTCCGGAACCGGTCCCGGTCCCGGCCCCGGTCCCTTCCGGAAACGGCCGGGAATCGCCCCGGAGAGCCCCCGGAAAGACCGGGAAGAGGTCGCAACCCGGCTGATCGCGCCCGTCGACGGAACGTTCCGGCGACGGGCGCGTCGTCTGCACGGATACCCTTGAGCGGTGACCGACGCCCAAGAGACCGCAGCACACCTGCGCACCACCACCGGGGGCGGCCCCCCGGACGACGTCGTTGTTCCGTCCGATGGGCAACCGATCCCCCTCCTGGAGCCCCGCGAGGGGATCCCGCCGGTGGTCGCCGACGAGGAGGCCCTCGCCCGGGTCGTGGCGGCCTTCGCCGCCGGCACCGGCCCGGTGGCCGTGGACGCGGAACGCGCTTCCGGATACCGCTACGGCCAGCGCGCCTACCTGGTGCAGCTGCGCCGTGAGGGTGCGGGGTCCGCGCTGATCGACCCCGTCGGGTGCCCCGACCTGTCCGCGCTCGGCGAGGCCCTGTCCGGCACCGAGTGGATCCTGCACGCCGCCACCCAGGACCTGCCGTGCCTGCGGGACATAGGCATGGTGCCGACGTCCCTGTTCGACACGGAGCTGGCCGGCCGGCTGGCCGGCTTCCCCCGCGTCGGACTCGGCGCGATGGTCGAGGGCGTGCTCGGCTACGCGCTGGAGAAGGGCCACTCCGCGGTGGACTGGTCCACCCGCCCGCTGCCGGAGCCGTGGCTGCGCTACGCCGCGCTCGACGTCGAGCTGCTGGTGGACCTGCGCGACGCCCTGGAGAAGGAGCTGGACCGGCAGGGCAAGCTGGAATGGGCCCGGCAGGAGTTCGCGGCCATCGCCGCAGCACCCCCCGCCCCGCCCCGCAAGGACCCCTGGCGCCGTACCTCGGGCATGCACAAGGTGCGCCGGCGCCGCCAGATGGCCGTGGTCCGCGAGCTGTGGGAGACCCGCGACCGGATCGCCCAACGGCGGGACGTCTCCCCCGGCAAGGTGCTCGGCGACGCCGCGATCGTCGAGGCCGCGCTCGCGCTGCCGACGAACGCGCAGGCGCTGGCGGCCCTGCCCGGGTACGGGCAGCGGATGGGCCGGCGGCAGCTGGAGCAGTGGATGGCCGCCGTGGACCGGGCCCGGGCGCTGCCCGAGAACGCGCTGCCGCAGCCGGGTGCGACCCCGGCCGGCCCGCCGCCGCCGCGGTCCTGGGCGGACAAGGACCCGGCCGCCGCAGCCCGGCTGGCCGCGGCCCGGACGGCCGTGTCGGCGCTCGCGGAGCAGCTGAACCTGCCGCAGGAGAACCTGGTCACGCCCGACACCGTGCGCCGGCTGTGCTGGGAACCGCCGTCCCCGGTCTCGGCGGCCTCCGTCGCCCAGGCCCTGGCCGGCCACGGCGCCCGCCCCTGGCAGATCGAACAGGTCACCCCGGCCCTGGTCACCGCCCTGACCGCCACGGCCTGACGCCCGTCACCGGGCCGCCGCCGGGGTCACCGTGGTCCTCTGGGCCTCCGCCTTCGTCTCGATCCGCAGCGCGGGCGCGGCGTACCCGCCCGGCGCCCTGGCCCTCGGCCGGCTGCTCACCGCGAGCCTGGTGCTCGGCGCCGTCTGCCTGGTCCGGCGGGTGGGACTGCCGCCCCGCGCGGCCTGGCCCGGCATCGTCACCTCCGGGTTGCTCTGGTTCGGCGGGTACATGGTGCTGCTCAACTGGGGCGAGCGGGAGGTCGACGCCGGTACGGCGGCCCTGGTCGTCAACATCGGCCCGCTGCTGATCGCCCTGCTCGGCGCCCGGCTGCTGGGCGAGGGGCTGCCGCGCCCGCTGCTGCTCGGCATGGCCGTGTCCTTCGCCGGTGCGGTGGTGGTGGGCCTGTCCACCTCGGGCGGCGGGCACGCCTCCCCGCTGGGGGTGGTGCTCTGCCTGCTCGCGGCGCTGTCGTACGCGGGCGGGGTGGTCGCCCAGAAGCCGGCCCTGGCACATGCCGGGGCACTCCAGGTGACGACGTTCGGCTGCTTCGTGGGCACCCTCGCGTGCCTGCCGTTCGCGGGCCAGCTGCTGGACGAGGTCTCCCAGGCTCCGGTCGGCGCCACCCTGAACATGCTCTACCTGGGCGTCTTCCCCACCGCCCTGGCCTTCACCACCTGGGCGTTCGCCCTGGCCCGCACCACGGCGGGCCGGATGGGCGCCACCACGTACGTGGTCCCGGCCCTGGTCGTGCTGATGTCCTGGGCGGTGCTGGACGAGGTGCCGGCGCCGCTCACGCTCGCCGGCGGCGCGCTCTGCCTGGCGGGGGTGGCGGTCTCCCGGCGGGTGCCGCGCGGCCGACCGGGAGTGTGACCTTCGCCGCTGTTCGGGGCAGGGGTGTGCACATTGGTTACCCGCAAGTAGCATGGGCCGGGTGAGCGCGCGCTCAGCCCGAGGCTGACAGCGCCGCCGCGCAGCAGTAGTGCACACCCGCACCCTGGAGGAGAGCCATCGTGCCTCGTACCGTCAGGGACGTCGTCTTCGTCGACGGCGTCCGCACCCCGTTCGGCAAGGCGGGCCCGAAGGGCATCTACCACGAGACCCGCGCCGACGACCTCGTCGTGAAGGCGATCCGGGAGCTGCT
This sequence comes from Streptomyces sp. WAC06614, assembly GCF_003949795.1. Lineage (GTDB taxonomy): Bacteria > Actinomycetota > Actinomycetes > Streptomycetales > Streptomycetaceae > Streptomyces. The sequence continues at coordinate 17,761 of NZ_RPRY01000075.1, forward strand.
GCGCCGCAACCCGGGCCTGGACCCCAAGAAGATCGACGAGGTCGCCATCGCCGCGACCACGCAGATCGGTGACCAGGGCCTGACCCTCGGCCGTACCGCCGGCATCCTGGCCGGGCTGCCGCAGTCCGTCCCGGGCTACTCCATCGACCGCATGTGCGCCGGCGCGCTGACCGCCGTCACCTCGGTCGCCGGCTCCGTCGCCTTCGGCGCGTACGACGTCGCCGTCGCCGGCGGTGTCGAGCACATGGGCCGTCACCCCATGGGCGAGGGCGTGGACCCGAACCCGCGCTTCGTCTCCGAGAAGCTGGTCGACGAGTCCGCCCTGTTCATGGGCATGACCGCCGAGAACCTGCACGACCGCTACCCGACCATCACCAAGCAGCGCGCCGACGAGTACGCCGTGCGCTCGCAGGAGAAGGCCGCCAAGGCGTACGCGGACGGCAAGATCCAGCAGGACCTGGTCCCGATCTCGGTGCGCCGCACCAACCCCGAGGCCGGCGAGACCGGCTGGGGCCTGGTCACCGCCGACGAGCCGATGCGCCCGGGCACCACGCTGGAGAACCTGGCGGGTCTGAAGACCCCGTTCCGCGTCCACGGCCGGGTCACCGCCGGTAACGCGGCCGGTCTGAACGACGGCGCCACCGCCTCGCTCATCGCCTCCGAGGACTTCGCGCGCGAGAACGGCCTGCCGGTCAAGATGCGCCTGGTCTCCTACGCCTTCGCCGGTGTCGAGCCCGAGGTCATGGGCTACGGCCCGATCCCGGCCACCGAGAAGGCCCTCGCCCAGGCCGGCCTGTCGATCTCCGACATCGGCCTGTTCGAGATCAACGAGGCCTTCGCCGTCCAGGTCCTCGCCTTCCTGGAGCACTACGGCATCGCCGACGACGACGCCCGCGTCAACCAGTACGGCGGCGCCATCGCGTTCGGCCACCCGCTCGCCTCCTCCGGCGTCCGCCTGATGACCCAGCTGGCCCGCCAGTTCGAGGAGCAGCCGGAGGTCCGCTACGGCCTGACCACCATGTGCGTCGGCTTCGGCATGGGCGCCACGGTCATCTGGGAGAACCCGCACCACAAGGACGCCGGAGGCGACAAGTGAGCACCACCGCTGAGCTTCTCAAGGGCGCGGCCGAGCTGTTCCCGGACGAGGTCGTCACCCAGGCCCACGTCCGCCACCTCGACCTGCCGTTCGGCGCCGGGCGCTTCGCGCTGATCACGCTGGACAACGGCTTCGACCACACCAAGCCGACCACCTTCGGCCCGCAGTCGCTGGCGAACCTGAACGCCGCCCTCGACCAGGTCGAGGCCGAGGCCGCGGACGGCTCGATCGTCGGCGCCGGCATCACCGGCAAGCCGTTCATCTTCGCCGTCGGCGCCGACCTCAAGGGCGTCGAGCTGCTGAAGAACCACGACGAGGCCCTGGCCATCGGCAAGGGCGGCCACGACGTGTTCAAGCGTCTCGCCGCGCTCGCCGTGCCCACCTTCGCGTACTACAACGGCGCGGCCATGGGCGGCGGTGTCGAGGTCGGTCTGCACTGCACCTACCGCACCGTCTCCAAGGCGCTGCCGGCGTTCTCGCTCCCCGAGGTCTTCCTGGGCCTGGTCCCGGGCTGGGGCGGCTGCACGATCCTGCCGAACCTGATCGGCGCGGAGAAGGCGGTCTCGGTGATCATCGAGAACTCGCTGAACCAGAACAAGCAGCTGCGCGGCAAGCAGGTCTTCGAGCTCGGCATCGCCGACGCCCTGTTCGAGGGCGCCGACTTCCTGGAGCAGTCCCTGCTGTGGACCGCCAAGGTCCTCAAGGGCGACATCACCGTCGAGCGTCCCGAGATCGACCGCGGCGAGGCCTGGGACCAGGCCGTCGCCAAGGGCCGGTTCGTGGCCGACTCCAAGGTGCACGGCGCGGCCCCGGCCGCCTACCGCGCGCTGGACATCATCGCGGCGTCCAAGGACGGCGACCTGCAGAAGGGCTTCGACGCCGAGGACCAGGCGCTGGCCGACCTCATCATGGGCGGCGAGCTGCGCTCCGGCATCTACGCCTTCAACCTGGTGCAGAAGCGCGCCAAGCGCCCGGCCGGTGCCCCGGACAAGAACCTGGCCCGCCCGGTCACCAAGGTCGGCGTCGTCGGCGCGGGCCTGATGGCCTCGCAGCTGGCGCTGCTGTTCCTGCGCCGTCTGGAGGTGCCGGTGGTCCTCACCGACATCGACCAGGAGCGCGTGGACAAGGGCGTGGGCTACGTCCACGCCGAGATCGAGAAGCTGCTCGGCAAGGGCCGCATCAACCAGGACAAGGCCAACCGCCTCAAGGCCCTGGTGACCGGTGTGCTCGACAAGGCCGAGGGCTTCGCGGACGCGGACTTCATCATCGAGGCCGTGTTCGAGGAGATGTCCGTCAAGCAGAAGGTGTTCGCGGAGGTCGAGGCCGTCGCCCCGGCGCACGCGATCCTCGCCACCAACACCTCCTCGCTGTCGGTGTCGGAGATGGCCTCCAAGCTCCAGCACCCGGAGCGCGTGGTCGGCTTCCACTTCTTCAACCCGGTCGCGATCCTGCCGCTGCTGGAGATCGTCCGCGGTGAGCGGACCGACGACGCCTCGCTGGCCACGGCCTTCGCGGTGGCCCGGAAGCTGAAGAAGACCGCGGTCCTGACGAAGGACGCCCCGGCGTTCGTCGTGAACCGCATCCTGACCCGCTTCATGGGCGAGATCCAGAACGTCATCGACGAGGGCACCCCGGTGGCCACCGCCGAGAAGGCCGTCGAGCCGCTCGGTCTGCCCATGTCGCCGCTGGTGCTGCTGGAGCTGGTCGGCCCGGCCATCGGTCTGCACGTCTCCGAGACCCTGAACCGCGCCTTCCCGGAGCGCTTCACGGTCTCCCCCAACCTCAAGGCGGTCGTCGAGGCCGGCAAGCGCGGCTTCTACGTCTACGACTCCGGCAAGCCGGAGCTGGACCCCGAGGTCGCCGCGCTCCTGGTCCAGGGCGACAGCGTCCTGACCGAGGAGCAGGTGCGCGCCCGCGTCCTGGACGCGGTGGCGCAGGAGATCGGCCTGATGCTTCAGGAGGGTGTCGTGGCCGAGGCCCAGGACATCGACCTCTGCCTCATCACGGGCGCCGGCTGGCCCTTCCACCTGGGCGGCATCACGCCGTACCTGGACCGTGAGGGCGTCTCGGAGCGCGTGAACGGCAAGCGCTTCCTCGCCCCGGGCGTCGCGAGCGTCCCGGCGTAACAGCACCCCTGCCGCGCGGGCGCGGCACACGGGCCCGCCCCCGTACCGGACCTCCGGTGCGGGGGCGGGCCCTTTGTGCGTCCACCGAGCGGACTACTGCCGGAAGCGGAACGAGCCCTGGTAGAGGGCGTGGTCGGACTCCGGGAAGCGGGTGGTGCGGGCGGTGGGCGAGGTGAAGTGGTCCTCGGTGGCGAAGATGTAGTCGATCTTGCGGTCGTCGTCGGCGGTCGGCGCCCCGTTGCGGCAGCGCGAGACCTTCTTCGGGTCGCAGCGGACCCCGCCCGCCGCCCCGAGCCGGAACCACGGCTTGTCCGTCTCGTCGGCCTCGATGAACCGGCCCGTCGGCTCCCCGGAGTCCTTCTCGCCCCGGGTGTGGGCGTAGATCCCCGCCATGGAGGCCTCGTTGGGCTGCTGGTTGAGGTCGCCGGCGAACACCACCGGGAGCTGCTGCGGGAAGGCGGAGGCGTCGGCGAACCACTGGTGGGCCTGGGCCATCTGGCCCGGCTCGGTGCCCCCGTGCGCCCCGCACAGCACCAGGGCCCGGCCGCGGACGGTGGTGGGCACGCACAGCACGCCCCGGCGCACCGGCTCCACCCGGCCCTGGGCCTCGTACTCCTCGTCCCCGGTCGCGGTGAAGGGACGGTACTGCACGGGCCCGGTCAGCCGCTCCCGGGAGAACACGGCCAGCCCGTAGGAGCTGTCGCCGCCGCAGGCCGGGACGTTGTCGTGCATCTGCGCGTACGCCCCGGTCATCCGCCAGCCCTTGAGGGCGAGCTGGAGGTCCAGCTCCTCGTACTGGGCCCGGCAGACCTCGTTGACGGTCAGCAGGTCGGGCCGGCGGTGGGCGGCCTCGGCCGCCAGCCGGCCCACCGAGCTGCCCTCGCCGGTATCGCCGCGGTTGGCGCAGTTCTGGGCCGCCCCGCAGATGTTCCAGTGCAGCACGGTGACCGTCTGGGCGGCCAGTGCCTGCCGCGCGGCCTCGTCGTGGCGTACGAGTCCCACTGCGCCGGCGGCCGCCGCCAGCGCCAGGGTCACGGCGACGGCGAGCAGCCGGCGGCGCATCATATGACGTGGTCCGGGCCGAGCGGACTGCCCACCTGGGGGCCGAGGGCGCGCCGGACGTGGAGCCGGCCGTCGGCGCCGAGCACGGCGGCGACCAGGTGCCCGGCGGCGTCGAGGGCGAGCGCGGGGGCGTGCACGAACGGCTCGCCGCTCTCGCGCCAGCGTGGCCCGGGGACGTCCTTGTCCGCGAACGGCAGCGACAGGGTGAGCCGGCCGCCGGCGCTGCGGTGCGCCAGGAAGATGTCGCGGGCGCCCCGGCCAGGCGTCCACAGCGCGGCGATCGCACCGGTGCCGCCGGCCCCGCCGACCCCGGCCGGACCGCCGGGCCACAGCCCGGTCTCGTGCTGGCGGTAGGCCATCACCTGCTGGGTGCCGGCCTCGCGGAAGTACAGGGCGGTCCGGCCGCCGCCGGAGTCCACGGCGGTGATGCCGCCGGTGGCCACGGTGCCGGTCTTCAGGGTGCTGTCGTGGTGGAACTCCCCGCCGGGCTCGCTCTGGTACCAGCGGTAGACCGAGTTCTTGCCGGGCACGTACACCTCGACGGTGCCGGCCTGGGTGGTGTGCGCGACCCCGGCGTCCTGGACGAAGCGGCCGCCGAGCCGCTCCCAGGGCCGCCAGCCGCCGTAGTGGTCCTGCCGGCGCATGGCGACGCCCTGGGCGAAGTCGCGGGCGAAGACGTGCAGGCGCCCGGCGCCGTCCACGGTGGCCAGGGGCACGCCGAGCTCGCGGGCGCGGCGCCCGTCGGGGTGGCCGGCGTCGGGGTTGCCCAGCGGGATCCAGTCGGTGAAGCCCTGCCCGTACTCGTCCTGTTCGAGGTGGACGAGCTCGGGGACGGAGGTGTCGTCGTGCGGTGCCCGCCGGCGCAGGGCCACCACGTGGGCGGGACCGCCCGGGAGGCCCGTGACGGCCAGCGAGGGGGCGAACCAGCCGTCCTGGGCGAGCGGGTAAGGGCCCCACCAGGTGCCCGCGCCGGGCGCGGTCTCGGTCCAGAACACCGGCCGGCCGGCGAGCACCGCGAAGGCGTTCAGCCGGCCGCCGGGGCCGAGCCGGAGCCAGCCGGTGGCGGGCGAGTAGCGGGCGGAGCAGCTGTTCATGTGGGTGCTGCGGTAGGGGTTGGGGCCGAGCTGGTGGTCGCCGCACGCCGCGCAGACGCCGTCGGGGCACGGGCCGGCGCCCAGTCCGGCGTAGACGCCGAGGTAGTCGGCCTTCTCGTCGAGCTCGGGCCGGTCCAGGTTGTAGCCCCAGAAGCGGTTGGCGTAGGCCCGGTAGTACTCGACGGCCGGGTCGGGCGCGTCGGTGGCGCGGTGGCGCTGGAGGGCTGCCATGGTGAACTCGGCGGCGGCCGTGTGGTCGGGGTGGTCGGACTGGACGTAGTCCTCCTTGCCGCCGTCGTGCTCGGGGTCGGGGTCCAGGGTGCGCACGACGGTGGGCCGCAGCTCGGCCAGCAGGGCGGCCAGGCCCGCGATCACGGTCTCCCGGTCGAGGTACTGCACCTCGGTGACCGGCGAGCCGGGGGCGGGCAGGGTGGGCTGGAGGGGGACCGTGCCGTCCCACAGCTCGAAGACCCGGGTGCGGGCGCCGGCGCCGCCGGCCTGGAAGGCGCCCATGTGGAGCTGGCAGAAGTACAGCCGGACGTCGGGGCGGGCCAGCAGGGTGCAGCGTTCGACGACGAAGCCGGGGACCGGCGCGACCGCCTCGCGCCGCCAGGGGCTGGTGCGGTCGCCGGTGGCCATCCGGGCGTAGGCGGACCGCAGTCCGCAGCCGCGGGCGGCGCTGTAGCCGGCGTGGTCGGGGACGGCGCGGGAACGCTCGGGGTCGTTGGTGTCGACGTTGATGCCGTCGCCCTCCCCCGCGGTGAGCACCACGGTGGCGACCCGGTCACCGCCCTGGAGGGAGCGGACCAGGTCCGGGTTCATGAAGTACAGGTCGTCGTCCTGGTGCGCGACGATGTGCACGGTCGAACGGGCTGAGGTCATCGGTCCACCACATTCATTGCCATGGCCCCGGACACGGAGCAGTACGGCCGGACTCGGACCGGCCGGGACGGATACATCTGGACAAAGCGGGGGTCCTCCAGCTCCTTGACCGGCACGGCCGGGTAGGCGAAGGCACCCTTGACGTCGGGGAAGTCCTCGAAAAGGTGGCACACGCGCACGCGGCGCCGGCGGCGGGGGTCCGGCTCGATCCACCAGTCCCAGTCCTCCCACCGCTCCAGCCGGCTCTCGACGGCCTGCTGGAGCGGGACCCGGGCCTGGAACTGCCCGTCTGGCCCGAGCTCCACGGGGACGGACAGTTCGCCGCGGTGATGGCCGCGCCGGGTGAGGACCAGGCGGGCGCCGGGCACCGGCCGCAGCTCGCCCAGGAGCACGGCGAGCACGTCGATCGTGTCGTCCCCCACCCGGACGGCGCGGACCTCGGCGTGGGAGCCGCGGTGGATGGTGCGCAGCATCAGCTTGCCGCCGGGCAGGGCGTAGGGCAGGTTCCACAGCACCGGGCCGCCGTCGGCGCCGCCGGCCAGCAGCCGGGCGCGGACGTCGAGCAGCGCGCGGGTGTCGCGGATGCCGGCCCGTACGTGGACCAGCTCGCCCTTGGCGGACCGGGCCAGCACCTTCCAGCGGCCGTCGCCGAGGTGGGTGAGGTCCTCGGGGCCGACCTCGGCGGTGTAGCGGGTGCCACCGGCGGTGCGGTCGGTGCGCTCGGTGGTCAGCGGCAGGTCGGGCCGGCGCTTGGCGCCGGGCGCCTGTTCGCGCAGGACCAGGCTCCAGCGGTGCCGGCCGTCGGCGGGGCCGTCGAGGGACAGGGCGAGGCGGGCCGGGCCGAGCGCGGTGACATGGCAGACCGCGCCGCGCAGGGTGGCCGGCGGGGCACTGGTGCCGGGGACCCGGCCGAGCGGTGCGGCCGAGGGCGGGCGGTAGCGGCCGGGGCCGGCGGCGCGGCGCCGGGCGGCGTCCTCGAACAGGTCGACGTAGCGGGCGGCGATGACGGCGGGGTCGTAGCGGCGGGAGTTGTGCAGCGCGGCCCGGGCCATGCGGTGGCGCAGGTCCGGGTCGGCCATGAGGGTGCGCAGTCCGGCGGCCACGGCGTCGGCGTCGCCGTTGGTGACGAGCAGTCCGTCCTCGCCGTGCCGGACGATCTCGCGGGGGCCGACGGGGCAGTCGGTGGAGACCACCGGCAGCCCGCAGCGCATGGCCTCCACCAGGGTCATGCCGAAGGACTCCGCGCTGGAGGTGACCGCGGCGAAGGAGCCCTTGGCCCATTCGGACTCGATCGGGGAGAAGCCGCCCATCAGCAGCACCTGGCCGGCCACGCCCAGGTCGTGCACGAGGGTGCGCAGCCGGCCGGCCTCGCCCCCGTCGCCGTAGATGCGCAGCTGCCAGTCGGGGAACTCCCCGGTGAGCCGGGCGAAGGCGCGCAGCAGCAGGTCGTACCGCTTGACGCGGTGCATCCGGCCCGCCGCGACGATGATCTTCCGGTCGACGGCGTCGGCGCCGGCCGGGCGCACCACCGGTTCGGGGACGCTGTTGGGGATGCCGACGACGGGCAGGCCGGGCGGGAGGGGGGTGTGCTCCAGGAAGGAGCGGGCGTCGGCGTCGGTGACGGTGGTGACGGCGTCCAGCCGGGGGTAGACCCGGGCCATCTCGGCGCGGACGGCCGGCGGGATGGCCAGGTGGGTCATGTGCTCCTGGGCCACCCGCAGCGCGGAGTCGCGGGTGTACTGCGCCACGAACAGGTTGAGGCTGGGCCGGGTACCGACGACGACGTCGGCGGTGGTCCGTGCGAGGTGGTCGATGATCCGCCGGTCGGACAGCTCGCTGTACTGGGCGTGGAACTCCTCCTGGCGGGGGACCACGGTGGTCGGCCGCTCCAGCAGCGGGTCGCCGCGGTCGGCGCCGTTGCGGCCGGGCCGCAGGTCGACCAGGGGCCGCACGGTGACCTGGGGGGAGATCTCGAACCGGGGCTCGGCGTTGGTCCGCCGGAAGACGGAGACGATCTCCACCTCGTGGTCGGCGGAGAGGGCCTCGGCGAGGTTGATGACGGTGCGGTTGGTGCCGCCGATGCCGTAGATGTTGTTGATCAGGAAGGAGATCTTCATCGGGCCAGGGACTCCTTCCGTTCGAACGGTCCGGGCACGGGGAAGTAGGCGTCGAGGAAGTCGCGGACCATCCGCGCCTGGCGCTCGACGTCCTGGCCGTCGGAGACCGTGTCGTTGATGCAGAAGGCCTGGCGGTCGCGGCGGGCCAGCAGGATGCCGAGCCGGCGCTCGATCTCCGGGCGGTCCAGGGCCAGGTAGGCGTGGGTGATCTCGGAGGGGACGGCCCGGCCGGTGAGGTACGCGTAGTAGTGGTACAGCGAGGAGGGGACGGAGATGTCGGTGGGGCTGCGGAACCGGCTGGCGCCGGTGGCCCGGTGCACGTCGGGGAAGCGCTGCTCGATCTCCCGCAGCAGCGAGCGGCGCAGCGGGTACGGGGCGTGGCGCAGCTTCTGCACGAGGGTGGGGCCGAAGGTCTCCTCGATGAGCCGCCGGTTGTTCTTGCCGGCCGCGTCGACCGGGCGGTCCTGGGGGCCGCGGGCGGCAAGAACAACCGGCGGCTCATCGAGGAGACCTTCGGCCCCACCCTCGTGC
>NZ_RPRY01000740.1 GCF_003949795.1 Streptomyces sp. WAC06614
AGCGTTTCGTGGCGGACCCCTACGGTCCGGCGGGCAGCCGCATGTACCGCACGGGTGATGTCGCCCGGTGGTCGCGGACGGGGGAGCTGGAGTACCTGGGCCGCTCCGACGACCAGGTCAAGGTGCGTGGTTTCCGGATCGAGCTCGGCGAGATCGAGACGGTCCTGGCAACTCACCCCTCGGTCGCGCAGAACGCCGTGGTCGTCCGCGAGGACAGCCCCGGCATCAAGCGTCTGGCCGCCTACGTCGTCCCGGCCGCCGGCACCGTCTTCGACGCGGAGGCCCTGCGCGCCCACATCGGCGCCACTCTGCCCGACTACATGGTCCCGGCCGCCGTCGTCGCCCTGGACTCCCTCCCGCTGACCGTCAACGGCAAGCTGGACCGCAAGCAGCTCCCCGCTCCGGAGTACGCGGGTGCCGGTCGGGGCCGTGCTCCGCGCAACGAGCGGGAGGAGCTGCTGTGCGGTATCTACGCCGAGTTGCTCGGTGTCGCGTCGGTGTCGGTGGAGGACAGCTTCTTCGAGCTGGGCGGCGACAGCATCGTGTCGATCCAGCTCGTCAGCCGCGCACGCCGGGCCGGTCTGGTGTTCACGGCGCGCGAGGTGTTCGAGCACCGCACGCCCGAGGCGCTGGCCGCGGTCGCCACCTCCGTCTCCGGTGCGAGCACCGAGGACCCCAAGGCCGGTCTCGGACAGGTCGCGCAGACGCCGATCGTGGGCTGGCTGCGTGAGCTGGGTGGCCCGGTGGACGGGTTCCACCAGGCGATGCTGCTCCAGGCCCCGGCCGATGCCACGTTCGAGGGGCTTCAGGCCGCGGTCCAGGCGCTGCT
>NZ_RPRY01000741.1 GCF_003949795.1 Streptomyces sp. WAC06614
TCGCGCTCCTCCTCATCCAGGTGGTGGGACAGCGCCTCGGAGAGTTCGTGCGTCTTCTCGCTGAACTCCTCGCTGTGCTGGTCCTCGACCTCAGCAACGCCAGCAGGGCTTCGTTGCCCTCGTCGTGCTCGTGCTCGGAGTGCTCGACCTCCTCGGCGTCGATCGCGTCCTTCTTCCGCAGGGCGGGGTAGACCTTCGACTCCTCCGCCTCCGCGTGGGCGATCAGCACGGTGGCCAGATCCGCCAGCACCGCGGCCCGGTCGGACTGCACGTCCCGCAACTCGCGCAGTGCCTCCTCGAACCACCGGTGGTCGGCCAGGATGATCTCGACCACGTCGCCGCCGGTGTGCTGCAGGATCTTCGGCATTTCTGGTGTCCTCCCGGGTGATGAGACTGTCGGACCCCGGTACCCGCGCCCGGCCAGCCCATGCACGGTCGGGTTAGCCTGCGGGAATGGCCACTGTCCGCGCACTCGTCCGCCGC
>NZ_RPRY01000742.1 GCF_003949795.1 Streptomyces sp. WAC06614
GAAAAAAAAAAAATGGCCTGCTCGTCGGAGACGTCGACGGTTGCCACACAGGCGTCCGGCGCACCGCTCAGCCGCGACAACTACACGGTCCCCGCAGCAGCCTCGGCGTCCCGGTTGACGGCTAGTACGTGTGTTCCGTCCTCGACGAACGCGAAATCAGTCGCCCAGCCGATGCCGTTGGTCGCCAGCGTCACAAGAATCGTCTGCCCGACGAAGGCAGCAGCGCGCTTACCGTTCGACCGGACTGTGGGGCGGCCGTCCTCGGTGTCGGTGCCGAACTGCTTGCTCC
>NZ_RPRY01000743.1 GCF_003949795.1 Streptomyces sp. WAC06614
GGACGACGGCGGCCTGGGCGGCGAACGCGCCGAGCACCCGCCGGTCCTCGGCCGGCAGCACCCGTCCCGACAGGGCCAGGGCCAGGCTGTCCCCGACGGGCAGGTCCACATCGGCGTCCTCGGGCCGTGCGGCGGGGGCCGGACCCACGCTGCCGGCCCGGCGCCAGGGCTCGGTGTCGCCGTCGCGTTCCAGCAGGGCCACCGACTCCATGGCGAAGGTCTCGCGGACCCGCTCCAGCAGGGCGTCCAGGCTGTTCTCGCCGCGCAGGACGCTGCCGGCGAGGAAGGAGAGGATCTCGGACTCGGCGCGCAGCCGGGCCGCCTGGTGGGTGCGCCGGGCGGCCAGGTCGACCACGGAGGCCACCGAGACCGCCACGGCGAAGAAGATCACGATGGCGACGATGTTGCGGGGGTCGGCGATGGTCAGCCGGTGCAGCGGCGGGGTGAAGAAGTAGTTCAGCAGCAGGGAGCCGAGCGCCACCGAGGCCAGCGCCGGCCAGAGTCCGCCCACCAGCGCGGCGGCGACCGTCAGCCCGAGGAAGAGCAGCATGTCGTTGGCCAGGCCCAGGTCGGCGTCGACCTGGGTGAGCAGCACGGTGAGCAGCACCGGCAGCACCAGGCCGACCAGCCAGCCGGCCACGGTCCTGGTGCGGCCGAGGCGGGCGCCGGGGCGGGCCACGGGCAGGCCACGGCCCTTGGCGACGGCGTCGTGCGTGACCAGGTGGACGTCGAGGTCGGGGCCGGACTCGCGGGCCACGGTCGCGCTCACGCCGGGGCCGAAGACGTACTGCCAGGGCTTGCGGCGGCTGACGC
>NZ_RPRY01000744.1 GCF_003949795.1 Streptomyces sp. WAC06614
GGCCCGCGCTGGCAGCGTGCCGAGGGCCTCGGCCGCGGGGGCGGGGCGGCCAGGGCGCGCCGACGCCGCGCGGCGCCGCCCGGGCCCCGGGCCGGCGCGGGGCGCCCACGGCTCCGTCACGGCCCCCACCACGGCCACCGGCGTCGACGGCGCCCGCTCGGCGGCCGGGGGCGACCGGGCCCGTGCGGGGGAACTGGCAGTTGGCTGCTCCGGTCGGGCCCGCCACCGATCTGTGGGCCCTGGGGGCCCTGCTGTACCGGGCCGTGCAGGGGCACGCCCCCTACCCCGAGGACAGCACCGCCGAGCTCGTCGAGATGGTCTGCTCCGAGCCGCCCGCCTTCGCCGAGGAGTGCGGGCCCCTCCGCCCCGTCGTCGAGTCGCTGCTGCGTCAGGACCCGGCCGAGCGTCCCGACTTCGAGGAGCTGCGCGGCTGGCTGCGCAGCCTCGTCCGGTCGGCGCCCGAGCCGGACGGCGGCACGCCCGTGGCCGCGGCAGCCGCGGCGGAGCCCGACCCGGGCCGGCTGCCCGTCGTACGCCGGCGTGCCGAGCTGTCGCACGGCCGCCACCGCGGTGCCCCGGCCCCGCGCAAGCCGCGTACCCCGGCCGCGCTCGGCCGGACCCTGCTGGTCCTCGTCCTCCTCGGTCTCGCCGGGGCCGTGGCCTACGCGATGCTGTTCATGCCCAAGGCCGAGCCGGTGGCCGACGGCGCCCCGATCCGTCCGGGTACCTCCGCCACCGGCCCGGCCACCACCCCGCCGCCGGGGTCGAAGCCCGCGCCCCAGGGCGACGGTTCGCCG
>NZ_RPRY01000745.1 GCF_003949795.1 Streptomyces sp. WAC06614
AGTCGTACGGCGCGTATGCCGCGGACGGCGTGGGCAGGGCGAACGACGCGGATGGCGCGGGCGGGGCGGGCGCCGCGTGCGGCGCGGACGAGGAGTGCGAGGGGTACGTCGGTCGGCCGGGGTGTACGGGGACGGGGCCGTACACCGGCAGGCCTGCCACCTCCGTCGTCTCCGCGGCCCCGAAGCCGGGCCCGGCCGCCCGGACGGAACCGGGGCTGGTGCCGCTGCCGGTGCCGCTGGCAGGGGCGTGGCCGGGACCGGGCGCGGGCGCGGAGCCGAGCCCGGCCTGGTCGGCCTTGCCGGGCGGCGGCTCCCAGGCGGAGGTGACGGTCGGCGCCGCGTCCGTCGCAGGCCCGGCCGGCTGGTGCCCGAGCCAGGGCCGAGCCGCGGCGGTGCCTGGCCCCGCGCCCGGCCCGGACCCCTCGGTCGTGCCCGGTCCGGTGGTGCCAGCCGCGGCGGTGCCTGGCCCCGCGCCCGGCCCGGACCCCTCGGTCGTGCCCGGTCCGGTGGTGCCAGCCGCGGCGGTGCCTGGCCCCGCGCCCGGCCCGGACCCCTCGGTCGTACCCGGTCCGGTGGTGCCAGCCGCGGCGGTGCCCGGCCCCGCTGGCCCGGTGGTGCCAGCCGCGGCCGTGCCCGGGCCCGCTGGCCCGGTCGCGCCTGTCCCGGCCGTGCCCGGCCGACACAGCCCGGTCGTGCCCGTCCCGGCCGTGCCCGGCCCACCCAGCCCGGTCGTGCCCGACCCGGCCGTGCCCGGTCCGGTGGCCGTCGCCGTGCCCGGGCCGACCGTCCCGGTCG
>NZ_RPRY01000746.1 GCF_003949795.1 Streptomyces sp. WAC06614
GGAGATCACCTTCACCCCCCGTACGCCCTCCCACCTCATAGCCGCCACCGCGGCAGCCTTCACCGATCCGACTCCCGCAGCCCGTTGGCGCGGGCGGTGAGCTCGGGGTTGAGGCTCTCGCGCCAACGGGCTGCGGGAGTCGGATCGGTGAAGGCTGCCGCGGTGGCGGCTATGAGGTGGGAGGGCGTACGGGGGGTGAAGGTGATCTCCGCTCGGGTGCCCCAGCCCGGAGGGCTGGCCCACAGCTGCGTCCCGTGCTCCAGGTCGCGGCGCGAGATGTTGATGCAGACCCCCGCGTTGCCGTCGGGGGCGGCCAGCTCTACGGTGCCGAGCTCGGCGCCCGTTCGCTCCCAGCCGGCCGCGGCCAGCGGTGCCACGCTGTCGGCCCAGTACACCGACGGGGCCGCGAGGAAGCGGTCCTGGCCCGCGGCCCAGTCCTGGGCGAGCGTGGCGGTCAGGGCCGCGACGAGCTCGGGCGGGGTGTTCTGGTTGACGATCGCGGTCCACTGGGGTCCTGAGACGGCATGCGGCGCGGCGCTGATGGTCCACAGGTCGTAGTCGTCTCCGGCCCAGCCGATCCGGATGCGGTGGTCCGGGCTGGTCACGACGAGCTGGTGCGGGCCTTCGTCGAGGTGGTGGTGGGGCCAGTGCGCGACGGGCGCGAAGCCGGCATCGCCGTAGCCGGGTGATCCGGCGAGGTATCGGGGCGTGACGTAGACGTCAGCGTCCACGGGAGTCGCGGTGGTGCGGGGGGCGGGTGCGGGCAAGGGCGTCTCCGGGACGGAAGGGGTG
>NZ_RPRY01000747.1 GCF_003949795.1 Streptomyces sp. WAC06614
CTCCGGCTGCGGGTGGAGGCGTAGGAGGCGTAGGAGGCGCAGGAGACGTCGAGGAAGGGGGCGGTGGTGTGGCTCAGCGAGGGTGGGCCGGCTCAGGTGCCGGGACCGCCGCTCCCGAAGGCGCCGCTGTCGGGCTCGTTCTGCTCCCGCTCCCGCCGGCTCTTCTCCTGGTCGTGGGCCGTGGTCGAACCGAAGTTCCCGTACCCCTGCATCTCGTGCGGCCGTAGGCCCGTTCTGGGCCCGGTCTTCGGGATCTCGACGTCCTCCCGCTCCTCGCGCACCTCGTACACCGCCCCGCCCTCGGGCAGGTGCGGCTGGCTCTCGGCCGTCGGGGGCGCCGGCTCACGCGCCCGGACCTTCTTGCCCAGCCAGAACATCGTGATGATGAAGCCGGCCACGATGATTCCCACGATGAGGAACCACGCGATGTCGGTCAGGGTCGTGTCCACGCTCAGGGTCGTGTCCATACGGGGCGTGTACCCGTTCGAACATCTCGCATACCTGTGTGGAACGGCCTAATCACCCGAAAGGGTGTACGAAGCGACGACCCGGCCCGTCGGCCCCTTCCCCACCGACGCCTGCCCCGCATTCCCGAGGGCAATGCCGGGTAGGCGCCGGGCGCCCCGGATCACGAAGCTCCGGGCGCCCCGGATGACGAAGCGGGGGCACAGGGACGAGCGGAACCAGGGACAAGCCAACCGGGGACGACAGAACCCAGGGAGAAAGGAAGCCCATCCATGTCCAGCGGACCCACCCCCGAGCGGGATCCCCGCCATGAGCACGCGC
>NZ_RPRY01000748.1 GCF_003949795.1 Streptomyces sp. WAC06614
CCCCCTCACCCACTCCTGGCGCCGCCCGACCCCCTCGACCCCCGTCCCGAGCGAGCCCCCGGCGGGCGACCTGGACCTGGCGGCCGAACGCTGACACCGAAGACGAGGCCGAGGCGTCCCCCCGGCTGACAGCGAAACGGCCGGCTCCCCGAGGGGGAGCCGGCCGTTCGGCTCGCCGACGGCGACGACGGCCACTACCGCCGCGAGGTGACGGCCGGTCTCCGGGCAAGTGGGCGTCGGCTGAGCATGAGTACGTGTACTCATGCACCGGCGGTGCGTGGTTCGGCAGCGTGGCGTCATGGTCAACGCATCGTCCGAACCGCCCGCACCGGCGCGGCCTCCTTGGCGGCCCTGGTCACGGCGGAAGTCCACGGGGGCGGACGTCTTTTTCGGCGTCCTCCTCCTTCTCGTCGAGGTCGCCGTGGCCCTGTTGCACGGATTCGGCACCGGCATGGAGGTCTGGGCTGCACAGGGGCAGGTCGAGCGCATCGAGGCGGCAGAGCTCGCGGAGCTCGCCTGGCTGTCGTCCTACCTGGTCGTCGTCCTCGGTCTGGCCGGGGCCGCGGCGCTGTTCCGCGCACGCTGGTCGGTGGTGCTCCAACTGCTCGCCGCACTTGCCGTGGCCGCGGTACTGGCGCTTGCACAGCACGACTGGGACCGCGCTCACCCGGAACCGCCACCGCGGTCGGGTCCTGCGTACGTGCCCTGCCACAGCGGCAGTGGCAGGTGCGCCTGATCCGGCGCCCCTGAACCGTAGGCGCAGTGGACCCCGACCCGTACGCCCC
>NZ_RPRY01000749.1 GCF_003949795.1 Streptomyces sp. WAC06614
GCGGTGGCCGAGCAGGCCCTCACCGCGCGGGGCGTACGGTGCACCGTACGCCCCGCGCGGTGAGGGCCTGCTCGGCCACCGCTGCCTGCGGCCACCCGGGGTCGACGGTCACTTCGGCCGCGGCCAGCGCGGCCAAGGCGGCCGCCGGGTCCTCGCTGTGGCCCTCGACGTACGCGACCGCGGCGGCAGGGACCGCCGGCGGGACCTCGTACGCGTCCACGAGCGCTCCCTGGGAGCGCAGTTGGGCGACGACCCGTTCGATGAACGGGGCCGCCTTCGGGTTTCCGGCCGCGGCCACCAGTTCCGCGGTGCTCCGCGGTTCCTCCAGGGCCCGGATCCAGGCGCAGGCGGGTTCGGCCAGGGGCGCCGGCAGGCGCAGGGTGAAGGCCCCGCGGGGGGTCTGGACGAACACCCCGTCCCGGTGGGCCCCGTACACCGTGCTGGGGCGGAGTTTCACGCGCATGTCAGGAGGGCCTCGCTGTGAGTCGGTCCTGCCAGCTCTCGCCGAGCCGCGCGTCGACGGCCTGGGCCAGGCAGTGGCAGTAGAGGTATCGGTTGATCGGGGTGACGCCGAGCCATTGCAGGGCCTCGTACAGCCAGTTGGCGAGGACGCGGTACGCCTGGAAGGCGGGTGGGGTGCGTTCGCCGAAGCCGAGTTCGGCGAGCCGTCGGTGGAACGCACTCGGCGGCGGACCGGCCTCCGGACCGCCGCTCGCGGCCCGGCCACGATCCTCCGCCCCGCCGCCCGCCTCGCCGTCGAACGGGCCGGTGCCGCCGACGTC
>NZ_RPRY01000750.1 GCF_003949795.1 Streptomyces sp. WAC06614
GAGCAGGGCAGGGCGAGCCCCGCCCCGGCGATGCCTCGCCCTGCCCTGCTCCGCCCACCACACCGGCCCGAGGACACCCCCACATGACCACGACGTTCCCCGACAAAACGATGCTCCTCGACGACACCGCCCGCCTGCGTGCGGCGGCCGCCTTCGTCCGCGAGCACGACAGTGCCGCCCTGCTCCCGCTCCTCCTGCCCGGCCTCGGCGGCCCGGACCTGCGGGCGGTCGCCGCGCACTGCCGCTTCGCCCACGCCGGGCTGCTGGTGTTCCCGCCGGACCCGGCGAGCCTGCTGGCCCAGTTCGCCGACTGCGGGCTGCCCGTGGACGTCCCCGCCGGCCCCAGCGTGGTCGTCCGGGAGCGTCTGGCCCGGCGCCACGGGTACGACCCGGCCGAGCTCGACGTGCGGATCCTGCGCCCCGCGGTGCACGGCGCCGCCGGGGAACGCCGCGCGGTCGAGGTGTTCGCGCTGACCGTACCGCCGTACTCCGGTCTGGAGCGGATCGCCGCCCATGAACGGGCCCTCCTGCACGAGGCGCACCTCGCCTTCGAGATCGACCACCCCGAGCCGCTGGTGCTGCGCGGGCTGTGCGCGATCCTCGCCCGCCACGGCGCCTGCCCGGACGGCGGTGGCTACAACCCGCACGAGGACGGCACCGTCCTGTACTTCACCACCCCCGCCGACTCGGCCTGCGGCTACCGCCGGCTGGAGCTGTACGCGCACGGCGACCACCGCGACGCCCTCGCCGCCCACCTGGACCACCCCGACGGGCCCGCCC
>NZ_RPRY01000076.1 GCF_003949795.1 Streptomyces sp. WAC06614
ATGAAGCACCGCCCCCTCCTGTTCACCGCGCTTGCCCTGACCGTCGCCGTCCTGACCGGCCCGGTCACCACGGCCACCGCCGCCCCCTCCCCGTCCGCCGAAGCCCCGAAGGAGCGGGCCGACCTTGCGTCGGCGGACAAGGCCGGACTGCGTATCGTCACGACGGACCCCGAAGGCCAGCCCGCTCCCGGAGCCGCCTTCCAGTTGCTCGACTCCGCGGGCAAGACGCTCGCCGAGGGTAAGACCGGCGCCGACGGCATCCTGGCCTTTTCCGACCTCGCCCCCGGCGTTGTACGCCTCAAGGAGACCTTCTCCGGCAGCCCGCTGCTGGGCACCGTCCCCGACCAGGACGTCGTCGTCGCCCCCGGCGAGCCCAAGGTCCTGGCGATCACCGACCCGTACAAGTCCGCCGGCCTCACCCTCAAGGTCACCGACAAGGCCACCGGCAAGGGCCTGCCCGGAGCCATCGTCAACATCGCCCCGAAGGAAGCCAAGGATGACAAGGGTGCCTTCACCCTCACCACCGGCCCGGACGGCACCGCCAAGGCCCTCCTCCCCGTCGGCAAGAAGACCGGCAGTCTCTACACCGCCACCGAGACCAAGGCCCCGGACGGCTACCGCCTGGAGACCACGCCGGTGGAGATCACGGCCAAGCCTGGCACCGAGACCACCGCGGCCCTGACCAATACGGCCATGGCCAAGCCCACCGAGGAACCGACCGGGAAGCCGACGGCCAAGCCCACCGGCGACCCCACGGCCCAGCCCACGTCGACCACTTCGTCCTCGACCAGTACCGGGGAGCCCACCGGTACGCCGTCCTCCTCCAGCAGCCCGGACATCGGCACCGCGACCTCGACCCCCACAGCAACCGGTGTCAAGCCCGAAGGTGCCCTCGCCCACACCGGTGCTGACAGCGTCAACGGGTGGCTACTGGCAATCGGCGGCCTTCTCCTCGCCGCCGGGGGCGGCGTCGTCTATGCCGCACGCCGCCGTAAGAACGACGAGAGCGAGACCGGCACCGGTCAGCACCGGCGCACCGACGACAACTGACCGCACCACCACTGGCCCCGGGAACCAGCCAGGACGCTGTTGGCCAATCCGGAGTGGCTTTGTCCACGAGCAGCTGGCACTTCCGCGAAGGGACGGCTGCGAGCGTGGCAGGGTAGGGACTGCGGCTGCACGCTCCGTCCATCGCAGCGGCTTCTTCTGTCCCCACCTCGGCGGGGGCTTGCATCCTGTACCTAGGTACAGGTTTACCGTCGGAGGTGTCCCCACCAGGGACGTGACGACGGGAGTGAGCACGATGAGTGATCTGGCGTGGGTGCCGCAGTCCTGCACGCTGCCCACCGAGGAGCAGCCGCTGCGGGTTGCGGAG
This sequence comes from Streptomyces sp. WAC06614, assembly GCF_003949795.1. Lineage (GTDB taxonomy): Bacteria > Actinomycetota > Actinomycetes > Streptomycetales > Streptomycetaceae > Streptomyces. The sequence continues at coordinate 1,376 of NZ_RPRY01000076.1, forward strand.
TGGGACGGGCTGTTCGCCGAGCGGCTGGTCGCGGTGTCGCGTCCCGGACCGGTGAAGCTGCGCCTGGACCTGGCCGGCGGGCCCGGTGTCGAGGAGCGGGTGCGGGGCCTGGTGGAGCGGGAGGGCGGCTGCTGCTCGTTCTTCGCCTTCACCGTCACCCTGGGCGAGGACGACCGGGTCGGCCTGGACATCGGGGTGGACCAAGAGCACGCCGCGGTCCTGGACGCCTTGGCCGCCCGGACGGCGGCCGGGGGCCCGCGGTGAGCGCGGGGCTGCGCAGCGGGCAGGTCGCCGAGGCGGCCGGGGTGAACATCCAGACCCTGCGCTACTACGAGCGCCGCGGGCTGCTGGCCGAGCCGGAGCGCAGCAACGGCGGCCACCGCCTGTACGGCGAAGACGCGGTGACCGCGCTGCGGGTGATCAAGGCGGCCCAGCGGCTGGGGTTCACGCTGGAGGAGGTCGCCGAGCTGCTGGAGGCGGGCCGTCACCGGCACGGCCGCCCCGTGGCCGGGCTCCAGGAGCGGGCCGCGGCGAAGCTCACCGAGGTCGACGCCAAGATTGCCGACCTCACCACCATCCGCAGCGCGCTGTCCGCGGCCGTAGAGGCCGGCTGCGACGACCTGACCGTCTGCGCCGGAAGTTCCTGCTGTCCCATCCCCTTCACCGATCTCGCCGAGGAGAACCGTCATGCCGGACCCTGCTGCTGACCCGCGCCCCCAGCGAGCGCCGAAGGCCTTGGGCGGCCTGGCCGCTCTGGCCTGCGTGGCGTGCTGCGCCCTGCCCGTCCTGATCACGGCCGGGGTAGTCGGTGCCGGCGCCGGGGCCGTGGTGGGCTGGCTGCCCGCCGTCGCCGTCGTCCTGGCCGTCCTTGCAGCCGGGGCCTGGTGGTACGGCCAGCGCCGCAGCTCCCGGTCCTGCTCTTGCGGGCCGAAGGCCGCTGGCGGGGACGGGTGCGGCTGTCACAGGCCGGCGGAGCCGCTGGTTGTCGGCGGCCCGGACGCGCGGTAGAGCCCTGGGGCGGTCGCGGCCCGTTCCCGCTGTCCCCAGGCAGTGAGTGCCCTGTTCATGTCGGCATCGTTTGTGCAGATCGGAGATCCCACATGCCTGGGGACGTACATGCTGGGGGCAGTTCCCTCGGCCGGATCGCGGACCGGCCTCCGGCCGCGGTCACCGCGGGGGCGGTAGCCGCCGCTCTGGGGGTCAATCTCGCCCTGTGGCTGGTGGGCCTGGCCTTCGGCGGGTCCTTCCAATACGTCGAGGCCGACGGGTCGCTGCACACCACCACCGCGCCGCAGGGCGTGATCACCATGACGGTGCTGCCCTTGAGTGGCGGCCTGGCGCTATCCGTACTGCTGGCGGCGGCCGGGCGACGGCGGTTCGTCCTGCGCTCGGCTCAGGTCGTGGGGGTGGGTGCCGCGCTCGCCACGACGGTGCAGACGTTCACCGCCGGTTTCGATGTGCCCAGCACGATCGCGCTCAGCGTCATGCACATCGTCGTTGCCGCGGTCGTCCTCCTCGCCCTGGAGGCACTGGCCCGCCCGCAGCGGGCCGAGCGGGCAGGTCCGGCCCGGGGGTAAGAAACCTCGCCGGAGTGCCTGTGCCCTGTGGCCTGGGACGATGGTCTCCGAAGCGGGCCGTGGGGCCCGGGGTACAGCAGAGCGCAAGGGAGTCGGCAAGGTGGTGGCGGAGCAGGGACCGCGAGGTCTGGTCGAGCGGATGGAACACCACCAGGTCGCCGTTTACCTCGGCGCACTCGCGGCCGGCGCCCTGGTCGGCTGGGCCGCCCCCGGCGCCGGGCCGGGCCTGGAGCACGCCATCAACCCGGTGCTCGCCGTCCTGCTCTACGTCACCTTCCTGCAGGTGCCCGCGGTCGACTTGCTCCGCTCGCTGCGGGCGGGCCGGTTCCTGACCGCCGCGCTGGTGGTCAACTTCGTGGTGGTGCCGCTGGTCGTGGCGGGCATGTTCCCGTTCCTGCCGGCCGACCAGGCCGTCCGGCTGGGGGTGCTGCTGGTCCTGCTGGCCCCGTGCGTCGACTACGTCATCGTCTTCTCGGGCCTCGCCGGCGGGAGTAGCCAGCGCCTCCTGGCCGCGACACCGCTGCTCCTGCTGGCCCAGATGATCCTGCTGCCCCTCTTCCTGTTCCTGTTCATGGGCTCCGGCCTGGCCGACGTCGTGGAAGCCGGGCCGTTCCTCGAGGCGTTCGTGATCCTGATCGTCGTCCCGCTCGCCCTGGCCTGGCTCACCCAAGGCTGGGCCGGCCGCCGCCCCGCCGGGCAAAAGTTCGCCGACGTGATGGGCACGACCATGGTCCCGCTGATGGCTGCGACCCTGCTGACCGTGGTGGCCTCGCAGGTTCCCAAGCTCGGCGACAGCCTCTCCGACGTGGCCAAGGTCGTGCCCTTCTACGTCCTGTTCCTCGCAGTGATGGCCTTCGCCGGGCTCGCTGTCGCCCGCGTCTTTCGCCTCGACGCCCCCGACGGGCGGGCCGTCGTGTTCACCGGCGCGACCCGCAACTCCCTCGTCGTGCTTCCCCTAGCCCTGGCCCTTCCCGACTCGCTGGCCGTCGCCGCGGTCGTCGTGGTCACCCAGACCCTCGTCGAGGTGATCGGCATGGTCGCTTACGTCCGGACGATTCCGCGACTGCTGCCGGCCCCTGGTGCCCCCGCCCGGGCTGGCCGGCGGTAGGGCGACCCAGTCCCTCCTGGCGGGTTGCCTCCCGGTTCTCGTCGTACAGGCGCAGTGGTTTCGCGTGACGTCGGCCTTCAAGACCTGGTTGTGGTCTTGAAGGCCGACGTTGTTGTGTGGGGTGGGTGTCGATGTCGATGCAGCCGTATGCGGTGCTCCTCAGCTCGTGCCGAGGAACTCGCGCGCTCCTCGGAGCCTGGTGCTGAGACGCTGTTGCGTGGTGCGGTTACCGAGGCGTACATCGAGGACTGCCAGCTGCCTGCGCATCTCCTACACCGACGAGCTCAACGGCACCCCCAGGCCGACAACGTTGGAAGTTGTCGTTATCCGTGGTCGATCTCGGGCACGCCCGCCTCGGTGAGCATCGTGAAGAGGTCGCTGATGGGGCCGGTCCGGTCCGTCCGGTCTGTGGTGAAGATCAGCCGATGCGCAGCCCGGGACAAGCCTACAAAGAAGGTTGATGTTCCTTCACGTCGGTCGTTTGCGTACGCCCACCACTGCCTCGCGTGGATGCCCAGGAAGAACACCGTGTGGTATTCGAGCCCCTTGCTGCGGTGCGCGGTGAGCAGAACGACGGCGTTAGCCCCCTCGAACTCGTCGAGCACGTCACCCCACTCAGCGGTGCCGTCGCTGGCGGCCTGAAGGCGGGCCTCGAATGCTTCAAGGGCAATATCGAAATCCTCCCCTAGGACTGCTGACTTCAGGTATCGGCGGAGGGCGGCGCTGTCGAGTAGACCGACGACCTGCTTCACAGTGTCGGCGGCCGACGTGGTCGCCGCCGGGTGGTCACGGAGCCAGGTACGTAGCTGGGTGGTCAGGTCGGCCAAGTTCTTGCCAACGCGGTGACGGGCCCTGTCGTCGTCGGTTGCTCCGTGGACGCGTTCCATGGTTGCCGATACATCCCGCCAGACCTTGACGAGGCCCTGGGGTTCGTTGGCCAGCCGAAGCAGACCCAGAAGGAGGCGGGCGGTCTCGCTCTTCAGCAGGTCTTGCAGGGTCATCTTGCCGAGCCGGGCGTCGTCGTTGCGGACTCTTATGCCGTGTGCAGCGAGGCGGGCACGAAACAGCGGCTCGAACTCCTTGATCGTCTGCCGAGCGATGAGCGCGAAGTCAGACGGCATACGGCCCGAGGCGGCGATGTCTCGGGCGATCCAGTCGGCGATGAAGGTCGCCTCCCTGTCGCTCCTGGAGAACGTCCACAAGACAGCAGGCTCGTGCCCGACCTCAGCGGTGGCCATTGAGGTGGCCCGTACGGTAGTCGGTTCCAGTTTGCTCGCGATGACGTGCTGAAGCTCTACGAGGGCGTCGCTAGATCGAAAGTTCCACGTCAGCGCGTAGGAAGTGGCGCCGAAGGCGTCAGTGAAGCGGTGGAGGGCCTCGGGCAGGGCACCGGCCCAGCCCATGATCCGCTGCTTGCTGTCCCCGACCGCAGTAACTGCGGTCTTCTCACCGAACACGGAAGTGAGGAAAGAGAACTGCGCGCTGGTCGTGTCCTGGAACTCGTCGACAAAGACCACCGGGTATGTCATCCGCAGGGCGCGTCTAAGCCTCGGCACCGCGCGGACGAGTAGTTCGGCGAGCCGGTTGAGCATGACGAAGTCGACCTCCGCCGTTCCCGCCCGTAGGTAGCGTGCGTGCCACCACTCGCGTACCGCATAGGTGACGGCATCGACTTCGTCACCCGTCGGCAGGCGCTCGGGTAGGTGCCAGCCACCCACGACGTCGGGAAGGAACCGGCCTGGCTGGAAGCCGAGTTGCCCGGATAGGGCTGCCGGTGCCGAGAACGCGAGGTCGTTGAGGAATTGACCTACCTCGGGCTTGGTCGCCGTGCGGATTTCGTACCCGTCACCCATCTGCCAGTCCGCCGGCAGCGCCGCCGCGAACCGGTCGACCAGACTCTTGGTGAACGCGTCGAACGTCATTGACGCGAACCGGCCAGCGTGTTCCGGAACCCGGGAGGCGACCCTGCGATCGAGGTTGGCCGCGGCATCCTTCTTGAACGAGATGGCGAGGATGCGCTGGGGCCACGGGCAGATACCGGTTTGCAAGAGATAGGCAGCGCGCTGCGCGAGAAACTCGGTCTTGCCGGCACCCGGACCCGCCACGACTGCGACATTTCCGGTGTCCCGCAGAGCTTCCCACGCGGCCGGCTCGAGGTCGGAGATGCCGATTGGCCGCCATTCCCCTGCAGGCACCACGGTGGTGGCTCGCGGCACGGGCCGACCCGTGGGGCCCTGCTGGCCGGGGATGCTCACAGGGAGATCTTCTCCTGGATGTGGCGCACGAGGGCCTTGAGTACCTCGGGCGCGTCTGCCTTCAGCTCCGCTTCGCCCAGGCGACCGAGCGCGCTCATGTGGGAGCTTGGCTTCGACCGGTTCACGAAAAGGTAGCGGTACCAGCTCAGCCACTTGGGACGCTCGGCCTCCCTCCAGAAGTCCTCCCTCGTCCCGTTCTCGCCCATGACCGTGATGGTGGGGTCGCCGGCGCGCGGTCCGCGCTCGCCCGGTTCGAGGTGGGTATAGGCGTCCTCGAATGACCTGAGCATGGCGTAGTCGAGGTCGAGAGGCGTGGCGTAGAAGACGCCGAACGTTCGGAGGTGCACCAAAATCGGGCGAATGGCATCGACTTCAAGGGCGTCGGTGATGTCGTCGATCTTGTCGTAGCCAGCGAGCCCTTCCAAGGGTTTCAACCCGCTGGCGGCAAGGCGTCTACAGGCGTCGCGCAGCCGGGCTGGACCTGCGCCCTCCTTGCCATAGTCGAAGTCCAACAGGGTGGCGTGCGGGATGTCCAGATCGTTCAGCAGCGTCCACATATGGTTGGTGTGGCGGCCGCCGAGTGGCACCATGGCGACGAACGATGGATCCAGCTGGATGCCGTGGGCCTGGGCGATGCGAGGGATCACGAGTTCCTCAGTGTCGCCTTCGCCGAGCACCACGAACTTGGCGAAGTAGAGTTCCGGGTGCGCGCGTACGGCCTCGCGCATGTATTTCCCGGCCTCGCTGGCGTCTTCGGGGAGGGTGATCTCGCGGACCGATGCGGTCGCGGTTGCGGGCTCCGTGCGCAGGTAGCGTACGACTTCGGGGCGGACGCGGGCCATGACGCTGGCGGAGTGGCTGGAGAGCACCGTTTGTGTCACCGTGCTGACGCTCAGCTCCTGCAGTTGGGTGATGATCCGGGACAGGAAGAACGGTGAAAGGCTGTTCTCCGGCTCCTCGACCGCGATCAGGGTCAGGCTCGGGAGGTGCGCGCCGTCCAGTGCGAAGTCATCGGTGTGCCGGCCGTTGTTGATCGCGCCCTCGACGTCCAGGGCGGCTGCTACCAGGGCGAGGTGCAGTATCGATCGCTGCCCGTCACTCAGCGTGCGGGCGGGGCGGGGGCGGCCGTTGTGGTCGGGCTCGAAGACGAGTTCGGAATCGCGAATCAGTTGGTCGAAGTCGCCGTCGAGGAGCCGTAGCTTCGGGTCCGAGTGCACCCCTGCGTCGTGCAGTTGCTGCCATCGCGCGGTCAGGGCTCCCTCGACCGCTTGGACGACGGGCTCGTCGGTGAACTTCTCCGCGACCTCGGCCGCGTTCTTGCTGACGAGTTCACGCAGCCCGCTCGACCACTGTGCGGCTTGCCAGAGCCGACTGCGGAGGAACGACGTCACCTGTCGTACGCCGTCGCGGGAGGCCGGAATGTAGACCATCTGGATTCGGCCACGTTCCAACGGAGTCAGCGGCGCGCAGTCATCATCGCCGTACTCCTCGGCCAGGGTGTTGACGATCACTCGTGTCTCGGAGATGACACCGTCCACCGTGCCGTCATCTACCCATTCAGCCTTCAGCACCACCCGAACCTTTAGGTCGCCGTCCTCCGTGGCAGCCATGCGCCTGAAGAACTCCGGCACCAGTGGTGGCGCATCCTGTGCCTGATGCTTCTCGCCCTCCGCAGTGTCATCGTCGTCATCACCGTCGAGCTCGGGGAAGGCGAGTACGGCTTCGATCGTCAACTCGCGAGTGGGAGGCACGTCGGTCTCGTCGAGGGGCACGTGAAAGTCGTCCACGCGCACGGCCCGTTCCTTCGCGGATATCCCGAACAACCGCAGCAGCCCCTCGCACGCTGCGGTCTTGCCTGAGCCGTTGGCACCGATGAGAGCAGTCATGGCTTGGTCCAGGCGGACAGAAGTGCCCGCCGGGCCGAAACACTTGAAGTTCTTAAGTACGAGCTTCTCGATGAACATCCGTTACTTTCCGGTACATCAAACTCATGTCTGCCGATGTCGCGGATGACGGTATCGGAAGGGTGTGCTCTGCGGAGCCGTACGAACAAATTCGCCCGGCGCCTGGCTTGCGGCGGCAACCGGACCGCATCGAGAGCGAACTCGTGCGGGTTGAGGGAGTGCCATGGTGTGTACCCGACGGAGCCCTCCTCGCGGGCGCCGAGTTCAACCTGCTCGACACCCTCAACGGCACCAAGGCCCTGACCGGCAAGACCAACGCGGACGGAGTCCTTCGCTTCGAAGGCGTCGCACCCAGCGTCTGGCGATTCAAGGAGACCGCGACCGGAAGCCCGATCCACGACCTCGCACCGGACCAGGACGTCGTCGTCACCCCCGGACAGGCCGCAAAGCTCGCCGTCGTCGACCCCTTCAAACCGCCGGCGGACGCTGTTGGCGAATGTGGGCGGCCAAAGCACTGTGCTGCGCTGCGGAGGACCTCCCCCTGCCGTACTTCTGCCAATTCGTACGCGTTCGACCTCACCGAGGAACAGCGAATGCCGACCGCTGTGGGAGGCGGCATCGTTCCCCGGTGGTGCAGGGGTCGGGCGCGCACTCTGGGTGCCTGCGCCTTCAGCTCGAGCCCGAGGACGTACTTAAAGTCGATGCGGGCCCGCACAGACTCGGCGGCCTGCCGGTCAGTGAGCTCCTCCACGAGCTGCAACACCAGCACCAGGGCAAGTCGGCCCGGCGACCATGCCCGTCTTCCTCTGGACGGGAACAGGTCCGCGAACTCCTCATCACAGAACAGCGGTCCTAGCTCATGGCGGACCCGGATCGCCAGGCTCCCCTTCGGGAATGCCGCCCGCGCCACCCGCACCGTGTCCGGCGGAATCTCCCTCAGACCCTCCGGCTTCATCGACATCGACACCCACCCCAAACAACAGCGTCGGCCTTCTAGACCACAACCAGGTCTGGAAGGCCGACGTCATGAGAAGCCCGAATTGGCCAACAGTATCCAGCCAGGTTCCCGGGACCGGCCGCGTTGTGTCCGAGACACGTAGCCACCCTGGCCTGCCCCCGAGAGTGTTGCTGACTCGCCCTGGTCGGCCGGGGCTGCGGTGTTCAGTCTGTTGGGGCGAGGAACTGGTGGGCGCCGCGCAGCGGGGTGCGGAGCTTGGCTTGTGTCGAGCGGCTGTCGAGGCGGACATCGAGGGGCCCGGGAAGGGGGCTGTCGGCCCGCAGACCGGTGGGCAGTCGCGATGCGTCGAGTCCGTCGCGTCGGGCGATGAGGACGCCGAGCTCGTGTCGGCTGACGGCTTGGTTCCCGCCGAGGTGGTGGACTCCGGTCGTGTCCCCTGACGCGAGTTCCAGCAGGGCTGCGGCCAGATCGCGCACGTGGACCGGGCACCGGAAGTCGTCCGTGAAGAGGACGCCTTCGCTGGTACCGGCCGCGAGTTCGTGGACATTCCGCTCGTGTTCGGACTGTCCGCCGCCGATGATCAGGGAGGTGCGTGCGACAACAGTGTCCGGATTAACGAGGAGTACCCCGGTCTCCGCTGCGGCCTTCGCCGCCCCGTACGGGGTGGTGGGGTCGGGCCGGCACTGTTCGTCGTAGCGCGCACGGCACTTGCCGGAGAAGACGGCGTCGCTGGAGACCTGGATCATCCTGCTTGCGGCCCTAGCCCCAGCGATCGCGAGGCGGACAGGACCCTCGGCTGTGACCGCCCAGTCCGCCCCGCCACTGGACGTGTTGATGATGACGCGCGGGCTGAGTTCGAGTACAGCCTCTTCGACGCTCCCAGGGTTCCGTAGGTCGAGGTGGTGCCAGGCGACTTCCGGAGTGCTGCCGGGTCTGGTCGCGTAGGTCGCAGCCGTCGGGCGCCCAGCCGATACGGCTTGCCGGACCAGCTCGGTACCCAGGAATCCGGACCCACCCACGATCAGCAGCGTCATGAGCCGACCCTAGACCGGTCGGGGCTGGGTGACGGCGAGAATGTGGGCAGAGGCGTCAATGAGGGCGGCGTGCGGTTCCGCGATGCGCGCCGCGGCGAGGGCCGCTTCGTACATGTCCGTGTCCATGAGGTTGGCGCCGGTGTACTTTTCGATGGCCTTGACTGCCACCCAGCCGGGTCCTTCGATTCCGTAGAGGGTGGGGTCGGTGAGACCGGCGTCCGTGATCTCCGCGCGCAGTTCGGTGGAGGTCTGGAAGTAGGCGACGGTGAAGCCGCGCTGTCCGGCGTAGCGGCCCTGGGCCAGGGTGTCGCGGACGCCGTCCTGGATCGCGGACTCGGTGATGCCGGTGGTCGCGATGTAGTCAAGGAGGGGTGAATAGCGGGAGATCGCGGCTGCGGCGATGACTCCACCGGGCCGGGCCACACGGGCGGCTTCGGTCAGCGCGGAGATTCGGTCGTGCTGGTCGTGGAGGTGGTAGAGCGGTCCGAGGAGCAGCACGACGTCATACGTGTCAGCGGTGGCGGCGAGGTGGCGGGCGTCGCCCAACTCTGCCGTGACGCCGTCGACGGCGGCTGCCTGGGTGACGTGCTTGGAGACGGGGTCCACGACGTGGACCGTGTATCCGTCCTCGGCGAGCCAGCGGGCGTGGGCTCCAGGACCGCCGCCGACATCGAGCACGCGGGCCGGCGCGGGAGGGATGTGGCGGCGGAGTAACTCGCGGGTGCGCGCGAACTCCAGGGCACCGGTGGCGGTGGCCAGGAGCCGGGCGGCTTCGTTGGACCGGGTGTAGAAGTCGATGATCTCCGGACGCACGGCGGGGACGCTGCTCGTCATCGGAAAGTCCTCCTCGTGGTGGGCTGTTGGTGTCCGGCAGAGTAGGGGAGACGAAGAGGTGATCACCTTGAATTTCGGAGCCCTGCGATGGTCCGGCCCCGTCCGTCGCCGCCATGGCGCCCGGCTCTAAGAGTCAGGCTGCTGCGGTAGCGGGAGCGGCCGGGAGGCTAGGGTGCCGCGCGACTGTACAAGTGGGCTGTGCCGCTCCGCCTTCACCCCGAGGGATGAAGAGGGGCGGCGAAGACATCCGGTTCGCGGCCAGTTGCCCATGAGGTGGCTGTTGGCTGTGACATCCGGTCGCGCCATCCGAGATCCCAGAGCAGGCTGCGATGCTAGTTCGCCGGTGGCAGACAGGAAAGTTCCTGCAAGGGGTGGTGCGGTGGCGCAGCGCATGTCAACCTAGACGACCTTCCGGAGAATTCGGGATTTCCCCAGGTCAGAGAGGTGATGCTGGTGACCGTGGAGCTGTCGAACGCGGGGTTCCGCACCACGATTGAAAAATTGCGACTGCATAGCTGGCTCTTGGGACCCGGCCAGCCGACCGAGGTCATCGACTGCTTCCCCGAGGCGAACGGCGACTTCACCCTCATCGTCGACGACCGGGCCGACACCCACATCTCCTCCGCCGACGGCAGGCTCTATCTCGGCTGGTTCCCCGACGGGCGCCCCGGCGCCGAGGACGAGGGCTGGGTCCTGGCCGTCACCGGCACCGACAACGTGCCCGGCTACCGTGTTGTCTTCGATCCGCAAACCCCGGCACGGCTCGTGGCCGCTGCCATTTCCGAGGTGCTCGCCACAGCTCGACGGCTGTAGTGACCACGTCGCCGCCTGGGACAGCGCCTCCCGTCCTTCGGCGGCTTCCCATCGCGGCCCGTTCCCGGAGGCCGCGCGGTGCACATCCGCATCCACCGCAGCGCTTTCCACCCGTGAGGAGAACCGTGGCACCCCAACCCACGCCCGGCGCCGAGATGACCGTCGCCGACCTGATCAAACACCTGTCCGCGGTTGACCCCTCTGCCCGGGTCCGGCTCGCGATCAACCCGCTCTTCCCGATGGCCCACAAGATGGGCGCCGTGACCGTAGACCCGGACCAGGACGGGCGACCGATCGTCTATCTCGCCGAGGACGCGGAGGCGGTGCAGTACGGATACCTCCCCAGGCCGGTCGCCGAGGCCCTTACCTGGATGCCTCCGGTCGAGCCGCCCGCCCGTGGACGGCGGCTGCGGGCCGTCTCCGACAATGATGCGAGCCGCGAAACCCCCTGACGACAAGGAGCACTTCTGCCCCCGTCCCGTGATTCCTTTCCCTTTCCCGCCTACTGGGTCGCCCCGCGCCATCTCGCCGGTGACGACGGTCTCCTTGCCGATCAGGTCGGCTCCCACCTCGCTGCTGGGGGCTGGACCAGCCTCACCCTCGTCCGGGGCCGGCGTGAGCCTGACGAGTCCGACGATGCCCGGCAGGTTCTTCGCAGCACCGTCCTGTACGTCGCTCCGGATGCACTGAGCTGGGCACAGTGGGTGCTGGCCGACGAGCCCATCCTCCTGGGCGACCAGCCGGTGGCATGGACGGTCTCTGCCCGCGCCACCCCCGACAGCCTTCCCCAGTGGAACGCGTATTTCTCCGCCGGCACCCCGCACGAGGCCGTCACCGACTTCCTGCTCGCCCTGGAGGACCGTCCGGATCCCGCCCACGGCTATGCCGGACCTCAGGCGGTGCTCGATGCGCTGGCGGGCGGTGGTTGGGTCCGCGACATCGATACCCCCACCGCCATGTCCGACCCGCGGCTGGCCGCCAGCATGGCCTTCACGACGTTGCCGGACGAGGGCATTCAGGACGGCGATCCGCTCATCCTCGATGCCGAGGCGGAAGCGGCGGGATGGCAGGCATGGTGCGAACCGAGGATGGGCGCCGGGCTTCTGTGGGCCGCCATGTTCTCCGCGAGCACGCCGCATGATCTCGTTGCGGCCTTCGCTGGCTCCCTGGCCTCGCCTGCACCGGTGCTTCGCCACACCTTGCCGGAGAGCAGCGAAGGCCAGCTCACTGTGCAACCGACTGTCTGATACGCCGACGGCCGGACCCTTTGGGTCCGGCCGTCGGCCTTTTGCATCTCGCTACGGTCATTGATCGATGTGCGACTCCAGCGGACCGTCGCAGTGCCTACCGACGCCCGACGCCCCGCCCGGCCTCAGCACTTGTGCGTGAGTCGGGCGGGGAGACAGACCAAGCGCTCAGCGGGCCGTCGCCTTGGCCAGGGCGGTCTGCCCGTGGACTGTGACTTCCGCCGGGCTGCCGGAGACGACCAGGAGCATGGCCCCGTCGCGAATCACGGTCTGCTGGATGACGGTGCGCCGCCCGCCAGTGGCGACGGTGAGGACCTGCCCCCACTGCTCGTCACCGAGACGGGGCACCGGCACCGCCTGGGTATGGACCTCCGCCACGCTGGTGGCGGTGACCAGCTGGTACGACGGGCAGGCGCTCATCGCGGTCATGTTCCGCTCGACTCCTGCGGAAAGGTCCTTGGGCGGTGCGGAGTACAGCTCCTCGGTCACCTGGGTGCCGCCGGGGCCGGTGAACGCCCGCTTCCCCTGGTTCGGGAACATCGCGTACGGGTTGTCCACGGCGCTGCCCAGCTGCCCCAGTTGGGGGCAGCCTTCGACGGACGCCTCGGACGAAGCCGTGGTTGCGGTGGGGCGGGCGGCGTAGCCGGGGCCGAGATCGTCGGCGGTGAGCAGCCGTGCCGCCAGCTGCTCCGACGGCAGCACTTCGTGGTCAACGCCGACAGGTATGGGCGTCTCCGCCTGCGTCCCGGCGGGCGCGCTGTCGGAGGGTGGGGCGGAACAGCTGGTCAGGGCCCATAGGGCGAGACAGGTGCTGGTGAGGAGGGCGGAATGGCGGAGGCGCAAACGGGTTCCCTGGGTCGGATGCGAGTGGGCTGACCGTGGCCGCCTCCTCCGAGCGGCAGGGCAGGAATACAGGGGGTCCAGGGGGACGTGAGTTGCCGGCTCAGTGGTCGAGGGAGCGCAGGCCCTCCTCGAGCGTGCCGAACTTGCCGTTGCTCGGGCCGCTGTTGCGGTTGTACCAGGCCACGTCCAGGCGGGTCTCCAGGGTCTCGTGGCCTGCGCGGCAGCGCAGCCAGATCCGGCCCTGGGTGCACAGAATGACCCAGTCCCGGTATGCCTGGCACTGCGGGCAGGCGCGGACCTCACCCTCGACGACCAGGGGGCGCCGCCACGGCATGAACCGGCCGGCCAGCTCGTCGTCGGTGTCCATCCGGAAGTCCGGCGGCAGGAAGTCGTCCGCGACCGGGGCGGCCGGGACGGGTTCGGGCGCCGACTGGGCGGGCTCGGGCCACTGCGGCTCCGGGTACGCCAGCCACGGGACGCCCGCCGGCCCCATCTCCCCATGCTCCTGCTTCGCCTTCCTGCGACCGAACACTTGGGCTCCCCTCCCAGAGTTGGCTCCCCGCACACGGCGGCGGGTCATGAAGCGTGCCCCACCGCCCCATCTGCGGCAACTCACGAATTCCTGAATGCCCGGTCACCTCCTGCGGCGCTGCGTGCCCTTCGCGGCCGGGTTCCCGGCCTGCCGCTCGGCGGGGTCCGACGGGACCGAGCCGCCGCCGGGCAGAGGCGTCGCCTGGGCGTCGGCCGGCAGGTCCGCCGCGCGGCGCAGCCGCCACACCAGCACATCGGACACCGACTCGGCGCTCGCCAGCTCCCGGCGGGCAGCCGCATCGGCCAGCAGGACGGTGGCGTCGTACCCGGCCGCCTCGGCATCGGCCAGGGTCGCCGCCAGCGCCGCCCACCCGGCTTCCGCCAGGACCTGCTCCGCCAACGCCGACGGAAGTGCTTCTCGGACCCGTAGGACTTGGCGGCGCAGCACCGGCAAAGCCAGCGACCGGCCCCGTACGGCGAGCACGCCCATCGGCTGCACGGCGGCGGCCCGGTAGGCCGTGCGCAGGTGCTCGGCGGCCTGCTGGGCGGCGGCGGCCTGCTGGGCGTGTGCCTTCTTCCCGTGCCAGTGCGCGGCCACGGTCACCAGGAAGAACACGGCGTCGATCACCATCGCGGTGGTCGCCCCGTCCTCTCCCCGCCCGAGCGCAGGACCGCTGTAGACGAGGTCACGGGCAGCCTGACGAAGGGCCCGGTCGTGCCCGCGTTCGGCCCGCACGTGGGAGCGGGAGGCCCGCTCGAAGGCGAAGGCGGCCTCTCGCAGTTCGCGCCGGGTGTGGGCGGCGGACGTCTTCGCGAGCGCGTCCAGGACCTCACCGGCAGCCGCGATGTACGCCGCGGCCACCGAGTCGTCCGCCCCGTCCATGACCAGCACTGCCTGCCACAGCGCCGTGCTCGCTTGGCGCCGCGCCGATGCGGGACCCGACGGCACCGCCTGCTCGGCGGCCCGGTTGTCGCTCTGGTGGCCGGACCAGCGCTCCCGGATCCGCGGCAGGGACAGGTCCGGGCCCAACTTCGAGCCGGGGTAGAAGACCGGTTCCCCTTGGGCGTTGACGTCTCCGGGCAGCGCGACCGTGTACCCCAGTAGGTCACCGGACGGCGCGACGCGGGTGCGCACCAGAACGCCGGCGGCGCCCAGGCGGTCGAAGAACTCCTTCTCGCTCTCGGAGCCGGCCACGGCCCGACGGACGGTCTCGCGCAGTTCCTCTCGGGCGGTGCGCTCGCGGCCCTGGCGGGCGGCCTTGTGGCGTTCGGCGCTGGTGGGTCGCTTGGCGGCGGTGCCGTCACCGGGGCTGAGGCGGCGCAGCCCGAGCTCCTGCTCCAGGCGACGGGCTTCCTCCTGGACGCGGACGGCGTCGAAGTCGAGGTCAGGCCGGTAGCCGTCCTCACGGGCCAGGGTGGCCAGGATGTGGATGTGGTCGTCGGCATGCCGGACGGCGACCCAGCGGCATCCCTCGCCCTGCTCCGGGTCGTCGATGCCAGCGGCGGCAACCATGCGGCGGGCCACGTCGCCCCACTCCTGGTCGGACAGGATCCGGTCGGTGGGGCCGTTGCGTACGGACAGGTGCCACACGTGCCTCTTCGAGCGCTCGTTCTCGTCGAGCAGGGCCAGGGGCTGGTCGAGGAGCTGCTGCAGCTGCTTGTACGTGGCCTCGGGGTCGCGGCCGGGGTCGGGAGCGGCATGGTCCCAGGACGCCACCAGATGTGGGTCGACGTGTTCTTCGGCCTTGCCGGGCCCGTACAGGTAGCACAGAAGGCCGATGGTGCGCGTCCCGCGCTTGTGGATCTTGGGGACCATGACGGTGGGGTGTTCCTAGCGGTGTTCGAGGAGTCGGTCGGTGGCGGCCTGGACCCGGTCGGTGGCCCGGCGCACGGCGGTCAGCACCGCGTCGAGGTGGGCGTCCGCCGGTCGGTCGCCGGAGTTGATGGCGCGGGTCAGCTGGTTGAGGTTGTTGCCGACGTGGCCGAGGTGGCGTCGGGCGGCGAACATCTCAGAGATCAGCTCACGTTCACCGGCGATGGCGCCGGCGGCATGCTCGGGGTCGCGGGCGGCGGCGAGGGCGCTGCGGGCGAGGAACGCGGGCAGGCTCGTGCGGGCTGCTGCGGCAGCTGTGGCGAGCTGGTGCTTCTCGGTGTCGTTGAGACGGACGCTGCATACGTAGCTGCGCTTGTCGGCGGCGGTCTTCGGTGAGCGCTTACGCGAGGCGTTCTTCGTGGCGCGGCGGTTGCGTCGCGATGCGGGCTTCTCCTCCGGCTGCGATCCGCCCTCGGTCGCTGTCTGGCGGACCGGTGCCCCCTGGCTCCGGTCCGCTCCCGCCACCCCTGGGGCGGGTTTGGCCAAGACGCGCTTCCCCGACGGGGAAGAGCGTCTTGGCCGATAACTTGCTCCTCCTGGGAGCGAGTTGTGATCGGGGTGACTGTCGTCATGACCGGGCGATCCGGCCAGCCCGACGGTCTGGTCTCGCTCCGCTTCCGGCGGGTTCTCGGCTGAGGTCATGTGTGATTCGGCCCCCTTCGGGAGGTCAGATGCGGGAACAGGGCGGCGGCCCGGGCGCTGTCCGGGCCGCCATACGGGCAGGGGTGGCTCACGTGCAGAGGGGGCAGCGCGAAAAATGATCGGCGAGGGCCCTGGCCATGTTCTGCTTCACCGCCAGGGCGTGCCGCGTACTCGACTTCGAGGCGTTGCTGCCCGCGTGAAGCGCGGCGTGGTTACGCAGAAAGGTGATGTCGCGTTCGTATCCGGCCTTCAGGTCGGTGAACCGGTTGCACGTCTTCATCAGCGGGTGGCTCCTTCGGAGGGTGTGGTGGCGGTGGTGGCGGCACGCAGAGAGGTCAGGACAGGACCGATGTGTTCGTTGCCGAGGGGGATCCCGCGGGCGCGCATGATGCTCCGCAGCTGTGTCCTGGTGATCTGCTCGTTGCCCTCGGCCGCCAGGACCGCGGGGACGTCCGGGAGGACCAGCTCGACGACCTCGGCCTCGGACAGGCGGCGCGGTCCTGTCCGGCGGTCCGCCCTTCCGGTGTGCACCCTGGCCCGGACGGTCCCGGGGCGGACCGTGCCCGTCCTGGTCCGATTCGGTCCGGGTTTCGGTCCGGGGCGGGGCGGTCCGGTGGGGGTGTCGGTCCGGTCCGGGTTGGGGTCGGTCCGGGTTTCCGTACGGTCCGGGGGTTCGGCGGTCCCGCTCGGTTCCGGTCCTGTCGGGGTCCGGTCCGGCCGGGCGACTCGCTGCTGGATCTGTCTCATCAGGACTCCGAAGGCCAGCATCGCGCCGGTCGGTGGGACCGCCGCGACCAGGTAGTCCAGGAGCGGAACCGGTCCGGTCGTGGTGCCGTTCACGCCGGCCACGTTCAGAGCGATCGATCCGAGTGACCCGACAGCCGTTAGTCCGACCGCCCACCAGTCCGTCACCCGGCGAAGTCCTGACCGCAGCATCAGCAGTTCGCCGGCGACGATGAACATGTCCAGCGTGGCGGGCCAGGCCCACTGCCGGATCGGCGAGTTGCCCAGGCCATGTCGCCCGGCTACCTCGGCGAGGTGGGCGTAGGAGAGCCAGAATCCGGCGCCGGTCAGGACGATGATCACTGTCCCGGCAGCGATCAGGGCATATCGGTCGGCGGTCTCCTCGGTCAAGGACTTCCTTTCTCCGGGCTCGCTGGGGGATGGGGTGTTCGGCCGTCGGCGATGGGGCCGACGGGCAGTAGCGCCGGGCAGTTCAGGCCGCCTTCTTCAGGGCATTGATCAGTTCGGTCGTCTGGGCCTGGCGTGACACCTGGCAGAACGTTTCCTCGGTCGTGGTCTCGCTGTCGGCCTCTTCGCTCTGCTCCGGGGTGCCGGCGTCCTCGCTATCCACGGCCGGGACCTTCCAGTACCGGTCGCGGTCGGCCACCGCGTGACCGGCCTCGCGTAGGAGGTCGCGGGCATGGTCGAGGTCGATGCGGAGGGCATATGCCAGGCGCGGGGCGCTCCAGCGGCGGAGGTAGGCGGCGCGGGTGACAGCGTCACGCTCAGACGCGGTGAGGTGGACGTCCCGGCCCATGAGCGCGGCCCGGACCCGGGCGTAGTCGAGGCGCTTGGCGACCTTGGCGTGCCACGGCCTGCGGTCCGCCTCGGTCAGGCCGCCCCACATGCCCCAGCGGATGTCGTTGTCCAGGGCGTGGGTGAAGCAGTCCTGGCGTACGGGGCAGGCGCCGCAGAGCGTCTTGGCCTCGGCGATGGCGGCGTGGGCGCGCGGTGCGGAGAAGAACAGGCGGTCGGCGTCGTCTGGGGCGAGGTCATGGCACTTCCCGCGGGCGTGCCACGAGATGTCGGCGATGCCGCGCAGTTCTGGGACGGGCTGGGTGTTGGTGGTGATGTGGCGCATGGGGAGGGTCTCCAGGGCATGCCGGGCTACGGCGAGCGGGTGCGACACGCGGCAGCGGGTGCCGGCGGACCGGCTCGCGGACCGGGCGGTGGAAGAAGGTGGGCGCGGCGGGTCAGGCGGCGCGGAAGCGGCGGTCGGGTCCGTCGAGGTGGACCGGGGTGCACATGCCGGACAGGCGGCTCAGCACGCGGTCGCCGACCTTGTCCCGCAGCACCGGCTGGCTGGAGGCCATCCCGGGCATGTGGACCGGCGGCAGGTTCGAGGTGATGATCGTCGGCAGGTGGTTCTGCGCACGCCAGTTCAGCAGGCGGAAGGTGATCTCCTCGGTCCACTCGCTGGTCTTGGCAGCGCTGAGGTCGTCCAGGAGCAGCAGCGGGATCCGCACGATCCGGCGCAGCAGGTACTCCGGATCCAGGCCCCCGCGCGCACGCATCTCCCCGTACAGGTCGGCGGCGGTCGTGGCCTGCCACTGCACCCCGCACCCGGCGGAGGTCAGAGCGCGGATGGCGGCGTACGCCTGGTGCGTCTTGCCGGCGCCGGTCGAGCCCCACAGCAGCAGGCTGCGACCGTGGGTGATCTCCCGCTGGCCGGGCTTGCCCCAGTGCGGGAGCAGCGGGCTTGCCGCAGCACCGACGGCGCTGGCGGCGATGGTGCGGACCCACTCGGCTACGGCGGGGTGCTCGACCTGGGCCTCACGGTAGTCGCGCGGGATGCGCAGCTGAGCGGCCTCCAGGGCGGGGATCGCTTTAGGGGTGTCTGCGACGGGGGCGTTGGGGTCGATGCCGCGCTCGGCGAGCTTGCGCCGCATCCAGGCCATCGCGGCGTTGTCTGCGGTGGTCTGGGGGTCGGCGAGCCTGGTGCGGTTCACAGGGCGACTCCGAAGGTGCCGGTCGGCTCGGTGGGGTTGAGGTACGGCGTGTAGGCGGGGGAGGCGCTGGCCCAGAGCCCCGCGCCGGAGGCGGAGGACGGACTCGAGGCCGACGACTGGGCAGGCCCGGCGTTGAGGCACTCGTTGACCAGGCTCGGCAAGACGCTGGGGTTCAGCCCCTTGGCGCGCAGCCGCTCCAGCGCCGGCCTCAGGACGCCGGGGCCGTAGCCCTCGTCCAGCAGCGAGCGGATTTCCTTGCCCAGGTGCCCGAGCACCTTCTTCGGCGGACGTCCTCCGGGGCAGCCGCGCAGGTACTCGGCCATCAAGACCTTCGCCGACCACTCGCTCGCCTCGGCCGCCTCCAGGGCGTCCTCCGAGGAGGAGCCGAGCGTGGGCGCCTCGCGCCCCCTACAGGAAGATCCAGGATCCAAGATCCTAGATCCAGACCGTGACCCCTCAGTGAATGTGGCGCCCGTCACGCCGCCTATCTGGGTTGGGTCGCTCTGACCTGCGGATTCTCGGGCAGGGCTCGCGACGGACGGGTGTGAAGGCGATGAGGCCGCGGTCCCACCTTCCTGGGTGGGAGTGGCGCGCGTCACGGTGGGCGTGGATGCGGCCGAATCGGACGGAACGGTTCGGATGAGCCCTCCGTGAGCGGTCGCGGAGTCACCTCCGTCGACGGCGCTGGCGGGCGCCTCGTGGGCCTCGGAGGGCGACTGCCGGGGGCTGGCCTCCGCATGGGCCTGGGCGCGGCACTGGGGGCGGTCGCACTCGCCGCAAGCCTTCGCCGTTTGGTGGGTCGGGCAGCGAGGCAGTCGCGACTCCGAAGCGCGGTTGATCTTCTGATGCCGGTCCCAGGTCACGATGTGCAGCCAGGACTTGCCGTCGCAGCCGGTGTACCGGCACACCAGGCCGGCTGCGGCCAGCTGCTCCAGGTCGTGGGCGACGTGTGCGGGGGTGTGCTCCGGGCGCAGCGCCCACAGCCGCCCGGCGATGATGGCCGGGTGGTCACGGAACCGACCGGAGTCGTCCGCCTGGGTCAGCAGTCCGAAGAAGGTCAGCACCGCGGTGACGTCGACGCCTGCAAGGTCCTCGGACTCGAAAGCCTCAGGCTTGATGGTGCGAATGCGTGCCATCAGGCTTCACCCCCGCGCCAGAGGTTTGAAAGAGGCGGGTGAGCGGTCTCCGCTGCACAGTCCGCGGCGGCGGTCCGAGGATCCGGCCTTTCGCGCAGGGGCGTGCCCATGCAAAACTCTCCCTGAGTGATGCCGCAGCCGGTGTGCCCCGTAGGAAGGGCCGGCGCGGTGATGATGGGTCTCTCCGGCCGTTGCCTCGGCTGGAGATATGGCTCTTCGCGTTCGGCGCCCGGGAGTTGCCTCTCCCGGGCGCCGACTGCTTTACGGACTAGCTGCTCGGCGCGTCCTGCATACGTTCCTTTCGCCGGTCACCGGGTTGCCTCCCGGCGGGGGACGACGAACATACGTAGAAGCCCGCGCAAGATCCAGACCTGGCTCTACAGACCGTGAAAGGCTGTACGTGCCAAGCATTTTGTGGGCAGGTCGGGGTGCGGAGGTGCGAGTCGCCGTGGGGCAGTGCCGCCCAGGCGTACCCCCGGTGCGCCAAAAAGGATCTTCAAGAAAGCCCCCACGTTCGTGAACCGGCAGGCTGTCGATCCGTACCGGCTGGTCAGGTCTGGATTTAAGCCCGCAGGCAAAGCCTTCGTCAACGGCATCTCAAGGGCGAATCCACGCGCGTAGATAGGTGCGAGGGATCTGTGCAGTCGGCTAGGTGAAGCCGAGTAACGCCAAATGCCTATAGGGGGGTTGAGGGGGGTGGCGTAGTCGCCCCGGGGATGGTCGGCGGCAGCTTGAATGATCATTCGACCCCTTGCGACAAAAACCGGCAAGGATTTGCCGCTTTCCTGATCATGGGGAACTGCGGGTGAGGGAATGTCTGGATTCGTCATGGAAGGCGGCTGAGCGTTGATGGAAGTGGTTGCACGTTTAATCAATGCTCCTGTGGTCGAGGCCACAAATTACGGAAAGCGGTCAACGTCGTCGTATCGTCTTCGTGGGAGACATCCGGCCGGGGGGCCAGCATTCGAGCTGCCCCTCTTTTTTCATGCCCGCGACCGGATGTCGCCCAGGAGACTGCGGAGACAAAGGAAGAGCCTCATGGTTGCTCAGGGGGTAGCCCCCTTCGGCGATGACCACGCCGAGAACAAGGGCGCACACGGCGGCGAAATCGCCGGCCAGTTCATGGGGTTCGGCGGCTGGCTGAAGCGATGGCGCCAGGCGGCGGGGGTCACCCAGGCCCCGGTGGCCAAGGCCCTCGGCATGGGAGTCCGGACCTACCGCAACGTGGAGAAGGGGGCCGTTCCGCCCCGGTTCACCAAGCCCCAGTGCGAGGCGCTCGCGGACCTTCTCGGACTCGACAAGAGCGAGCGCCACGCGCTGCTCCTCTACAACATCGGCACCACGCTCGACGGTGACCCGCAGATCGACGCCAGTCCGGAGCTGCGCCGGGCACTTCGCCTGCTGATCGACAGGCAGATGCCCTCGCCTGCGTACCTCACCGACCGCAACTGGAACATCCTTGCTTACAACGCGGCGATGGCCGAGTGGTGGCCTTGGGTCATGGACCCGCGTGCCAACCTCATGCGCTGGGCGCTTACGAACCCTGAAGCCCGTACTCAGTACCACGACTGGGAAATGCACGCCGCGGCCTACGTCCGCTTGCTGAAATTCGCCCAGGCCACCCACAAGGACAACACCGAGCTCGTCGACCTGATCGCCGAGGTTCGCCAGAACTCGGACGTCGAGCGGATCTGGCGGACCGAAGCCGACCTCGAGGCGGACAGGGACGGCCACGTCTTCCGAATGATCATCCCCGCGCTGGGTTGGGAGACCGTCGAGGTCGTCTCCCACGTCTTGTACCCGGCGTCGATGCCGCACTGCCGGTTCGTGGTGATCACCTGGGTTGAGGCCGAGTCCTCCGATGATGAGACCGATGCCTTGGGCGGCAAGCGCAACGCCTGGGCCCATGCTGAGCCCGCCGCAGCCACTCCGCAGCCCTCTGCCCAGGCCGAAGCCGATGCCGCCCGCCGACGAGCGGCCCGCGCGCTCACCGCTCGCCTGGTCGTCGAAAGTGCTGAGGAAGCTGCGGCGCTCGCCGGCCACGACGGCGTCCCGCTACCAGCGCTCAGCGCGCTGGCAGGGCCGGAGTGCCGACTCACCCTGTCGCCTGAGAACCACTCCGTGGTGTGGGCCATCCAGGAAGTTCCTGGGGAGTGGGGCATCACGCAGCTGGGGGCCGGAGCTGTCGTCGACCGCATCCACCATCCCATCGTCGATCCCCAGGCCCGAGCGGAGCTGAAACTGCTCCTGCGTGCCTCACTGCCGGACTCCGACCGGGCCGCCATCAGCCGGCTCCAAGGGCACCTGCCTCAGGTCGACCTCCGGGCGGTCCTCCTTCGGGAGATCTTCAACGACCTCCAAGAGGGCGAGGACCCACCCCGCTAGCTGGTGTGGCTGGCCTGCGAGCCACGGAAAGTGACCTACCGTCACGACTGCAGCTTCCTTTGTCCAGGGAGGCGTGGCCGTCCGGACCTCGAAGAGCATCCGGACGGCCGACTCCCCATCCGCCCTGGGATCCGCCGGGTGCCAAAAAGGCACGGCAGGTCTCACTGCCCACAGGAGTCACTGTGTCCCGGCACATCTATGACTGCCCCGTTCGCTGGTCGGACCTCGACGCGAACGGACACCTCAACAGCTCCCGCTACGGCGTTCTGTTGGAAGAGACCCGCATGCGGATGTTCAGCATGCTCGTCCCCAGCGACCCCGCCGAGCGACTGGCCCGCAACTTTCTCCTGCGCGAGCAGACCATCCGGTATCGGCACCCGCTGGAGACCTGGGAGACCCCAGTCCGCATCGAAGCCTGGGTGACCGACGTCAAGCGCGTCTCCCTCACCTTCCACTTCGAGGTCAAGGACGACGAGCACGTCTACGCCACCGCGACCTCCGTCGTGGCTGGCTATGACTCCATTCGGGGCGGCATCCGCCGCTTCGAGCAGGACGAGCTCGACCTCTTCAACAGCTACGCCGACAGCACGCAGGACGCCGGCAACTGATCCACTTCAGGCTGGCCCACGGCTCGTTACCCGCCTTGTCGGGGGCCCGCAGGTCAGCTTGCCCCCAACGGTCCAGGAGGGAGTGATGGCGACGCCAGCCTGGAGGCGGTGGCTAGAGATGCTGGTCCGTTCCACCGACCGACGTACAGGCCATCAGCGGGTGCGCGGCGGCGCCGCCGACGATCGTCTTGAGAGCCAGGTCGATCTCGGAGCCCGTGGTTGCGCGGCCTAGGCCGAGGCGGAGGGTCCGGCGAGCTGCGGCCCGGGACAGGCCGATCGCGGTGAGGACGTGGGACGGTTCGGCGGATCCGGTGTTGCAGGCGGAGCCCGTAGAAGCCGCGAGGGTCGGCATGTGGTCCAGGAGGTCGGCGGCCTCTACGGTGGGGAGGGTGATGCTCAGGTTGCCCGGCAGCCGGCGCCGAGGGTGGCCGTTGACGGTGACGCCCGGGATCGCGTCGCAGAGCCGCTGTGCGAGGCGGTCGCGCAGCGCCCGGATCTCTCCATTGGAGGTGACCGCGTCGCTGGTGATCAGCGCTGCGGCAGCGCCGAAGCCCACGATGGCGGGAACGTTGAGGGTGCCGGCGCGTAGCCCCCGCTCCTGCCCTCCGCCGGTCTGGAGAGCCGTAAGGCGGGTGCGGCCGCGGACGAAGAGTGCTCCGATGCCCTTCGGCCCGTAGAGCTTGTGGGCGGACAGCGAGACGAAGTCGGCGTCGAGCCCCGAGGTGTCGACGAGGCCGTAGCCGGCGCTTTGCGCGGCATCGGTGTGCATCAGGATCCGGCGGTGGTGGACGACCTCGGCGATGGCTTCGATCCGCTGGATGGTGCCGATCTCGTTGTTGGCGTGCATGACCGACACCATGACGGTGTCCGGCTTGAGCGCGGCGATGACGTCGTCGGGCCGGACGCTGCCGTGGCTGTCCACGTCGACGCGGGTGCAGGTGTAGCCGTGGTGGTCGACGAGGTACTGGCAGGCGGCGAGGACTGCCTTGTGCTCGATGGTGGTGGTGACGACGTGGCCGCCGTGGGGCCGGGTGGCCAGGGCGCCGCCGACGATCGCGAGGTGGTTGGCCTCGGTGGCGCCGGAGGTGAACACGATCTCGACGGGGTTCTTCGCACCGATGAGGTGGGCGACGTGCCGGCGGGCCGTGCTGACCGCCCGGGACGCGGCCTGGCCGTAGGCGTGGGCGCTGCCGGGGTTGCCGAACTGGTCGGTGAGGAAGGGCATCATCGCGTCGAGCACGCGGGGGTCGAGCGGGGTGGTGGCCTGGTGGTCCAGGTAGATCGGCCGGTCGGTCATGCGGCCGCTCCCTTCGCCCGGCGGGTGGGGGCCGCGGCCGCGGCGTACTTGCGCTCGCCGTCGACGAGGTCCCAGTAGACGATGCGCGCGTCGGCGAACACGCTGAACGCGGTGCCCAGGCAGCGCCAGTTGCGGTTGGGCTGGGCGCGAGTCAGGACGAAGGAGTCCTCGAACAGCCTGCCCGCGCGGCGCATCATGGCCGGCTGGGGGCTCTGGGGGCCGAAGAGGTGCAGGAAGCCACGGCCGCGGAGCCAGGCTTCGGCGTTCTCGGCATTGGGTGTTCCGGAGAGCTGGCCGCCGTCGCTGAGGGTCTGGGAGGCGAGGCGCTCAAGGCGGCGCCGTCGGCGGGCGTCTTCGCCGCCGGGGCACCGGTCGCCCGTGATGGTCCACTCGTTCCAGCGGGGGGTGCTGTAGGTGTCCCAGTCGACGTCGTTGAGCTGGGCGGTGACCTGCGGGGGGAGCTCGCCGCGGGTGAGGTCGGCGACGTCGTAGCCGGGGCCGAGTCCTTCGAGGGTGAAGGTGCCCGGCCGGCCCGGGCCCGGGCGGTCCATGCGGACCATGACAGTGAGCTTGTTGGTGAAGCGGTTGGTGGGGCCGGCGAGGATGACCGCGCGCCCGGCGTCCAGGAGCGGTGCGGCCCGCTGGGCGATGTCCGGGACGGGGAAGGTGTTGCCGCCGCGGTAGTACTGCTTGCGTTCGACGCCGCCGTCGGAGCGGATCATCAGGCGGTCGGTGTCGAGTGCGGCCGCGAGGACCCGGGCAGCGGTACGGATCTCGGTGGGGGTCTGGCCGGGGCGTAAGAGGGTGGCGTTGAGGGTGGGCAGGCCGACGCTGTGCAGGACGGCCATGGTGGCCCACTTCGGCCACCGGTGGTCGCGGGCGGCACGGTCGAGTTCCTGGTGTCCGAGGCTGTGGAGCGGGCGGGGCAGGGTGGTGGTCACAGGGTGTCCCCCTCTGCGTCGTCAGGCACCGGTGGCGAGGGCCGCGGTCAGGGTGTCGTACGTGAGCTGCCGGTTGTCGGTGAAGGGGTGGTCGCGCCAGTCGTACTGCTCGGGGATGCCGAGCTGGTCGGCGACCACGCGGCGGACGAACTGGCGCTGGAAGCGCCCGTCGGCCGGCCAGTAGTGGTGTTCGCCCGGGCGGGGCGAGAGGTAGAGGTAGGAGCTCTCCGCGGCGGCCGGGAGGTCGGTGAGGGAGTCCAGCCGCTGGCCCGGGCCGCCGAC
>NZ_RPRY01000751.1 GCF_003949795.1 Streptomyces sp. WAC06614
GTCGGGACGACCGGGGTCGGCGTCGGGGTCGGGCGGGCAGGCGCGGGGTTCGGGAGGTGGAGGGTGGTGCCTGGGGTGAGGGTGTCGGCGTGAGGGCCCAGCAGGGCCCGGTTGGCCTCGTACAGGGCCCGCCAACCACCCGGCACGCCCCGCTCCCGCGCCACCGAGACCAGCGTGTCGCCCGCCCGCACCACGTGCCACCGCCCCGCCAGCCCGTACCGCTTGGCGCACACCGGCCACGCCTGCCAGCCTTGCGTGGCCACGACCTCCTCGCCCACCTCGATCTGCTGCTCCCGCGTGGCGAGGTCGGCCCGTGCCGCGAACCGCAGGCCCCCGTTGTCCTCCCAGGTCGGCTGCCAGAACTGCAGACCTCCGTAGAAGCCGTTGCCGGTGTTGATGTGCCAACGGCCGCTGCTCTCGCAGTCGGCCACGCAGTCCCACGGCCACCGGCCGCCGGGACCGCAGTCGCCCGGTCCCGAGCCGATCATCCCGGGCGAGCCGATCGCCCCCACTCCGCCCGGTCCGGGCGCCGGCGGCGGCGGGGCCGCCCATGTCGCCGACGCCGCCAGGGCGAGCACCACGTACAGCAGCATCGGCTCACGCTAAGCGGTCCGGCGTCCGGCCCCCGTCCGCCGCGCGGACACCCGCCCGGGGCCCATGCGATCGGCCCACCGCCGGCCCGAGGCGAGGCAACGACCGGGCATCGGACGAGCGGGCGCCCGGCGCCGGGCGCCGAGGCACCGGGCGCGGGGGCCCGGGGCGCCGGGCGCGGGGGCCC
>NZ_RPRY01000752.1 GCF_003949795.1 Streptomyces sp. WAC06614
TGGTCTTCTTCGCCGTCGGAGCCTTCGTGGCCGTGGTCTTCTTCGTCGCGGTCGTCGTCTTCTTCGCGGGGCTCTTCTTGGCCGTGGTCTTCTTGGCGGCGGTCTTCTTCGCCGGCGCGGCCTTCTCGGCCGCCTCGGCCACCGGGTCCGCAACCGCCTCGACGGTGGGCTCGGGCTTCACCGGTTCGGCGACGGGCTCAGCGACCGGCTTGGCGGGCGGCTTCACGACCGGCTCAGCGGCCTTGGCCGGCGCCTTACGTCCTGGCCGCGGCACCCTGACCTTGCCGGACACCACGTCGGCGACCAGCTTCCCGGCCGTCTCCCGTACCGCGCCGACTACTCTTCCGGCCTGTTTGCCTGCATCAGCTACTCGTTTTCTCACCACGCGATCGACCTTAGGCCATCTCCGGGCCTTGCGAACATACCGACGGCATGTGAAAACGGATTGTTCACCTGATCGCTCCTGATTCCGACGCCTCCACGTGGTTACCGTGGAGAGACTCGGGGCACGTCCGCAGCATCGCTTCGAAATCGCAGCCTTCGGGAGACAGGACGAGGAAGGTACGACCATCACCGACGTGCACATCGACGAGGAGCAGCCCACCGTGGTGCTCGAGGAGCCGCAGACCACGGCGCGGCCCAGCCGCGCCGGGATCCTGTTCTCGGCCTGCATCATCCTCGCCCTGATCGCCTCAGTGGCCTGGCTGGCCGTCCACACGACCCGGCTCGCCGAGGGCCGCACCGGCGCGAACGTACCGACACCGGCGCCACCC
>NZ_RPRY01000753.1 GCF_003949795.1 Streptomyces sp. WAC06614
TGGACCCGCGTGCCCATCCTCGTCCTGTCCGCCCGGCACAGCTCCGACGAGAAGGTCGAGGCCCTCGACGCCGGCGCCGACGACTACGTCACCAAGCCGTTCGGCATGGACGAGCTGCTGGCCCGGCTGCGCGCGGCCGTCCGCCGCGCCGAGCCGGCCGCCGGCAGCGGCGGGGACGAGGTCGTGGTGGAGACCGACGGGTTCACCGTGGACCTCGCCGCCAAGAAGGCCGTCCGCGAGGGGCGCGACGTACGGCTCACGCCCACCGAGTGGCACCTGCTGGAGGTGCTCGTCCGCAACAGCGGCAAGCTGGTCAGCCAGAAGCAGCTCCTCCAGGAGGTCTGGGGGCCCTCGTACGGGACGGAGACCAACTACCTGCGGGTCTACATGGCCCAGCTGCGCCGGAAGCTGGAGACGGACCCCTCGCACCCGCGGCACTTCATCACCGAACCCGGCATGGGATACCGCTTCGAGAGGTAGGAGGGCGCCGGTACGCTTCCTGTATGAGTGCTGACCCGCGTCCCGAGAAGTCCGACCGGCCCGTCAGGCCGGTGGGCCGGTTCCGGCGGATGATAGAGAGGCTGTCCTCCTCGCAGGAGGAGCTGCATTCCGCAGAGCTGCAGGAGGACGCAGAAGCCGCGGGCTGCACGCGGATCTGCGACTCCCACGACCGCCAGATCGTCAAGGTGACGGGAACGCTGCGGACGGTCACCCTGCGTCCGCGTGCCGGAGTGCCCGCCCTGGAGGCGGAGCTCTTCGACGGGTCC
>NZ_RPRY01000754.1 GCF_003949795.1 Streptomyces sp. WAC06614
GATCTCCGGGGCGGGCATCGCGGGCCCCGCGCTCGCGTACTGGCTCAACCGCCGGGGACACGAGGTCACGGTGGTGGAGAAGGCCGGCACACTCCGCAGCGGCGGCTATCCCGTCGATGTGCGCGGCACCGCACTCGAGGTCGTCCGTCGGATGGGCATCCTGCCGCGCCTGCGGGACGCGCACATCGACCTGCGCCGGCTCACCTTCCTGGGCGCGGACGGCGGCGAGGTGGCCTCGGTCGAACCGCACACCGTCACCGGCGGGGTCGCGGGGCGGGACCTGGAGGTGCGGCGCGGAGACCTGACCGACGCGCTCCACGCGGCGGTCCGTGACGATGTGGAGTTCTTGTTCAACGACTCCATCGACACCCTCGACCAGTCCGGCCACGGGGCCGACGTCACCTTCCGCGGGGGCGGCAGCCGTACGTACGACATGGTGTTCGGCGCGGACGGGACGCACTCGTCCACCCGGGAGACACTGTTCGGCCCCGAGGAACGGTTCCACCGGTATCTCGGGTACCGCTTCGCCGTGTTCACCATGCGCAACACGTTCGGGCTCTCCCACGAGACCGTGCTGTGGAACACTCCGGGCAGGGCCGCCGCCCTCTACGCAGTGGGGGACACAGACGAGGTGCACGCCTTCCTGACCTTCGCCCGGCCGGAACCGCCGTCCGGCGCGTCCCGTGACCCACGAGACCGG
>NZ_RPRY01000755.1 GCF_003949795.1 Streptomyces sp. WAC06614
GGTCGACGCCGTCCGCTGGAACCCCGAACGCGACCTCTTCGAGGTCGACTTCACCCAGCTCGACGCCGACGGCGAGGCCGAGGGCCTCGGCCTCGCCGTCGGCGTCGAGCTGGGTGAAGTCGACCTCGAAGAGGTCGCGTTCGGGGTTCCAGCGGACGGCGTCGACCTGGTGGCCGAAGTGGAGGCCGGGCAGGCGGCCGGCGACCCAGCGGCAGTAGGCGTCGTACTCGGCGCGCTGGATGTGGAAGCGCTCGGCGAAGTAGAAGGGGTAGAGCCGCTCCTTGTGCTTGAGGTAGTTGAGGAAGGTCCAGGGGCTGGCGGGGTCGGCGAGGGTGACGAGGTCGGCGAGGAAGGGCACTTGGAGGGTGGCTCCGTCGATGAGGAGTCCGGGGTGCCAGTGGAAGTCGCGGCGCTGGTCGTAGAAGGCGGTGGCGAGTCCGGCGCCTCCGTGGGTGGTCAGGCCGTGGGCGAGGGCGGCGAGGGACAGGTTGAAGGGTCCGATGCCGATTCCGACGAGGTCGTGGGGGGTGTCGAGCGGGGCGGTCATCGGTGGGTGCTGCCTTCCAGGAGGGTCACGAGGGTGTCCAGGTCTGCCGGCGTGGTGTGGGGGTTGAGGAGGGTGGCCTTGAGCCAGAGGCGGCCGTCGGCGGTGGCGCGGCCGAGGACGGCGCGGCCGTCCTGGAGGAGGCTGCGGCGCAGGGCGGCGAGGTCGTCGTCGCGGGCGTCGGCGGGGCGGAAGAGCACGGTGGTGAGGGTGGGGGC
>NZ_RPRY01000756.1 GCF_003949795.1 Streptomyces sp. WAC06614
TTGTGCGCGAGCACGTTGCGCAGGGCGGTACGGAACATGGAGGTCGGTCCTGGGGCTGGAAGTCTGTGGGTGGCTTCGGAGGATCAGGGACTGATCAGCTCGTGCGGCCCTTGGCGTCGAAGGCCTTCATGCGGTCGAGGACGCCGTCGGCGGTGGGGCGCAGGACCTCGTCGACGATGCGGCCGTCGGCGAGGAAGACGACCCGGTCGGCGTAGGAGGCGGCGACGGGGTCGTGGGTGACCATGACGACGGTCTGGCCGAGTTCGCGTACGGAGTTGCGCAGGAAGCCCAGGACTTCGGCGCCGGAGCGGGAGTCGAGGTTTCCGGTGGGTTCGTCGCCGAAGATGATCTCGGGGCGGGAGGCCAGGGCGCGGGCGACGGCCACGCGCTGCTGCTGGCCGCCGGAGAGCTGGGTGGGCCGGTGGCCGAGGCGTCCGGACAGGCCGACCATGTCGATGACGGTGTGGAGCCACTGCTGGTCGGGCTTGCGGCCGGCGATGTCCATGGGGAGGGTGATGTTCTCCAGGGCGGTCAGGGTCGGCAGCAGGTTGAAGGCCTGGAAGATGAAGCCGATCTTGTCGCGGCGCAGTCGGGTGAGTTGCTTGTCCTTCAGGGAGCCGAGTTCGGTGTCGCCGATGCGGACCGAGCCGGAGGTGAAGGTGTCCAGGCCGGCGACGCAGTGCATCAGGGTGGACTTGCCGGAGCCGGAGGGGCCCATGATCGCGGTGAAGTGGCCCTGGCCGAAGTCGACG
>NZ_RPRY01000757.1 GCF_003949795.1 Streptomyces sp. WAC06614
GGGTGAAGGACGGCGCGGCGGCCTGCGGCTGCGGGGCCGGGGCGGGGGCCGGGGCCTCCTCCTCCAGGACCTCGCCGCCGAAGTTGCGCAGCAGGGCCTCCAGGCCGCCGTCGAACCCCTGGCCGACGGCGGCGAACCGCCAGACGTCCTTGAGGTAGAAGTCGCCGAGCATCACCGCGCGCTCGGTGCTGAACTCGGCGCCCGTGAAGGCGTAGCGGGCGACTTCCTCGCCGCCCGCGACGATGCGCAGGTGGCCGGGGCCGACCTGCGACATCTGTCCGGCGCCGTCGATCGTCGCCGTGAAGGACAGCTTCTGGATGTGCGGCGGGATCCGGTCGAGCGTCACCCGGAACGACTCGGTGTCGCCGGCCTGGGCCCCGAGGAGCTGGATGGACTCCTCCGGCGACTTCGGCTGGTTGAAGAACACGAAGTAGCGGTCGTCCGACAGCCGCTCGTCGGCGTCGAGGCCGAAGCAGCTGATGTCGAAGCTGAGCCCGGGGCCCGAGATCTGCACGCCGACGTACAGATCCGTGCCGGCGGTCAGCTCACTGATCCTGGCCTTGTGGCCGCGTTGGAATTCCCTGGCCATACGTAACGACCGTCCCCCATCCCGACGATGAATGCGTGCCCCGAAGGCTATCCGCTGACGGCGACAACGGGCGAAGACCGGGACGAAGCTGGTACACGACGGGCGGTGGGCGGCCGGGCCGGGCGGTGGGCGGGCCGCCCACCGCCCGTCG
>NZ_RPRY01000758.1 GCF_003949795.1 Streptomyces sp. WAC06614
ACCCCACCCCATACCGTCCGCAAATCGACAGCGGCACCGGCCCGGGAGGGGACCCCCATGTCACACAACACGCTGGCGAGGCTCCGCACACGCTACGCATCCCGCCCCCACAGGGACCACGGCCAGACCGCCTTCGAGTACCTCGGGATCATCCTGGTGGTCGTCGTGATCATCGGCGCGATCGTGGGCACCGGGATCGGGCAGGCGATCACGGCGAAGATCACGGGCGCCGTGGCGAGCATCACCGCGGGGAGGTGATCCGGCGGACGCTGAACGACCGAGGTCAGGCCTTTCCGCTGTACATGGCCTTCATCGTCATCCTGCTGTTCGCGGCCCTGGCCTACTTCACGATCGGACAGGCGGCGGTGGTCCGCAGCAACGCGCAAGGCGCCGCGGACGCTGCCGCCCTCGCAGCCGCCCGTGACGCGAGGGACCACCTTCTTCCCGGCCTGGACATGGCCCTGCTCAAGCCGGACGAGTGGGAAAAGCTGCTCAAGGGGACCATGTTCGACCACTCCCAGGCGTGTGACGCGGCACGGACCTTCGCCGAGCGGAACGAGGCGACCGCCACGTGCGCCCACGGCGGCCTGCGCTACACGGTAGAGGTCCGCACGGACGGCACGGTCGGGAACTCGGTCGTCCCAGGGGTGAGCGAGCTCCACGGAACGGCCAATGCCACGGCGGAGATCGTCCCTCGGTGCCGCCTGGTGGCCGGTGCGCCCACCCCCGGGCCGACG
>NZ_RPRY01000759.1 GCF_003949795.1 Streptomyces sp. WAC06614
GGCGCGGGATCGGTCTTCGGTACGTACTCAGTCACAGCGACCAGCGCGGGCGCGAGCTCGGGCGTGGGAGGCGGATCGGCCATGGCGGCAGGCACAGCGGTGAGCACGGCCACGGGGGCCGCCCCGCAGGGCGGCTTCGACAGGCGCGAGGAGATCGTGCTGGAGTACCTGCGCAGCACCCGCGAGCTGATCGCGGCGCAGCGGGACGTGCTGCTGGGGTGCCTGGGCCTCCCGGACGCACCGGCGCGGGCGGCGACGTACCGTCCCGCGACCCCCGAGTGGCCTCCCCCCGGCCCCGGGCGGCTGGACCAGCCCCACGGCTTCGCCCCGGCGGCCGGGACCGGCGGCATGCCCTTCGCCGCCCAGGCGGTGAACGGCGGCTCGCCGGACCTGCCGGCCCACGCGAACGGGCACGCCGGGCTGAATCCGGTGGACGTCGCGGGCGGCTCCGCCGCGGCGAACCGGTCGGCCGGCGGCCCCGAGGCCGCCCCCTACGACGGCGTGGCCCCGGCGGACACGGGGTTCGGCGCGGGGCCGTACGGCGCACCGCACGCCCCGGTGAACGGGCTCGGCGGCTTCGCCCCGGCCGACGCCGCCGGGTCGGTGGCCGCGGGGGCCGCCCCCGGCATCCCCGTTGGACGGTGAGGGGCCGGCCCCCGCGGCCACCGGGCATGCCGGGGGCGGCCCCTACGGCGGTTCCGGGCCGGTGGGTCAGGTCGCGGGGCAGGTG
>NZ_RPRY01000077.1 GCF_003949795.1 Streptomyces sp. WAC06614
CAGGTGCGGGGCCGCAGGGGCCGCAGGGGTCCCGGGCGTCGCCGTGGCCGGCTGTGGTCCAGGGGCCGCCGGGGCCGCCGACTCCGGGGGGACGAGCGCGGCGTCCGCCATGGTCGGGGCGTCGTGGACCGACGGGGCGGCGGGCTCGGCCGGCCCGGCCGGGGCCGGCGTCGCGCTCTGCTTGCGGAGCGAGTGCGTCGGCGCGGGGGCGGGCGTCGGCTCCGGTGCGGGCGTCGGCTCCGGTGCGGCCGGGGCAGGAGCGGCCGGGGCAGGAGAGGCCTGGTCGGCCGGGCCCGATATGGGGGGAGCCCCGGCCGCGGGCGCGCCGTCCGGCTCCGTGGGCGGGGTGATGGGCGGCTGCGGGGGCGTGGTCATACGGGCGTTGCGTCCTTACCTGGCCTTGACGTGTCGGTGATCGCCTAGCCTGCCATGCCGCGGGGACAGCGCCCCACAGAATTCGCCGAGGGCCGCCCGCCGCGCGACGATCTGTCCACAGAGGCAACGAAACGGACGCCCTGTCCGTCTTACAGGACATGGGAGAAAGTGGGACGGCCGAGTGGACGCAGGGTGACGACACCCCGCGGCGGCGAGAGGGACGACAGCACCCGCAGGCACCGGGTGCCGGTACATGGCGCCCGACCCCGACCCCGGGCTCGGCCCCGGGCGCAGGCCCTGGCCGGGCCGCCGCCCGCGCCGCGGGCCGGCCGGCGGTCCTGCACGGCCCGGCGCGCGTGCTGCACCGGATAGGCCCGGTCGTGTCCAGCAAGGGCACCCGGCCGATCGCCGGTCTGCTGGCCCTCGGCGCCTTCGCGTACGCCGCGTGGGTGCTGGAGGTCGTCCTCTCCACGGGCCTGAATCCCATCGAGACCTACGTCAGCGAGCTCGCCGCCCAGGACCAGCCGCTCGGCGGCCTCTTCCGGGCCACCGACTTCACCGCCGGTCTGCTGGCCTTCGCCGGCGGACTGCTCGCCCTGGTGCGGCTGACCACGTATCCCGAGGCCCGGCGCCCCTGGGCCACCGTCGGCTGGGCGGGCGTCACCCTGTTCGGCGCGGCCACCGCCGCCGACGCCTGGCTGCCGCTGAGCTGCAAGCCCACCGTGGACCCGGTCTGCGCCGCCCGCGAGACGGCCGGCCTGGTGCCCGCCACCCATCAGGCCCATGCCGTCAGCAGCACCCTCGCCATGTGCGGGGCGCTGGTGGCCGTCGTCGCCCTCACCGTCGCCGCCCGGCGCTACGGCTGGTGGGCGCCCCTGGCCCGGACCGGGCCCCTGCTGCTCGCCGCGGAACTGGCCGCGACCGTCTGGACCCTGGGCGCGATAGCCCTGTTCACCGCCGGCCGCGGCACCTGGGCCCTGGGCGCCGGGCAGCGGCTGCAGGTGCTGCTGGTGGCGCTCTGGCTCGGCCTGCTGGCGTACTCCGTCCACCGTGAGCGCCGCACATGACCGCGGCGGGGGCCGGTGCCGGGGCCGCGAGCCGGACGGCGTACGAGGGGTTCGTGCGGGTCGGCGGGGTGCCGGTGCACGTCGTGGTCGAGGGGAGCGGGCCGGTGTGCGTGCTCGCCGCCGGTCTGGCGATGGCCTGGTACGACTGGGACCCGGTGGTCCCGCTGCTGGCCCCGCACCGCACGGTGGTCCGTTTCGACCGGCCCGGGCACGGCCTCTCCGGACCCGCCGTCGAGCCGCCGACGGCGGCGGGCGAGGCCGCACGCATCGCGGCCCTGCTCGACGCCCTGGGCGGGGAGAGCGGGCAGACCGGACAGGGCGGAGAGGCCGGACAGGGCGGAGAGGCCGGACAGGGCGGAGAGGCCGGAGAGGTCCCAGCGGTCCGAGAGCTCGGAGAGGCCGAAGAGGCCGAAGAGGGCAGGGAGAGCGCAGAGGCTGGGGAAGGCGGGAAGGGTCCCGTCACGGTGGTGGGGCACTCGATCGCAGGGTTCCACGCCGAGGCCTTCGCCCGGCTGTACCCGGCGCGGACCGCCGCGCTCGTCCTGGTGGACAGCAGCGTCGAGGAGGCGCCGCGGGCCCTGCTGCCGCCGAGCCTGCGGACCGCCGCCGCCCGCGGCTTCGGCCGGGCCCTGACCGCCGCCGGGCTGCCCGCGGCCCTGGGCCCCTGGGCCCGCCGGGCCACCGTACGGGCCTCGCGCACCGGCGGGGCCGACCCGGCCCCGCGCGCGCTCACCGACCGCTGCTACCGCACCGGCCGGGTCTGGCAGGGCGCCCTGCTGGAGAATGCCCGCTACCCCGACACCGCCGCCGAGGTGCTGGCGCTGCGCGCCCACCACCCGCTGACCGCGCCGACCACGGTCCTGGCCGGCTACGACGGCTCCGCCCGCGCCGGCTCCCTGGCCTGGCTGAGCCGCCAAGCGGCCCTGGCCGACACCCTCGGAGCCCGCTTCACGGTCGCCGAGGGCGCGGGCCACCTGGTCATGCTGGACCAGCCCCAGGAGGTGGCCCGTACGATCCTGGCCGCCCCCGCGGCCGCTCCCTGAGCGGCCCGGCCGCGGGCAGGAGACCGTACGGGTCCGGGCCGGGTCCCGGTGACAGGACCCGGCCCGGCCCCCGGTGGGCCTTGGCCGGTCAGGTGCGGGGTGCGGCGCCGCGCTGGCGGAGCATGTCCGCCATCAGGGTGAGCTCCGACTGCTGCGCCTCGACCATGCCCCGGGCGAGATCCCGCTCCACCGGGGTGCGGCACAGCGTCACACAGCCCTGGGCCATGGCGACGCCGCCCCGGTGATGGTCGGTCATCAGCTGGAGGAACAGCACCTCCGCGTCCCGGCCCTCGGCGGCCGAGAGCTGCGCGAGGTCGTCCTTGGTCGCCATGCCCGGCATCAGCGCGCCGGGCTTGGTCGCGACCCCGCCCATGTCGTGCCCGGCGTGCCCGGACGCGCCCCCGGCCCCGGCCGAAGCCTGCGGCGACGCACCGTGCTCACCGTGTCCGGAGCCGTGGCCGGAGCCGTGTCCGCCGCCGTGGCCGGAGCCCTGGCCGGCCGAGGCCGGACCGGTGGCCATCCACGCCATCGGCTCCTGGTCGGCCGCCACCTTGGGCAGCCCCCACAGGTCCAGCCAGCCCAGCATCATGCCGCGCTGGTTGGCCTGGGTGTTGGCGATGTCGTAGGCGAGGCTGCGTACCGCCTCGTCCTTCGTGCGGTCCCGCACGATGAACGACATCTCCACCGCCTGCTGGTGGTGCACCGCCATGTCCCGGGCGAAGCCCGCGTCCGCCGAGGTGGTCGTCGGGGCCGCCCCGTGACCGTCCCCGTCCTGCGACCCGCCCGTCGCCGTGGCGACCGTGGCCACCGCCGCGAACAGCAGCGCCAGCAGGACGGCGCCGAGCGACAGGACGTACGTACGGTTCAGGCGGACCACCCGCTCCGCGCTCACTTGTCGCCCGCCAGCCCCATCGTGCAGGCGGCGCCCGGCTCGGGGGTCTGCGGGCCCTGCACGTACTTGGTGAAGAACTGGTCCACCCGCGGATCGGCCGCGCCGTCCACGGTGACCTGCTTGCCCCACGCCGACAGCATGATCGCCCCGGCCTGGTCCTTGACCGGGCTCATCAGCGTGTAGGGGGTCTTGGCGACCTTCTCGGCGAGCTTGTCGACGTCCGCCTTGTTCGCCTGCTCGCTGTACGTCACCCAGACGGCTCCGTGCTCCAGCGAGTGGACGGCGTTCACCTCGGGGACCGGGTTCTTGTAGACGTCACCGTTGCAGTTCATCCAGCGCGGGTGGTGGTCCCCGCCGACCGGCGGCTTCATCTCGTACGAGACCGGAGTCTCGACGTGGTTGCGGCCCAGCTTGCTCGCCTCCCAGGACTTCTCGTCCTTGACGGGGGTGTTGCGGGCGGTCTCGGCGGCCGTGACGCGGTCCTTCTCCTTCTGCTTCTGGTCGAGCAGGACGTACGTCCCGAACCCGACCAGGCCCGCGACCACGGCCACGGAGGCGGTGATCGCGATGATCTTGTTGCGGCGCTCGCGGGCCCGCTCGGCGCGCCGCATCTCGGCTATGCGCGCCTGCCGGGAGGTGCTGTCGGGGGTCCTGGTGGCCATGTTCTGTCGTCCTTCTGCTGAGGGGGGTGGTGGAGGAACAAAGAGCGCACAACACCGGACCGGTCAGGTCCGCATCACCTGAAGGACATGGAGGTCGGGAGCCCGGGCCGGTCCGCGCGAGAGCCGGATCCGCCCCTCCGGGCCGGCCGCGGCCCCCGGCGGCGGTTCCGCCCGCGGCGGCAGCACGGCCGGCGGCGGTACGGGCACCAGGCCCGGGGCCACATGGGGGAAGTGCGAGCAGCCGGGCAGGTCGCCGGGGCAGACGTAGGAGGAGTGGGCGGAGGCGGACCCGTCGACGGCCACACCGCCCAGGCCGGCCTTGGCGTGGGTGGGCATCACCTCGGTGCCGCCGCCCGCCCGGGTGCACAGGAGCAGGGCCCCCAGCAGGGCCCCGAGCACGCCCAGCAGGGCGCCACGGCGCACCGCGGGACGCCGGTGGCGCCTGCGCAGCGTATGCCTCCGGCCCCCCATGGGCGCAGATGGTAGTGCTCATGACGCCCCCGCGGTCAGTGCGGGGGTGCCGGGAGCCGTGGCCGGTGCGTAATGTGGCGGAAACCACCGCCCGTGATACTGGCCCGGCAACGGTGGTGGACAGGCCGTCTGAACTGCGAGGATGAAGGCATGGACAAGCAGCAGGAATTCGTCCTCCGGACGCTCGAGGAGCGCGACATCCGCTTCGTGCGCCTGTGGTTCACCGACGTACTGGGCTTCCTGAAGTCCGTCGCGGTCGCCCCGGCCGAGCTCGAACAGGCCTTTGACGAGGGCATCGGCTTCGACGGCTCCGCCATCGAGGGCTTCGCCCGGGTCTACGAGTCCGACATGATCGCCAAGCCGGACCCGGGGACGTTCCAGATACTGCCGTGGCGCGCCGAGGCCCCGGGCACCGCCCGCATGTTCTGCGACATCCTCATGCCCGACGGCTCCCCGTCCTTCGCGGACCCGCGCTTCGTCCTCAAGCGGATCCTGGCCAAGACCTCCGACCTGGGCTTCACCTTCTACACCCACCCGGAGATCGAGTTCTTCCTGCTGAAGGACAAGCCGCTGGACGGCTCCCGGCCCGTCCCGGCAGACAATTCCGGCTACTTCGACCACACCCCGCAGAACGTCGGCATGGACTTCCGCCGCCAGGCGATCACCATGCTCGAATCCATGGGCATCTCGGTCGAGTTCAGCCACCACGAGGGCGCCCCCGGCCAGCAGGAGATCGACCTGCGCTACGCCGACGCGCTCTCCACGGCCGACAACATCATGACCTTCCGCCTGGTCATGAAGCAGGTCGCCCTCGAACAGGGCGTCCAGGCCACCTTCATGCCCAAGCCGTTCTCGGAGTACCCGGGCTCGGGCATGCACACCCACCTCTCCCTCTTCGAGGGCGACCGCAACGCGTTCTACGAGTCGGGCTCCGAGTACCAGCTCTCCAAGGTCGGCCGCTCCTTCATCGCCGGGCTGCTCCGCCACGCGGGCGAGACCTCGGCGGTGACCAACCAGTGGGTCAACTCGTACAAGCGCATCTGGGGCGGCTCCTCCCGCACCGCCGGCTCCGGCGGCGAGGCCCCCTCGTACATCTGCTGGGGCCACAACAACCGCTCGGCCCTGATCCGCGTCCCGATGTACAAGCCGGGCAAGATGGGCTCCTCCCGCATCGAGGTCCGCTCCATCGACTCGGGCGCCAACCCGTACCTCACCTACGCGGTCCTCCTCGCGGCCGGCCTGAAGGGCATCGAGGAGGGCTACGAACTCCCCGCCGGCGCCGACGACGACGTCTGGGCCCTCTCCGACGCCGAACGCCGCGCCATGGGCATCGAACCCCTCCCCCAGAACCTCGGCGAGGCCATCGCCCTGATGGAACGCAGCGAACTGGTCGCCGAAACCCTGGGCGAACACGTCTTCGACTTCTTCCTGCGCAACAAGAAGCAGGAGTGGGAGGAATACCGCTCGGAGGTCACGGCCTTCGAGCTCCGCAAGAACCTGCCGGTGCTGTAACCGCAGGTCGGCGCACGGCCCCCGGCGCGCGTTCGCGTGCCGGGGGCCGTGGTGCGTCGGGTGGGGGCGGTCGAGGTGACGTGGAGTTCGGCGTCGAGGCCGAGGACCACCGTGGTCGTGGCGCCGGCCGGTTCCAGGATGCTGGCCGGGGCGCCGGCGTAGAGCATCCGGGACTCCGTCCACGACGGGGGCGCGCCCAGGGAGGTGGTGCCGATGGCGCCGGACTCGGCGCGGCCCGACACCAGGCGGCCGGCCACGCTGACGGCGCCGTAGCCGGCGCGGCCGCCCGCCTCGGTGACGGCGGAGACCAGCGGGCGCTGTCCGCCGTCGGCGGTGACCAGGGCGGTGCGCACCGTGCCGGCGTCGGGGCGGCGGAACCACAGGCGCACGCCCTCGCCGTCGGCCGTGGCGGTCAGCGGGACGGTCGTGGCCGGCAGGCCGGTGGGCAGCGGGCCCTGGAGGGGGGCGTCCGGGGAGGGCTGGACCCAGGCCAGGACGGTGGTGGCGGTGGTGGCGTAGACGTGCCGGCGGCCGGCCGCGTCGGTGGCGGTCACCGGGTCGGACTGGAGGTCGGCGCCGCCCAGGCCGGCCCACGGGCCGAAGCCGCCGTCCGGCTGCTGCTCGCTGGCGCGCAGGGTGCGGCCGGCGTCGCGGACGTAGACGGTCACCCGGCCGTCCTTGTCCACCGCGACGGCCGGGGCGCTGATGGCGGAGGTGCCGTCCTGGTCGGCCCGCTCCGGGGAGCCGAGCGACTGCCAGGCCCCGAAGGGGCCGTCCGGGGCGGACTGGGCGGCGTAGACGATCTCGCGCCGGTAGTCCTCCGGGCGCGCGCCGAGGACGGTGCGGGTGCCGACGACGGCGACCCGGCCGTCGGGCAGGGTGGTGGCCGTGGCGCCGGGGTCCATGCCGGTGCCGGGCAGCAGGGTGGGCCCGGCCCACTGGGCCTCGGGCCCGGTCCGGGTCCAGTAGGCCATGTGGCCGTCGAGCACGGAGAAGGCCCAGAGCCGGCCGTCGGTGCCGCGGGTCAGCCAGGAGGTGTGGTCGCCGCGGGTGTAGCGGATGCTCTGCACCCAGTCGCGGCCGGTCGGGCGGGCCGCCACCTTGCGGTCGCCGCAGCCCGAGGAGCTGCCGCAGTACGGGGTGTGGTCGAGCCAGGCGTAGGTCTTGAGGTAGCCGAGCTTGGTCTCGACGGTGGCGGGGTCGAGCACGTGCGGCAGGGAGCTGTTGAGGTAGCCGAGGTAGTTCTGCACCGAGAAGTGCGGCCGGTCGGCGACCTGGGCGTAGCGCTCCATGGCGGCCTGGACGAAGCGGGCGCCGTACATGTGGTCCTGGTGGTCGGTGACCTTGCCGTCGTGGGCGAACTTGCCGGGGGTCGGGTCCTGCATGCGTATCGTCGTCGGCCGGTACCGCTCCAGGACGCCGGCGATGGTGCGCACCACCTGGTCCTTGGTGTACGTGAAGTTCTGCTTGACCGGGGTGCCGGAGGTGAGCTGGGAGGCCAGCGCCGGTATCCGGCCGTCCCACAGTCCGCGCATGCTCTGCGGGTTGTTGCCGCCGATGCTGCCCGCCTCGCGCATCTGCAGCCACACCAGGTTGATCTCGGGCTTGGCGACCAGGACGTCCACCTCGGCGGAGCCGCCGCCCTCGGTGGGTATCACCGTGCGCTTCCAGGCGCTGGTGCGGTCGCCGGTGGCCATCTGGGCGTAGGCCGAGCGTATGCCGTTCTGCCGGGCCTCGGAGTAGTGGGCGAGGTCGGCGGGCGGCTTGGGGTCGTTGAGGTGCCCGCCGGCCTGGTTGACGCCGTCGGCCTCGCCGGAGGTGAGGTAGGTGGTGGTGACCGGGGTGCCGGACAGGAGCGAGCGGCTCAGGTCGGGGTTCATGAAGAACAGGTCGTCGTCGGGGTGCGCGACGATCTGCAGGACCGAGCCGGAGGTGGTGCTCGCGCCGAGCGCGGGCGTCTGCGGTGGCCGCGGGGCGGCCTCGGACGCGGCGTCCCGTCCCTCGGCGACGGCGAGCACGCCGGTGGTACCGGCGGCGGCGAGCACCGTGAACAGGGCCGCGAGGCGTATGTGGCGCCGGGCAACGGGCATCGGTCGGGCCCCCCGTGGTCGTACAGGTCCGTCAGGTGCGCTGGTCTGCGCGGGTCGTTCAAAGAGAGGTCATTTCGGGGAACTTGGTTCACCGCGTTCGACCGATGACTCCACTGCTTCCGACAAGGACCGGATCCGATTGTGCCCTGACTGGGTTTGATCGAAGGTAAACGCCCGAAAAGTGACCGGCAGTTGATACGCTTTTCATGGGATTTGCCCGTATTGCTACAACGGGCCTCCTCCGCCCCGGTGTTACGCAGATCACTCCCCGGCACGCCCGTGACCTGCGACGGAGCTCCTGCCGAGGGCCGACCGACCGCCCCCGGGCGTCCCTTCTGTGAGCTCGCACACCTTCGTCCTGTCCGGCACATCGTCACGGGCCCCGCATCCGCCCCGGAAAGGGCCTAGGCTCGACCGCAGGCAGGCGAAGTGGAGACGGAGGCGGCCACGTGACGGTCCCCGGACGCAGGAGCAGTACGTTCATCCAGCTGCTGCGCAGCGGATTCACCGACCCGTCGGCCGCCGGGCGGCTGCTCGACTCCGACGCGCTGGCCGCCGTCCGCACCGACCCCGTGCTCCTCGACGCACTCGGCGCCACCGCCGACCCCGACCTCGCCCTGCGCGGCCTGGTCCGGCTCGCCGAGGCCCAGCCCGACGCCGAGCGCCCCGCCTTCCTCGCCACCCTGGTCAGCGCCAAACCGCTGCGGGACCGGCTGCTCGGGGTCCTCGGCGCCTCCGAGGCCCTCGCCGACCACCTCGCCCGCCACCCCGCCGACTGGCGGGCCCTGGCCACCTACGAGTCCTCCCAGGACCTGCACCCCGGGCTCGCCGAGTTCGAACGGGGCCTGGCCGAGGCCGCGGACCCCGTCGCGCTGCGCGTCGCCTACCGCCGCTGCCTGCTGTCGATCGCGGCCCGCGACGTCTGCGGCACCATCGACGTCGCCCAGACCGCCGCCGAGCTCGCCGACCTCGCCACCGCCACCCTGCGCGCCGCCCTGCGGATCGCGAGCGCGGCCGCGCCCGAGGACGCGGCCGCCTGCCGGCTCGCCGTGATCGCGATGGGCAAGTGCGGCGGCAACGAGCTCAACTACGTCTCCGACGTCGACGTGATCTTCGTCGGCGACGCCGCCGACGGCACCGAGGAGCCCAAGGCCCTCCAGGCCGCCACCCGGCTCGCCTCGCACCTGATGCGGATCTGCTCCGAGACCACCGTCGAGGGCTCCATCTGGCCCGTCGACGCCAACCTGCGCCCCGAGGGCCGCAACGGCCCCCTGGTCCGCACCCTCCCCTCCCACCTGGCCTACTACCAGCGCTGGGCCAAGACCTGGGAGTTCCAGGCCCTGCTCAAGGCCCGCGCCGTCGCCGGCGACCCCGAGCTCGGCGCCCAGTACGTCG
Organism: Streptomyces sp. WAC06614; assembly: GCF_003949795.1. Classification (GTDB taxonomy): domain Bacteria; phylum Actinomycetota; class Actinomycetes; order Streptomycetales; family Streptomycetaceae; genus Streptomyces. Next base: position 9,508 of record NZ_RPRY01000077.1, read on the forward strand.
ACGCCATAACGCCGCTGGTCTGGCAGGCCGCCGAACGCGAGAACTTCGTCGCCGACGTCCAGAAGATGCGCCGCCGCGTCGTGGACAACATCCCCGCCGCCCAGGTCGACCGCGAGCTCAAACTCGGCCCCGGCGGCCTGCGCGACGTCGAGTTCGCCGTCCAGCTCCTCCAGCTCGTCCACGGCCGCAGCGACGCCACCCTGCACTCCGGCACCACCCTGGACGCCCTGCACGCGCTCGCCGCCGGCGGCTACGTCGGCCGCACCGACGCCGCCCAGCTCGGCGACGCCTACCGCTTCCTGCGCGCCATGGAGCACCGCATCCAGCTCCACCGGCTGCGCCGCACCCACCTCGTCCCCGAGGACGAGGCCGACCTGCGCCGCCTCGGCCGCTCCATGGGACTGCGCACCGAGCCGGTCGCGGAGCTCACCAAGGCCTGGAAGCGGCACGCCTCCGTGGTCCGGCGGCTCCACGAGAAGCTCTTCTACCGGCCGCTGCTCGACGCCGTCGCCCAGCTCGCCCCCGGCGAGATCCGGCTCTCGCCGCGCGCCGCCGGCCAGCGCCTGGAGGCCCTCGGCTACGCCGACCCGGCCGCGGCCCTGCGCCACCTCGAAGCCCTGGCCTCCGGCGTGACCCGCAAGGCCGCCATCCAGCGCACCCTGCTGCCGGTGCTGCTCGGCTGGTTCGCCGACTCCGCCGACCCGGACGCCGGCCTGCTGAACTTCCGCAAGGTCTCCGACGCCCTCGGCAAGACCCCCTGGTACCTGCGGCTGCTGCGCGACGAGGGCGCCGCCGCCGAGAACCTGGCCCGGGTGCTGTCGGCCGGGCGCCTCGCCCCCGACCTGCTGATGCGGGCCCCCGAAGCGGTCGCCCTGCTCGGCGACCCGGAGGGGCTGCTCCCGCGCAGCGCCGAGGCCCTGGAGCAGGAGGTCCTCGCGGCCGTCGGCCGCGCCGACAGCGCCGAGGCCGCCGTCGCCGCCGCCCGCGGGGTGCGCCGCCGCGAGCTGTTCCGCACCGGCGCGGCCGACCTCATCGCCTCGTACGGCACCGAGGACCAGCCCGTGGTCGAGGACCACGGCGCCCTGGTGGACCGGGTCGGCGGCGCGATCTCCGACCTCACCGCCGCCACCGTGGCCGGCGCCCTGCGCGCCGCGGTGCGCGCCCAGTGGGGCGAGGAACTGCCCACCCGCTTCGCGATCATCGGCATGGGCCGCTTCGGCGGCCACGAACTGGGCTACGGCTCCGACGCCGACGTCCTGTTCGTCCACGAGCCGCGCGAGGGCGTCGACGAGCAGGAGGCCGCCAAGGCCGCCCAGACCGTCGTCGCCGAGATGCGCCGCCTCCTGCAACTGCCCACCGCCGACCCGCCGCTCCTCATCGACGCCGACCTCAGGCCCGAGGGCCGCAGCGGGCCCCTGGTCCGTACGCTCTCCTCCTACGCCGCCTACTACAAGCGCTGGTCCCTGGTCTGGGAGAGCCAGGCCCTGCTGCGCGCCGAGCCGGTCGCGGGCGACGCGGACCTCGGCGCCCGCTTCGTCGAGCTGATCGACCCGCTGCGCTACCCCGTGGAGGGGCTGGGCGAGGACGCCGTCCGTGAGATCCGCCGGCTCAAGGCCCGGATGGAGTCCGAACGCCTCCCGCGCGGAGCCGACCCCGCCCTGCACACCAAACTCGGCCGCGGCGGCCTCAGCGACGTCGAGTGGACCGTCCAGCTGATCCAGCTCCGCCACGCCTGGGCCGAACCGGGCCTGCGCACCACCCGTACCCGCCAGGCCCTGGCCGCGGCCCGCGCGGCCGGGCTGATCCCGACCGAGGAGGCGCAGATCCTGGACGAGGCGTGGGTACTGGCCACCCGCGTGCGCAACGCGGTCATGCTGGTCCGCGGCCGGGCCGGGGACACCTTCCCCTCGGACTCCCGCGAACTGGCCGCGGTCGGCCGCTACCTCGGCTACGGCCCGGGCCGGGCGGGCGAGATGCTGGACGACTACCGCCGCATCACCCGCCGTGCCCGCGCCGTGGTGGACGACCTCTTCTACGGCGCCTAGACGCGTTTGCTTGCCCCGGGCCGCTCACGACAGCTGCTGAATCCCGCCCGGGGGCTCAACTCAGCTGGTCGCGCACGAGATCGAGGAATGCCTGTCGGCTCGGACGTATGTGCGCCCAGACCTTCTCGTCCTGCGGATCCGCCGGGTCCTCGGGGCCCTTTCTGATCACCTCCTGTACTGCCCAGGCGAGGCTGTGTGCCGCTTCGCCGACCTCGGGCGCGCACAGTACGTGGATCGTCTTCTGCGTCACCCACACCCTGTCGAGGACCTGCCGTGCCCGGGCCTGCCACTGCTCGTCGGCCAGGTTGTGGTGATGCCGATCCACCGCGACCCGTTCTGCTTCCTGCACCGCAGACAGAAATTCGATGAGGTGAGTGAGACGCTCGTTACGGCGCGCCTCGGCACGTTCACGAGCACTGCGCCGCGCCTCGCCGCGTTCCAAGGCGTGTCCTGCCGAGCGCTGGGTCAGTATCGACATGAGCCCGCCGAGCAGGACGCCGACGAGCGGCGCAAGCGTTGTCCACACAACGTCAGACTATGACATCGATGGCATGGACATGCGGCGGGGTACGGGGAACGACTCGCCCAGGGCCGCGTCCTCGGGCCGTCCTCAGGCGCGGCTGCGGAAGCGGTTCAGCAGGGCCTCGGCCGCCGGGTGGCGGTCGGTGGCCCGGGGCTCGCGGGGCAGGTGGTGGGGGAGGGCGCCGTACCAGGAGCGGGAGACGGCGTAGCCGAAGGCCAGGCAGAGCATGCCGCCGACCGCGTCGAGCCAGAAGTGGTTGGCGGTGGCCACGATGACCACCAGGGTCGCGGCCGGGTAGAGCAGGCCCAGGATGCGGACCCAGGGGGCGGAGGCGATCGCGAAGATCGTCAGGCCGCACCAGAGCGACCACCCTATGTGCATCGAGGGCATCGCCGCGTACTGGTTCGACATCTGCTTGAGGTTGCCCGAGGCCATCGAGCCCCAGGTGTGGTGGACCAGCACGGTGTCGACGAAGTGCTCCCCGGTCATCAGCCGGGGCGGGGCGAGCGGGTACAGGTAGTAGCCGACGAGGGCCACACCGGTGGTGGCGAACAGGACCATCCGCGTGGCGGCGTAGCGGCCCGGGTGGAAGCGGTAGATCCACACCAGCACACCGATGGTCACGATGAAGTGGAGCGTGGCGTAGTAGTAGTTCATGCCCACGATCAGCCACGTCACGGAGTTGATCGCGTGGTTGACGGTGCTCTCCACCGCGATGCCGAGCCGGCCCTCCACCGACCAGATCCAGTCGGCGTTCGCCAGCGCCGCCGTCTTCTGCTCGGGCACGGCGTTGCGGATGAGCGAGTAGGTCCAGTAGCTCACCGCGATGAGCAGGATCTCGAACCAGATCCGGGGCCGGCGCGGCGCCCGCATCCGGTCCAGCAGAGCGTGACCGGACTCCCGACGGGCTTCGTTCTCCGTCACGGTGGGTGACGAGACGCCCGTCGGGGTTTCCAGTGTCTTCACGCTCGATTCACCCATGGGGAGAGAGTCTGCCAGATGGGTCCGGGGCTGCGATCATCCCTCGGGACGGTCTTCGGCGTACGGCATCCCCCACAGGGACGACACCCGCCCCTGAGGCACCGCCGCGGGTCCTCCGGTGGGGCCCCTACCCGCACGAGCGGCGGCTACCGCCTACCGCCTACCGCCTACCGCCTACCGCCTATCGCCGGTCCGGGCCGGACGCGGTCGAGCCGCGCACGACCAGCTCGGGCATGAAGACGAACTCGGTGTGCGGGGCCGGGGTGCCGGCGATCTCCTCCAGCAGCGTGCGGACCGCGGCCTGCCCCATGGCCTGCACGGGCTGGCGGATGGTGGTCAGCGGCGGGTCCGTGAACGCTATGAGCGGGGAGTCGTCGAAGCCGACGACCGAGACGTCCTGGGGCACCCGCAGCCCCTGCTGGCGGGCGGCCCGGATCGCGCCGAGGGCCATCATGTCGCTGGCGCAGACCACCGCCGTGCAGCCCCGCCCGATGAGCGCGGCCGCGGCGGCCTGTCCGCCCTCCAGGGTGTAGAGGGAGTGCTGGACCAGCTCCTCCACCGCGGCGTCGTCGAGCCCGAGCCGGTCGCGCATCGCCGCCCGGAAGCCCTCGATCTTGCGGAGCACCGGCACGAACCGCTTGGGGCCGACCGCCAGCCCGATCCGGGTGTGGCCCAGCGCGGTCAGATGGGTCACCGCCAGGTGCATGGCGGCCCTGTCGTCCGGGGAGACGAAGGGGGCCTGCACCTTGGGGGAGAAGCCGTTGATGAGGACGTACGGGACGCCCTGCGCGCGCAGTTGGTCGTAACGCGTGGTGTCGGCGGTGGTGTCGGCGTGCAGTCCGGAGACGAAGATGATCCCGGAGACCCCGCGGTCCACCAGCATCTCGGTCAGCTCGTCCTCGGTGGACCCGCCCGGGGTCTGGGTGGCGAGCACCGGGGTGTAGCCCTGGCGGGTCAGGGCCTGGCCGATGACCTGGGCCAGGGCCGGGAAGATGGGGTTGTCCAGCTCGGGGGTTATGAGCCCGACCAGGCCGGCGCTGCGCTGGCGCAGCCGCACGGGCCGTTCGTAGCCGAGCACGTCGAGCGCGGCCAGCACGGACTCGCGGGTGCCGGCGGCCACACCGGGCTTGCCGTTGAGCACCCGGCTGACTGTGGCTTCGCTGACCCCCGCCTGGGCTGCGATGTCGGCAAGCCGTGCGGTCACGGGATTGGACTGTACCGGTCGGGCGTTCACCTTGCCCACCAGGTGCACGTATCGGGCGGCAGCAGCACCGTGCGGCCGTCGGTCTCCACCGGGGCGCTGGAGAGTACGGGGCGTCCGGGCGCGGGCAGTTCGACCCGGTTCGCGGTGGTGTTGAGGGTGCAGGCGAAGCCGGGCCGGACGAAGGCCAGGACCCCGTCGGGGGCGGTCAGCCAGCGCAGGCCCGCGTCGGGTCCGGGGGGCGGGGCGCCCAGGCCCGGCAGGGCCCGGCGCAGTTCGAGGGCGGCGCGGTAGAGCTCCAGGGTGGAGTGCGGGTCGCCGGTCTGGGCCGCCACGCTGAACGCGCCCCACCCCTCGGGCTGCGGCAGCCAGCTCCCGCCGGGCCCGAAGCCGTACGGGGGTTCCGCGCCGGACCACGGGATCGGCACCCGGCAGCCGTCGCGCAGCCCGTCCTGCCCGGCCGCCTCGGAGGCGGAGCCGGTGGCCGCACCGGTGGCCGCACCGGTGGTCGAGCCGGTGGCCGCGACGGTGGCCGGGCCTGCGTCCGGGCCGCCGCCCTGGCCGGGGACCGCGGGAGCCGCACCGGCCGCACCGGCCGCCCCGGCCGCCCCGGCCGCGCCCCCGCCCCGGCCGCGCCGGAAGGCCGGGTCCTGGCGGACGGCGTCCGGGAGGTCGGTCACCTCCGGCAGGCCCAGCTCCTCCCCCTGGTAGACGTACGCCGACCCGGGCAGGGCCAGCATCAGCAGCGCGGCGGCCCGCGCCCGGGCGAGGCCCTGGGGGCCGCCGCCGTAGCGGGTGCGGTGGCGGACCACGTCGTGGTTGGACAGCACCCAGGTGGTGGGGGCGCCGACGGACGCGGTGGCGGCCAGCGACCCGTCGATCACCTCGGCCATGGCCGCCGCGTCCCACGGGCAGGTCAGGAACCGGAAGTTGAAGGCCTGGTGCAGCTCGTCGGGCCGCACGTACAGCGCGAGCCGCTCCGAGGTGGGCGCCCAGGCCTCCGCGACCCCGATCCGCTGCCCCGGGTAGCCGTCCAGCAGCCGGCGCCAGGAGCGGTGGATCTCGTGCACCCCGTCCTGGTCGAAGAAGGGCAGCGGCTCGGTGCCGATCAGGGTGGCCTGCGCCCCGCGGCCGATGTCCGGCAGTCCGGCGGCCTTGACCATGCCGTGGGCGACGTCGACCCGGAAGCCGTCCACGCCCAGGTCCAGCCAGAACCGCAGCACGGAGTCGAACTCCTCGTGGACCTCGGGGTTCTCCCAGTTCAGGTCCGGCTGCTCGGGCGCGAACAGGTGCAGGTACCAGTCGCCGTCGGCGACCCGGGTCCAGGCCGGCCCGCCGAAGACCGACTCCCAGTCGTTGGGCGGCAGCTCCCCGGCGGGCCCGCGGCCGGGCCGGAAGTGGTAGCGGTCGCGGCGCGCCGGGTCGGCCAGCGCCTCCAGGAACCAGGCGTGCCGGTCCGAGGTGTGGTTGGGGACCACGTCGACGATCACCTTCAGGCCCAGCGCGTGCGCGGCCCGCACCAGGTCGTCGGCGTCGGCCAGGTCGCCGAAGACCGGGTCCACGGCCCGGTAGTCCGCGACGTCGTAGCCGCCGTCGGCCTGCGGGGAGACGTAGAAGGGGGTGAGCCAGACCGCGTCCACCCCCAGCCGGGCCAGGTGCGGCAGGCGCTCGCGGACGCCGCGCAGGTCCCCGATGCCGTCGCCGTCGCTGTCCGCGAAGGAGCGGACGTAGACCTGGTAGATGACGGCATCGCGCCACCAGCCGGCACCGCTTGCGGTCGCGTTGCTGGAAGCGCTTGCAAGGCGGGAGGCGGTCAGCTCATGGGTCATACCGGGGTCAACGCCGCGACCCGACCCTCGGTTGCGGGCCCTGTCACCCGAAGACCGTTCGAACAACCAGCAAGCGGCGGCAACCGTACGGACACGTGGATGTAACGATCCCCGCTGCTTGCAGAAAATTGCCGCAAGGTCTTTCGGATGGCTTTCAGCCTTGTTACGTTCTCGGCAACTCGGGACCGCGAGGGCGCGGCCGGGATCATCGAAGGAGTTCAGATGCGGCGTGGCATAGCGGCCACCGCGCTGGTCGCGGCCCTGGCGCTCGCGGCGACGGCTTGCGGAGGCGACAAGAACGACGGCGGCAGCACGGACGCCGGTGGCGAACTCTCCGGCACGGTCACCTGGTGGGACACCTCCAACGACACGGAGAAGGCCACCTTCCAGAAGATCGCGGAGGCGTTCACCGCCAAGCACCCGAAGGTCACCGTCAAGTACGTCAACGTCCCGTACGGCGACGCCCAGAACAAGGTCAAGAACGCCTTCAGCAGCGGCGCCGACGCCCCCGACGTGATCCGCGCCGACGTCGGCTGGGTCGCCGACTTCGCCTCCCTCGGCTACCTGGACAAGGTGCCCGCCGAGACGGCGAAGAAGGTCGACGCCGAGTTCCTGCCCGCGGCGGCCGCGAGCGGCAAGTACGAGAACCAGACGTACGCCGTCCCGCAGGTCATCGACACCCTCGGCCTCTTCTACAACAAGAAGATGCTCGCCGACGCCGGCGTCCAGCCCCCCACCACCCTGGAGGAGCTGAAGACCGCCAGCGCCAAGATCAAGGAGAAGACCGGCAAGACCGGCCTGTACCTGCGCGGCGACGACTCCTACTGGTTCCTGCCGCTGATCTACGGCGAGGGCGGCGACCTGGTCGACGCCAAGAACAAGACCGTCACGGTCGACGGCCCGGCCGGCGTGAAGGCCTTCAAGGCCGCCCGTGACCTGGTCGCCTCCGGCGCCGCCGTCACCAACTCCACCGACGGCTACCAGAACATGCAGACCGCCTTCAAGACCGGCCAGGTCGCCATGATGATCAACGGCCCCTGGGCGATCAAGGACACCTACGCCGGTGAGCAGTTCACCGACAAGGCCAACCTCGGCGTCGCCCCGGTCCCGGCCGGCTCCGCCAAGGCGGGCGGCCCCCAGGGCGGCCACGACCTGGCCGTGTACGCGGGCTCGAAGAACCGCGCCGCCGCGCACGCCTTCGTCGAGTACCTGAGCTCGCAGGAGGTCCAGACGCAGGTCACCAAGGAGCTCAGCCTGCTCCCGACCCGCACCGCGGCCTACGAGCAGGAGGACGTCAAGTCCAACCAGATGGTCCAGTTCTTCAAGCCGGCCGTCGACAAGGCCGTCGAGCGCGCCTGGATCCCGGAGAACGGCTCCCTCTTCGACCCGCTGAAGGTCGAGTACACCAAGGCGGTCACCGGCTCGGCGACCCCCGAGGACGCCGCCAAGTCCGCCGGCGCCGAGTTCCGCAAGATCCTCAAGGGCTGGAAGTAATCACACCCATGGCTGTCCACACCGGCCGGACAGCGGTCAAGGCCGCGGGCGACGAGACCGACGTCGCCCGCGGCCGCGGCCGCGGTGGCCTCAAGCGCGCGCTCGCCACCCACTGGTACGCCTGGGCCATGGTCGCGCCCGTCGTGCTCGTCCTCGGCGTGATCATCGGGTGGCCGCTGGTCCGCGGCGTGTACCTGTCGCTGACCGACGCCAACGAGCGCAACGTCGCCCGCACGATCGGCGCCAACACCATCGAGGCGTCGTACTCCTTCGTCGGGCTCGACAACTACTCCGCCGTGCTGTCCGACCCCGTGTTCTGGCAGCGGCTGGTGTGGACCGTGGTCTGGACCGTCGTGTGCGTGTCCGTCACCTTCACCCTGGGCCTGGTGCTGGCGAACATGCTGAACCGGAACTTCCGGGGCCGCGCCTTCTACCGGATGGCCCTGATCCTGCCCTGGGCCGTGCCCGGCTTCGTGTCCGTCTTCGCCTGGCGGTTCCTGTTCAACCGGGACAACGGCATCCTCAACAAGCTCCTCGACGGCGGCGGGATCGCGGCCGTCCCCTGGCTCGACGACCCGACCTGGGCCAAGATCTCCGTCATCACCGTCAACGTGTGGCTGGGTGTCCCGTTCATGATGGTCGCCCTGCTCGGCGGCCTGCAGTCCATCCCCGGCGAGCTCTACGAGGCCGCCGAGATGGACGGCGCCACCGCCTGGCAGCGCTTCCGGCACATCACCCTGCCGGGGCTGCGCTCGGTGAGCATGACCGTGGTCCTGCTCTCCACCATCTGGACCTTCAACATGTTCCCGGTGATCTTCCTGCTCACCCGCGGCGGGCCGGGCGACTCCACCGAGATCCTCGTGACCCAGGCCTTCCGCGAGGCCTTCGTCTCCAGCCCGCGCGACTTCGCCGGCTCCGCGACCTGGGGCGTGCTGATCCTCGCCCTGCTGATGATCTTCGCGCTGGTGTACCGGCGCTCGCTGCGCAAGCAGGGAGAAGTGTGGTGACGATGACCGGAACGAACTCCACCGCCCCCGTGCGCAAGCGCGGCGAGCGCTCGCCGCTGGCCTCCGTCGCCCTGCACGCGACCCTGATCGCCGCCTCCGTGATCGCCGTCTTCCCCGTGCTGTGGGTGCTGCTGACCTCCCTCAAGCCGGCGAAGGACGCGATCAGCACGGACTTCGTCAAGGACCCCACCCTGGAGAACTACCGCTACCTGGTGGAGTCGACCTCCTTCTTCACCTGGTTCGGCAACTCCGTCCTGGTCGCCGGCGTCACCACCGTCCTCGGCGTCTTCATCGCCGCCACCACCGGCTACGCCGTCAGCCGGTTCAAGTTCCCCGGCATGCGCCCGCTGATGTGGACCCTGCTGGTGACCCAGATGTTCCCGATGGCCATCCTGATCGTCCCGCTCTACAACCTCATGGGACAGCTCGGGCTGCTCAACCAGCCGCTCGGCCTGATCATCACCTACCTGACCATCGCGGTGCCGTTCTGCGCCTGGATGATGAAGGGCTTCTTCGACACCATCCCGGTGGAGATCGACGAGTCCGGCCGGGTGGACGGGCTCAACCCCTTCGGCACCTTCTGGCGGCTGATCCTCCCGCTGGCCCGCCCGGGCCTGGCGGTCACCGCGTTCTACTCCTTCATCACCGCCTGGGGCGAGGTCGCCTACGCCTCCGCGTTCATGGTCGGTGACGACAACCTCACCCTGGCCGGCGGACTGCAGACCTTCGTCACGCAGTACACCGCCAACTGGGGCCCGATGACGGCCGCCTCCGTCCTCATCGCCGTCCCCGCGGCCATCTTCTTCGTCTTCGCCCAGCGCCATCTCGTCGCCGGGATGACGGCGGGCGCCACCAAGGGCTGACCACCCGCGGCGCGCCGCCCCCGTACGACCGGCAGACCGGCCCGATCTCTTCCAAGGACGACATGACCCAGCACCTCACCGACAGCCTCCAGACCCCGACCGGGACCCAGCCGGGGGGCTGGTGGAGAGACGCGGTGATCTACCAGGTCTATCCGCGCAGCTTCGCCGACTCCAACGGCGACGGCATGGGCGATCTCGAAGGCATCCGCAGCCGGCTGCCCTACCTCAAGGAACTGGGCGTCGACGCCGTCTGGCTGAGCCCGTTCTACGCCTCCCCGCAGGCCGACGCGGGCTACGACGTGGCCGACTACCGGGCCATCGACCCCATGTTCGGCACTCTGCACGACGCCGACGCCGTCATCCGCGAGGCGCACGCACTGGGCCTGCGCATCATCGTCGACCTCGTCCCCAACCACTGCTCCGACCAGCACGAATGGTTCAAGCAGGCGCTGCGCGAAGGCCCCGGTACGCCGCTGCGCGAGCGGTTCCACTTCCGGCCCGGGCGGGGTGCGGACGGCGCCGAGCCCCCGAACGACTGGGAGTCGATCTTCGGCGGTCCCGCCTGGACCCGGGTCGCCGACGGCGAGTGGTACCTGCACCTGTTCGCGCCCGAGCAGCCCGACTTCAACTGGGACCACCCGGCCGTGCAGGACGAGTTCCGCTCCGTGCTGCGCTTCTGGCTCGACCTGGGCGTGGACGGCTTCCGCATCGACGTCGCGCACGGCCTGGTCAAGGCGCCCGGCCTGCCCGACCTCGGCCGCGACGAGCAGCTGAAGCTGCTCGGCAACCAGGTGCTGCCCTTCTTCGACCAGGACGGCGTCCACGAGATCTACCGCTCCTGGCGCAAGGTGCTCGACGAGTACGACGGCGACCGCATCGGCGTCGCCGAGGCCTGGACGCCCAGCGCCGACCGCACCGCGCTGTACCTGCGCCCGGACGAGCTGCACCAGGCGTTCAACTTCCACTACCTGGGCACCGGCTGGAACGCCGCCGACCTGCGCGCCTCGGTCGACGACTCGCTCGACGCCATGCGCCCGGTGGGCGCCCCCACCACCTGGGTGCTGTCCAACCACGACGTGGTCCGCCACCGCACCCGCTTCGGCGGCGGCCTCGACCGGGCCCGCGCCGCCGCCCTGCTGATGCTGGCGCTGCCCGGCTCGGCGTACGTCTACCAGGGCGAGGAGCTGGGCCTGCCGGAGGTCACCGACCTGCCCGACGAGGTGCGCCAGGACCCGTCCTTCTTCAAGGAGAACGGCCAGGACGGCCTGCGCGACGGCTGCCGGGTGCCGATCCCGTGGTCCGGCACGCAGGCGCCGTACGGCTTCGGCACGGGCGGCAGCTGGCTGCCGCAGCCGGAGGCGTGGGCGGAGCTGAGCGTCGAGGCGCAGACCGGCCGGGAGGGCTCCACGCTGGAGCTCTACCGCGAGGCGCTGCGGATACGCCGGGCGCACCCCGACCTGGGCGCCGGGGACGCGGTGGAGTGGCTGGACGCGCCCGAGGGCGTGCTCGCCTTCCGCCGGGGCGACTTCGTGTGCACCGCCAACACCTCGGCGCAGCCGGTGGCGTTCGCGGCCCCGGGCGTGCCGCTGCTGGCCTCGGGCGAGCTGGGCCCGGCCGGTGTCCTGCCGGCCGACACCACGGTGTGGTGGCAGGTGACGTCGGGGTGACCTCCCCTCTCCGGCTGACGGACATCGCCGCGCAGGCCCAGGTCAGCGAGGCGACCGTCAGCCGTGTGCTCAACGGCAAGGCGGGCGTGGCGGCCGGGACCCGGCACAAGGTGCTGGCCGCCATGGACCTGCTGGGCTACGAGCGGCCGGTGCGGCTGCGGCGCCGCAGCAACGGGCTGGTCGGGCTGCTGATACCCGAGCTGACCAACCCCATCTTCCCGGCGTTCGCGCAGGTCATCGAGCAGGCGCTGGCCGGGCACGGGTACACGCCGGTGCTGTGCACGCAGACGCCGGGCGGGGCCACGGAGGACGAGCTCGTCGAGCAGCTGGAGGAGCGCGGGGTCACCGGCATCGTGTTCCTGTCCGGGCTGCACGCGGACACGGCCACGGACCCGGCGCGGTACCAGCGGCTGGCGGCGCGGGGCGTGCCGTTCGTGATGATCAACGGCTTCAACGAGCACGTCAACGCGCCGTTCGTGTCGCCGGACGACCGGGCCGCCGCCCGCATGGCGGTCCGGCACCTGGCCGACCTCGGCCACGAGCGCATCGGCCTGGCCATCGGCCCGACCCGGTACGTCCCTTCGGCCCGCAAGGCGGAGGGGTTCCGGGCGGCCGTGGCGGAGCTGGGGCGGCCGGTCGAGGACGGGGACGTGCAGCCGACGCTGTTCACGGTCGAGGGCGGCCACGCGGCCGGCGGCGCGCTGCTGGACCGGGGCTGCACCGGCATCGTGTGCGGCAGCGACCCGATGGCGCTGGGAGTCGTCCGGGCGGCACGGGAGCGGGGGCTGCGGGTGCCCGAGGACGTCTCGGTCGTGGGCTTCGACGACTCCCCGCTGATCCCGTTCACCGATCCGCCGCTGACCACGGTCCGCCAGCCGGTCCGGGCGATGGCCACGGCGGCGGTGGGCGCCCTGCTGGAGGCGGTCGGCGGGACCCCGGTCCAGCGCACGGAGTTCGTCTTCCAGCCGGAGCTGGTCGTGCGCGGCTCGACCTCGCACCCTCCGGCCCCCTGAACTCGGGGACCCCCCGAGACCCCGCCCGGCGCCGGGACCCCCACGGGCCCCGGCGCCGCCCCGTTCCTGCGACCGCCCCGCACGGCTGTGGTCCCGGCCGCGGCGTCACCTTTCGGCCGCAGCCGAAAGGATCGCGGGCGTGCGGGCGGCGTTCGAGCATCGGGGGGCCGAGGCCGGGAGGGCCTCGCGTCCTTCCAGGAGGGGATCGTCATGCTCACGAAACTGCGTCGTGCCGCCACCGGGGCGCTGGCCGTCACCGCTCTCGTCACCGGCGGGCTGCTGGCGGGCGCCGGGCCCGCGTCCGCCGCCCACGGTTACGGGGACCGGCTCTACCGGGGGGAGAGCCTCTCGCCCGGCGAGTCCATCTCGCGCATGGACTGGAACCCGTACATCAACGGCTACATCCAGTACAAGCTGGTCATGCAGACCGACGGCAACCTGGTGCAGTACAAGTCCGACGTCCGGTACGGCTTCACGAAGGTCTGCTGGGCCTCCGGGACCAACAACGGTGCGCAGAACTACGCGATCTACCAGGGCGACGGGAACTTCGTCGTCTACACGCCCTGGAACCAGGCCGTCTGGGCGAGCAACACCATGGGCCTCGCCGGTGAGACGGTCGACATCAACCGCAGCGGGGTGACCTACGTCGGGCACACCCCCATCTCCGGCGCCTGCTGAGGCCGACCGGGCCGGTGGCCGGGCCCCTCGCTCCCTCGCCGGAGCGGGGGGCCCTTGCCGTGGGCGGCTCGAAACCGGGTGCGGGCCGGAAACAGTGCGTGGGTCGGAAACAGCGCGCGGGTCGGAAACAATTCTGCAATCTCTTGCGCAAGGTCTTGCAACAGTGCGGGGTCGCCCCTACGGTCGCCACCATCCCCGCCTCTCCGCCAGGAGGAGACCCCCCATGCGCCTCACCCGCACCTCCCGTCGCAGCGTCAGAGCCCTGGTCGCGGCCGCGACCCTCGCCGCCGCGACCGTGTCCGCCGCCACGCCCGCCGTCGCCGTCCCGCCGGGCGAGAAGGACGTCACCGCCGTGCTGTTCGAGTGGCGGTTCGACTCCGTCGCCAAGGCCTGCACCGACACCCTCGGCCCCGCCGGGTACGGGTACGTCCAGGTGTCGCCGCCGCAGGAGCACATCCAGGGGCCCCAGTGGTGGACCTCGTACCAGCCCGTCAGCTACCGGATCGCCGGGCGGCTCGGCGACCGGGCCGCGTTCAAGAACATGGTCGACACCTGCCACGCCGCCGGGGTGAAGGTCGTGGCCGACTCCGTCATCAACCACATGGCCGCCGGGGACGGGGTCGGGACGGGCGGGTCCTCGTATACGAAGTACCACTACCCCGGTGTGTACTCGGGGGCCGACATGGACGACTGCCGGGCCACCATCAGCGACTACCGCAACCGGGCCGACGTCCAGAACTGCGAACTCGTCCAGCTCGCCGACCTCGACACCGGCGAGGAGTACGTGCGCGGGCGGATCGCCGCCTATCTCGACGACCTGCTGTCCCTCGGCGTCGACGGGTTCCGGATCGACGCCGCCAAGCACATGCCCGCCGCCGACCTCGCGAACATCAAGTCCCGGCTGACCAAGCCCGACGCCTACTGGAAGCAGGAGGCCATCCACGGCGCCGGGGAGGCCGTGGACCCCGCCGAGTACCTCGGCAACGGCGACGTGCAGGAATTCCGCTACGCCCGGGACCTCAAGCGCGTCTTCCAGGACGAGAACCTCGCCTACCTGAAGAACTTCGGCGAAGGATGGGGGTACATGGCCTCCGGCAAGGCCGGCGTGTTCGTCGACAACCACGACACCGAACGGGTCGGCGACACCCTCACCTACAAGGCCGGCTCCGCCTACACCCTCGCCAACGTCTTCATGCTGGCCTGGCCCTACGGCTCGCCCGACGTCCACTCCGGCTACGAATGGACCGACAAGGACGCCGGCCCGCCCAACGGCGGCAGCGTCAAAGCCTGTTACTCCGACGGCTGGAAGTGCCAGCACGCCTGGCGCGAGATCGCCTCGATGGTCGCCTTCCGGAACGTGGCCCGCGGTCAGGGCGTCACGAACTGGTGGGACGACGGGACCGACCGGATCGCCTTCGGCCGGGGCACCAAGGCCTACGTCGTCATCAACCACGAGGGCACCGCCCTCAGCCGCACCTTCCAGTCCGCGCTGCCCGCGGGCACCTACTGCGACGTGCAGAGCGGCCGCACCGTCACCGTGAACGGCTCCGGCCAGTTCACCGCCACCGTCCCGGCGGAAACCGCCCTCGCCCTGCACGTGGGCGCCCGCTCCTGCGGCCCCGCCGCGGCCGCCGGCGCCGCCTTCGCCGTCGACGCCACCACCGTCCCCGGCCAGAACATCTACGTCACCGGCGACCAGCCCGGCCTGGGCGGCTGGAACACCGGCGCCGCCCTCAAGCTCGACCCGGCCGCCTACCCGGTCTGGAAGCTCGACGTCGCCCTCCCCGCCGGCACCTCCTTCGCGTACAAGTACCTCCGCAAGGACGCGGCCGGCAACGTCACCTGGGAGAGCGGAGCCAACCGCACCGCCACCGTCCCCGCGAGCGGCACGGTCACGCTGACCGACACCTGGCGCCCCTGATCCGCCGCCGCGCCGTTCCGCCCCAGCCAAGGAGTCCTGCCGTGATACGCCCAGCCCTGCGCACCGCCGCGGGCACCGTCGCCGCCGCCCTGGCGGTCGCGCTCCTGCCCGCCCTGCCGGCGGCCGCCGCGGCGCCGCCCGGCCCGCCCTCGGACAAGGCGCTGGCCGCCGAGCCCGCCCGCCACGACCTGACCCGGGAGCAGTTCTACTTCGTGCTGCCGGACCGGTTCGCCAACGGCGACCCGGCCAACGACCGCGGCGGACTCACCGGCGACCGCCTCACCACCGGCCTGGACCCCACCGACAAGGGCTTCTACCAGGGCGGCGACCTCAAGGGCCTCACCGACCGGCTCGACTACGTGAAGGGCCTGGGCACCACCGCCATCTGGCTGGCGCCGATCTTCAAGAACCAGCCCGTGCAGGGCACCGGCGACCAGGCCTCGGCCGGCTACCACGGCTACTGGATCACCGACTTCACCCAGGTCGACCCGCACTTCGGCACCAACGCCGACCTGACCCGGCTGATCGACACCGCCCACGCCAAGGGCATGAAGGTCTTCTTCGACGTCATCACCAACCACACCGCCGACGTCGTCCAGTACGAGGAACGCTCCTCCGCCTACCTGTCGCAGGGCGCCTTCCCCTACCTCACCAAGGACGGCGTCCCCTTCGACGACGCCGACTACGCCGACGGCCGGCGGCCCTTCCCGGCCGTCGACCGCGACACCTTCCCGCGCACCCCCGTCGTCCCCGCCGGAAAGGAGAACCTCAAGGTCCCGGCCTGGCTCAACGACCCCGCCCTCTACCACAACCGCGGCGACTCCACCTTTGCCGGCGAGTCCAGCGAACGCGGCGACTTCGCGGGCCTGGACGACCTGTGGACCGAGCGGCCCGAGGCCGTCACCGGCATGCAGAAGATCTACGAGAAGTGGGTCCACGACTTCCGCGTCGACGGCTTCCGCATCGACACCGTCAAGCACGTGAACATGGACTTCTGGACCCGCTGGGCCACCGCCCTCGACTCCTACGCCGCACAGCGCGGCCGCCCGGACTTCTTCATGTTCGGCGAGGTCTACTCCGCCGACCCCGCCGTCACCGCCCCGTACGTCACCCGCGGCCGGCTCGACGCCACCCTCGACTTCCCCTTCCAGGACGCCGTACGCGCCTACGCCTCCCAGGGCGCCGGAGCCGACCGGCTCGCCGGGGTCTTCGCCCAGGACCACCGCTACACCAGCGGCAAGGCCAACGCCTACGAGCAGGTGACCTTCCTCGGCAACCACGACATGGGCCGCTTCGGGGCCTTCCTGAAGCAGGACCACGCCGGCGCGGGGGAGCAGGAACTCCTCGCCCGCTACCGGCTGGCCAACGAGCTGATGTTCCTCTCCCGGGGCAACCCGGTCGTCTACTACGGCGACGAGCAGGGCTTCACCGGCGCCGGCGGCGACAAGGACGCCCGCCAGTCCCTCTTCGCCTCCCGCACCCCCGACTACCTCGACGACGACCAGCTCGGC
>NZ_RPRY01000760.1 GCF_003949795.1 Streptomyces sp. WAC06614
GTCGGGGGCGGGCAGGGTGGCGAGCACCCGTGTGCCGCGCAACGTGTCGAAGCGGGCGACCTGGCGGGCGGCGGCGAAGGTCAGGTCGACGGAACCGTCCGGCTCCAGCACGAGGTTCTCCGGGGTCTGACCCGCCGCACGATCGTAACGGGCCACGACCCGAGGCTCCGACACCCGCGGCGAGCACGAGCCGCCACCACCGCGGGCGTCGGTCGCGGCCGACGCCGCCGGGACGGCGGGTCGGACTGCGGCTCCGGACACCGCGGCGGCGGCCGCGCCGAGCGCGTGTGCAGGGGCCGCCGTACGGGCGGGCTCCAGGGCCGCCCACGCCCGGCCCGCGGGGACCGCGGCGGCGCCCGCGGGGTGTGCGTGTGCAGGGGCCGCCGTACGGGCGGGCGACGGAGCCGCCGCTGCGCAGGCGGGCTCCGGAGCCTCGGCCGCGGCGGCAGCGCGGAGCACCGGGACGGGGGCCGCTGCGCGGGCGCCGGGCGTCGGGAGGAGGGGGGTCAGGGCCAAGGCCGCGGCGGCGGCGGCGGCGGTCAGGGCTGGGATCGGGCGGGTCGGCCTTCGGGCAGGACGGGGCACGGCACTCTCCTTCTCGGCCGGCCGGAAGTGGCCGGGCCGGGACGGGGGACCTGCGGACCATGACGGAGTGTCACTATCGTTTTGTCACACGGCCGCACGCCCGCAGATCCACCGAACGGGTGAAACCCGTCCCGGCC
>NZ_RPRY01000761.1 GCF_003949795.1 Streptomyces sp. WAC06614
CGTCCGGGCGCGTCCGTCCTGTGCCTGGCCGTCACGGCCCGGGTGGACCTGTGCAACACCGGACGCACGGGCCTGAGCCCCTGGTCCGCGGGACCCGCTAGCGGGTCACCGCGGACCAGGGGCTCAGGCCCATGCGTCCGGTGTTGCCCAGGTCCACCGGGGCGGTGAGGGTCAGGGAGAGGACGGGTGCGCCCGGGCGGGGCCGGACCTCCAGGGAGCGGCCCTCCGGGGCGGGGCCGTTCACGTCGGTGACCGTGTTGCGCCACAGCAGCCCGAACGACGCCTCCTCGCCCGGCCGGAGCACGACCGGCTCCGGCGGTTCGTCGAACCGCGTCCCGCCGGCCACCCCGTACGACCCGTGCCCGATGTCGACCGGCACCGGGGCCCCGCCCCGGTCCAGCACCCGTACCTCGGGCCAGCCGTCGAGCGCGTAGGACCCCGTCCCGCAGTTCACCAGCCGCACCGACGCCACCCGCAGCCCCATGGCCGCGTCCCCGGGCCCCTCGGACAGCCGGACCCCGCCCGCCGGACAGGCCTCGGCCCCACCGGAACCGCCGCCCGGCGAGGGCGTCACCCGCGCCGTTCCCGGAGTCCCCTCGGGCCGGCCGCTCCTGGCCGTCGGCCCGGGCGCCGGCTGCGGCGCCGGCGCCACCTCGCACCCGACGAGCACCGCCGCCAGCACGGCCACGCCTCCCAGCGCACCCCCCGCCGGACCCCGCCC
>NZ_RPRY01000762.1 GCF_003949795.1 Streptomyces sp. WAC06614
GGCGTAGTCCGCGCGGGATGAGCGTGGCGACGAGTTTGGGGCGGACGTGGGCGGCGTCAGGCAGGGGGCGCAGGTGCCAGTGGCTGGTGATGGTGGCCAGGGCGAGGGTGGTTTCGATGAGTCCGAACTGTTCGCCGATGCATTTGCGGGCGCCGGTGCCGAAGGGGACGAAGGCCTGGCGCGGTGGCTGGGGGCGTTCGGGTGCCCACCGGTCGGGGTCGTAGTGGCTGGGTTCGGGGTGGAGGTCGGGGCGGTGGTGGATGAGGTAGGGGCTGTAGACGACGGTGGTGCCGGCTTTGACGGGGTGGTCGTTGATCTCGGTGTCGGTGGTGACCGTGCGGGTGACCATCCATGCCGGGGGGTAGTGGCGCAGGGTTTCGTCGACGACCTGGCGGGTCAATGTCAACCGGGGCAAGTCCGCGTGGGTGGGGCGGCGGCCGGCCAGGACGGTGTCGACCTCCTGGTGCAGGCGCTTTTCGAGGCCGGTGTGCTGGGTGAGGGTGTGCAGGGCCCAGGAGAGGGTGCAGCCGACGGTTTCGGCGCCGCCCATGAGGAAGGTGACGGCCTGGTCGGAGATTTCGGTGTCGGTCAGTCCGCGGCCGTCGGTGTCGCGCGCGCTCAGCAGCATCGAGAGCAGGTCGCCGTGGTCGGTTTCGGTGGTGCGGCGTTGCGCGAGGGCTTCGTCGATGGTGTGGCGCAGGCGGGTGCAGGCCTGGAAG
>NZ_RPRY01000763.1 GCF_003949795.1 Streptomyces sp. WAC06614
GTCCGAGGTGAGGAAGGGGTCCGGGTCGGGCGCCTGGAGGTAGGCCATGAGGAGGTGTTCGAGCGTCGGTACGGCACCCCGGGGCACGGTCGTGGGGTCGGCGCGCAGGATCGTGAACGGCTCGGTGGGCAACTGCGCGATCCGTTCATCGGCCGGGTACGGGTCGTCGGCCGGGACCGCGCAGTGCGCGGCCCGCAGTTCCTCGATGGCACCGGCCAGTCGGACGCTGCCGGAGCTGATGACGGCGACGTAGTCGCACAGGCCGGCGAGTTCGCCGACGACGTGGGAGGAGAGCAGCACCGTGGTGCCGCGCGCCGCGGCCTCGTCCCGCAGCAGGGCGGAGACCTCGTGGCGCACCAGGGGATCGAGGTCGGCCATGGGCTCGTCCAGCATCAGCAGCTCGGGCCGCTTGCCGAAGGCGAGGGCGAGGGCGACGCGGGTGCGCTGACCGCCGGACAGGGAGGAGACCCGCGCCCGCAGGGGTACGGAACCCCCGTCGACGATGCGTACGGCGGTCTCCTCGTCCCAGAGGGGGTTGAGTTCGGCGCCCATCCGCAGGATCTCCGCGACGCGGAAGCCGCGGTAGAGGGGCTTGTCCTGGCTGAGCAGGGCGGTGGTGGCGCGGGCGTGCGAGGAGCCTGCGTCCTGGCCGAAGACGCGGACCCGCCCCGTGGTGGGGGACAGGAGTCCGCCGGCCATCGAGAGGAAGGTGGACTT
>NZ_RPRY01000764.1 GCF_003949795.1 Streptomyces sp. WAC06614
TCCCGGGGTGGGGTGGGTGTTAACGGCGTTAATGGTCTGCGGGGGGCTGCAGCGTTAACGGCGTTAATGGTCCGTGGGGGCAGCAGCGTTAACGGCGTTAATGCAGGGGGAGGGTGGTTGCTGCCTTTTTGCCCTGGTTCAGCATCCAGGCGAGGACCCGGGGGCGGCTGAGGAGGGTGTTGCGTAGGCGGAGGCCTGTGCGGGTGGCCGGGGCGAGGAACGGGCCCGTACGGTCGCCGCCCTTCTGGCAGTTCTCGGCGTGTGCGCGCAAGCGGGTCTCGTAGCGGGCGAACGCGGTGTGGGGGGCCTCGGGGGTGCGGGCGAGTTCGGCGGCGAGGACGTACGCGGCGACGACGCCCGTGCCCGTGCCCATGCCGCCGATGGTCGCGCCGCAGGCGGCGTCGCCGGCGAGGGCGATGCGGCCGGTGGACCAGGAGGGCACGTCCGCGCGGCTGATGGAGTCGAAGTAGAGGTCGGTGGCGGGGGCGAGGGTGTCGAGCAGGTGCGGGACCTGCCAGCCGAGGTCGCCGAAAGCCCGGCGGACGAGGCTTTTGTGGGCCTCGGGGTCGTGGCGGTCGTAGGCCAGCGGCGGGGACTTGAAGAGGAAGAAGGCGCGGGCCCGGGTCGGGTCGGTGTGGTCCGTGCCGACGCTGGCGAGACGGCCGGGGGTGTTGAGGCCGACGCTGCCTCGGGTGGGGAGGTCTGCTGCTGGGTGG
>NZ_RPRY01000765.1 GCF_003949795.1 Streptomyces sp. WAC06614
GAGCGGGACCACTCCGGGGGCCAGGGCCGCGGGGGCGACGGTGGCCGCGCAGATCATCAGCGCGGCCACGGCCGCACCGGACCCGGCCACCAGCCAGGCCCGTACGCCCCACCGGTCGGGCCGGTACCGGGTCCGGACGCTACGTCGCCCACCCAGGTGGAGGCCGGCCAGGGCCAGGGCGAGGCCGAGGAGGAGGACGGGGAGTCCGTAGCCGGCGCCCTCGGCGGCGAGCAGGCCGTACGTGCCGGCGCACACGCCGAGGAGGCCACCGAGGGTGAGGGCGGTGGTGGTGCGGCGGACGGCGGGCGGGACCTGGGCGGTGCGGCCGTAGCCGCGGGCGTCCATGGAGGCGGCGACGGCGACGGACCGTTCGAGCGCGCCTTCGAGGACGGGCAGGCCGATCTGGAGCACGGCACGGACGCCGCCGGTGGGGCGGCCGCGCAGCCGGCGGGCGGTTCGCAGGCGGGCGACGTCGGCGACCATGTTCGGCGCGAAGGTCATGGCGACGACCACGGCGACCCCGGCCTCGTAGAGGGCGGCCGGGAGGGAGGCCAGGAGCCGGGCGGGGCTGGCCAGGGCGTTGGCGGCGCCGATGCAGATGAGGAGGGTGGCGAGCTTGGCGCCCTCGTAGAAGGCGAAGACGAGTTGCTCGGTCGTGACCCGTCCGCCGAGGCGGATGCCCTGGGCCCAGGCGGGGAGGGGGAGCTCGGGG
>NZ_RPRY01000766.1 GCF_003949795.1 Streptomyces sp. WAC06614
CGCTCGGGCCCGGCCCGCGTCCGCCCGCTCCGGCCGCGCCCCGGGCACCCGGGGCGCGGCCGGAGCGGGCGGACGCGGGCCGGGCCCGAGCGGCAGCGGCCGTTCAGCAGCCGTTCAGGGTGTTCACCAGGGCGGCCTTCTCGGCGGAGTCCATGCTCAGGCCCCAGTACTGCTTGACCGTGACCCACATCCGCGCGTACGTGCAGTGGTACGCGGCGCGCGGCGGCATCCACTTGGCCGGGTCGAGGTCGCCCTTGGCCTGGTTGACGTTGTCCGTGACGGCGATGAGCTGCGGGCGGGTGAGGTCGTTGGCGAACTGCTGGCGCTTGGCGGTGGTCCAGGAGCTGGCGCCGGACTTCCAGGCCTCGGAGAGGGCGACGACGTGGTCGATGTCGAGGTCGGAGGCGGCGGTCCAGGTGGCGCCGTCGTACTCGGAGTACCAGCTTCCGCTGACGGAGGCACAGGAGGAGTCGGTCACGACGTTCACGCCGTCGCGCTTGAGGACGGTCTCGCGGGTGTTGCAGCTGCCCGAGACGGTGCTCCAGTGCGGGAACAGGTCGCGGCTGTAACCGGCGGAGGAACCTTCCGCCCGGGGCGTCACCGTCGCCAGGTACGAACGGGCCGCAGCGGTGCTGATCGGGGCGGGCGGGGCCGCCCTGATCAGCACCGCTGCGGCCCGTTCGTACCTGGCGACGGTGACGCCC
>NZ_RPRY01000767.1 GCF_003949795.1 Streptomyces sp. WAC06614
GCGATCGCGCGGGCCGGCGAGACCATGCGGAGCTTGTTCCACAGCTGGAGGCCGGGGCCGACCGGGTCGCGAATGTGCCGGTGGACGCCACGCGCCCGCCCGGAGCGGCCGTCCGGCGCGGTCAGGTGGACGCGCGTCAGGTCGAGGCCCCAGACCGGCAGGGCATGCAATGCCGCGGCCGACTGATGGCTCGCGAACACGGTGGGACCGCTGGTCCGCAGGACGTTGTGGATCCGGCGCAGGTACAGAACCTCGTCGGTGACGAGCATGAGTGAACGATGAGCGGCATAGGTCCCCCGCCGGATCCGGCGCCAGGCACCGGAGCCGAGCAAGGAGTCGATATCAGCGTCGACGTACCCACAGGCACGCGCGTCGGCCCGGGTGAACACACCACCCCGGATCGACGCCATCACGGCAAGTTCTTGGGCATGAATCCTCAACTTGCCGCGATTCGACCGCCCGGGAGCCGCCGATTTCACATCTGTGGAGAACTCCGGGCATAAAAAATGCCCGTCATGTGTCTATGACGAGCTCTGCGCGGGTTGGTACCCAGGGTTGCCAGAGGAGGGGCATGCCGGCCTCGGACGGGGTGCGGTTGCCTTTGCGCTCGTTGCACGAGGCGTGGGCGGCGACGGCGTTCAGCCACTCGGTGCGGCCGCCCCTGGACCTGGGTTGGACGTGGTCCATGGTGTCGGCGTTCTCC
>NZ_RPRY01000768.1 GCF_003949795.1 Streptomyces sp. WAC06614
GGGCCTGATGTCGATCCGCAAGGAGTACGCCGCCACGCAGCCGCTGGCCGGCGCCCGGATCACCGGCTCGCTGCACATGACCGTGCAGACGGCCGTCCTGATCGAGACCCTGGTCGCCCTCGGCGCCGAGGTCCGCTGGGCCTCCTGCAACATCTTCTCCACCCAGGACCACGCGGCCGCCGCCATCGCCGTCGGCCCGAACGGCACCCCGGAGAACCCGCAGGGCGTCCCGGTCTTCGCCTGGAAGGGCGAGACCCTGGAGGAGTACTGGTGGTGCACGGAGCAGGCCCTGACCTGGCCGGGCACCCCCACCGGCGGCCCGAACATGATCCTCGACGACGGTGGTGACGCCACCCTCCTCGTCCACAAGGGCGTCGAGTTCGAGAAGGCCGGCTCCGCCCCGGACCCGTCCACCGCGGACTCCGAGGAGTACGGCCACATCCTGACGCTGCTCAACCGCACGCTGAAGGAGAGCCCGCAGAAGTGGACGCAGCTCGCGTCCGACATCCGCGGCGTGACCGAGGAGACCACCACCGGCGTCCACCGCCTCTACGAGATGATGCAGGCCGGCACCCTGCTCTTCCCGGCGATCAACGTGAACGACGCCGTCACCAAGTCGAAGTTCGACAACAAGTACGGCTGCCGCCACTCCCTGATCGACGGCATCAACCGCGCCACCGACGTCCTGATCGGCGGCAA
>NZ_RPRY01000769.1 GCF_003949795.1 Streptomyces sp. WAC06614
ATTACCAACTACCTGAGCCAGCAGATCGGCCACGTGCTGGGCACGCCGGAGATGCAGAAGTTCTTCCGTGATCGCGGCGCGGAACCGATGCCGATGAAGCCCGAGGCCACCGGCGCGTTCATCGCCGGCGAGGTCGACAAGTGGGGCAAGGCGGTCAAGCAGTCGGGCGCGCAGGTGGACTGATTGCTCGTTTGAAAACGCGCGGGGGGATCGCAGGGGCCGGATGGCCTCTTGCACCAGGCCTGCCGAGTGCGGCGTGGGGCGGGGAACGGCGATGAATCGCAGCCCCCCGCGCCCTCTCTGCGAAACAGTGGCGGTTGGAGTGGTGCCGCCGCCCCTGTCCACGTTCAGGTGTTGTCTTTGACCGTGGGGGTGGGGCCGTTGCTCTTGACCGATTCGATGCCGTTGTCGCGGGCCGCGGCGCTGGAGTACATCTCGCTATGGCCGATGATTTGCCCGTTGGTGGCGGTCAGGTTGAAAAAGGGCGAGCCGTTGGTGGCCGTCTTGCGCTGGTAGCGCGCATCCACCGGCGAATTCTGGCGGACCGAGGCAATGCCTTCCAGGGCGCTGGCCTTGCTGGTGTAGCGCTCGCTGGTCAGGATGACCTCATGATTGGCGGCCTTGAGGTTAAACATGTATTGGTCGCCGCTGCGCTTCAAATCGTAGTAACCACTCATGGAAATCTCCGTAGGGG
>NZ_RPRY01000078.1 GCF_003949795.1 Streptomyces sp. WAC06614
ACCACCACCCCCGCCCCCCGCTCCCGCTCTGCCTCTGTCATGCCGATGCCGCCTCTCCGGACGAGAACCTGTTGCAGTGGTAGCCCAAGTCGACCATCCCTGGGCGCTCCTGACCAGTGCTCGGATCTTCCGGCCTCCTGCCCGTGGACTCCGGCAACTAGAACTGGTATCAGTTCTGAAACACCGTCAGCCGTCAGGGCATTGCGCGGCAGCCGCAGGAGGCATCAGCCATGACCGAGCTCGTGGACCACGGACAGCTGTTCATCGGCGGGGAGTGGGTCGATCCGCTGGGCAGCGACATCATCGAAGTCGTCTCACCGCACACCGAGCAGGTCATCGGCCGGGTCCCGCACGCCTCGCGGGCCGATGTGGACGCCGCCGTCGCCGCCGCGCGCACGGCGTTCGACGAGGGGCCGTGGCCGCGGACCTCGCTGGAGGAGCGGATCGCGGTCGTCACGCGGATCAAGGACGCCATCGCCGTCCGGCACGAGGAGATCGCCCGGTCGATCAGCTCGCAGAACGGCTCCCCCTACTCCTGGAGCGTCCTCGCCCAGGCCCTCGGCGCGATGATGGTCTACGACGCTGCGATCCAGGTCGCGCGCGCCTACCCGTACGAGGAGCGCCGCGCCGGCGTGCTCGGGCCGATCCTGGTGCGGCGCGAGCCGGTCGGTGTGGTCGCGGCCGTGATCCCCTGGAACGTCCCGCAGTTCGTGGCGGCGGCCAAGCTGGCGCCGGCGCTGCTGACCGGGTCCACGGTGATCCTCAAGCCCTCGCCGGAGTCGCCGCTGGACTCGTACATCCTGGCCGACATCGCCCGCGAGGCCGGGCTGCCGGAAGGGGTGCTGTCGATCCTGCCGGCCGACCGCGAGGTCAGCGAGTACCTCGTCGGGCACCCCGGCGTGGACAAGGTCGCCTTCACCGGCTCGGTCGGAGCCGGCCGGCGGGTGATGGAGGTGGCCTCGCGCAACCTCACCCGGGTCACCCTGGAACTCGGCGGCAAGTCCGCCGCCGTCGTCCTGCCGGACGCGGACCTGACGGCCGCTGTGCCCGGACTCGTCCAGTCCGGATGGATGAACAACGGCCAGGCGTGCGTGGCCCAGACCCGTATCCTCGCGCCCCGCAGCCGCTACGACGAGGTGGCCGAGGCTCTGGTGGCGGCGGTCTCGGCGCAGGTGGTCGGCGACCCGCTGGACCCGGCCACGCAGATCGGCCCGCTGGTGGCCGAGCGCCAGCAGCAGCGCTCCCTGGACTACATCCGGCTCGGCCAGGAGGAGGGCGCCAAGATCCTCGCCGGCGGCGGGGTGCCGGCCGGGCTGGACCGCGGCTGGTACGTGGAGCCGACCCTCATCGGTGACGTCGACAACGGCATGCGGGTCGCCCGCGAGGAGATCTTCGGGCCGGTGGTCTGCCTGATCCCCTACGGCGACGAGGACGAGGCGGCGCGCATCGCCAACGACTCCGAGTTCGGGCTCAGCGGCAGCGTGTGGTCGGGCGACGTGGAGCGCGGCATCGACTTCGCCCGCCGGATCCGGACGGGCACGTACAACGTGAACACCTTCAGCCTGGACATGATGGGCCCGTTCGGCGGTTACAAGAACAGCGGCGTGGGCCGGGAGTTCGGGCCGGAGGGCCTGAGCGAGTACCTGGAGCAGAAGATGATCCACCTGCCCGCCGGCTACCCGGACCCCGAGGCGGCCGTCTGATGGGGGACCGCTGGCAGGTCGAGGTGGACCGGGGCGTGTGCATCGGCTCGGGGATGTGCGTGAACCACGCACCGGACGGCTTCCGGCTGGACTCCGCCCGGCAGTCCCACCCGCGGGCGGCGCAGACCGACGCGAACGAGCCGGTGCTCGCGGCGGCGGAGGGCTGCCCGGTCGAGGCGATCATGATCACGCTGCTGGGGAGCGGGGAGGCGGTGTTCCCACCGGAGGAGTGAAGGGGGTCGCGCCGGAGGAGCAAGAGGACAGGGGGCGGCCCGGCCGGCCGGGCCGAGCCGACCGGCCCGGCCGGCGGGCCCGATCGTGCCGACGGCCCCGCCGCCGACCGTCCCGACGGCCCCGCCGCCGACCGTCCAGGCGGCCCCGCAGGCCCCCGCCCGCCTACGAGCGGCGGGTTCCGGTCGATTCCGGTGGAGCCGTCAGGTCGATCAGTCGGCAGACCGTCTCGATGTCGATCTTCACCTGGGCGATCGACGCCCGCCCCGACAGCCAGGTGATCAGCGCCGAGTGCCAGGTGTGCTCGATCACCCGGACCGCCGACAGCTGCGCCGCGTCGGGCGGGCCGTCCAGGCCCATCGCGTCGAGGATGATCGCGGTGGTGAGCCGGGAGACGGTGTCCACCTCGGGGCTCACGCTGCGGTCGGCGAACGTCAGCGCCCGGACCATGGCGTCCGCCAGGTGCGGCTCGCGCTGGAGGGCGCGGAAGGCGCGCATCAGGGTCTCGGCGACCCGGGCCGCGGGCTCCTGCGCGGCCGGCGGCCGCTTGCGCAGCGTGGTGTGCATGTGCTGGAGCTGGTCCTGCATGGTGGCCACGAGCAGGTGCACCTTGGACGGGAAGTAGCGGTACAGGGTGCCCAGCGCCACGCTGGACAGCTCCGCGACCTCACGCATCTGCACCGCGTCGAACCCGCCCCGGCTGGCGAGTTGGGCGCTGGCGTGCAGGATCCGGCGCCGGCGTGCCTCCTGCCGCTCCGTCAGCGGCGGGGACGCCGGTGTGGTGACCGCCTTGGCTTGCGCTGTCATGTGTCCCGTTCCGTGGCGTTTTCCGTGGGCTTCGTACGCGCTGATCCGTAGCTCTTGCCCGGGGTCGCCGGCCGCTGCTGCCCGCCGCGGTCCGCCGCTCCCCGATGGTGCGAGGGCCTCAGCATCGCAGGCGCTGCGGCCGTGGCGCGAATCACCTGCTCCGCCTCTTACGGTGTGGTTTCCGACCGGTAGATTCAATGCCCCTGGAAGGATCAAGTCTGAAACTTGTTCTACATTATCCGAGCGGTTACGTTTTGGCGGAAGTGCACCGAGAAGGGGGCCGAGAGTGACCGCAGAGGCCATGGTGACGAGCCCTTTCGCGGGTTCCGCCGCCGACGGCGACCGCCCGCTGCGCATCGCGCTGCTCAGCTACAAGGGGAACCCGTTCTGCGGTGGCCAGGGCGTCTACGTCCGGCACCTCTCGCGTGAGCTGGTCCGTCTGGGGCACTCCGTCGAGGTGATCGGCGCACAGCCGTACCCGGTGCTCGACGAGGGGTCCGGCGCCGTGCTCACCGAGCTGCCCAGCCTCGACCTCTACCGGCAGCCCGACCCGTTCCGCACGCCCCGCCGCGAGGAGTTCCGGGACTGGATCGACCTCCTGGAGGTCGGCACCATGTGGACGGGCGGATTCCCCGAGCCGCTCACCTTCTCCCTGCGGGCCCGCCGTCACCTGGCGGCCCGGCGCGGCGAGTTCGACGTCGTCCACGACAACCAGACCCTCGGCTACGGGCTCCTGTCCGACCTCGGCGCCCCCCTGGTCACCACGATCCACCACCCCATCACCGTCGACCGCAAGCTGGAGCTCGAAGCGGCCCAGGACCGCAAGCGGCGGCTCTCGGTGCGCCGTTGGTACGCCTTCACCCGCATGCAGAAGCGGGTCGCGGGCCGGCTGCCGTCGGTCCTGACCGTCTCCGGGTCCAGCAAGCAGGAGATCGCCGCCGATCTGGACGTGCCGCTGGAGCGGATCCACGTCGTGCACATCGGCGCCGACACCGACCTGTGGTCGCCCGACCCGTCCGTGCCCGAGGTGCCCGGCCGGATCGTCACCACCTCCAGCGCCGACGTCCCGCTCAAGGGACTCGTGCACCTGGTCGAGGCGCTCGCCAAGGTGCGGGCCGAGCAGCCCGACGCCCACCTCGTGGTGGTCGGCAAGCGGCCCGAGCGCGGTCCCGTCGCCGAGGCGGTCGAGCGGTACGGGCTCGGCGGCGCCATCGAGTTCGTGAAGGGCATCAGCGACCGCGAGCTCGTCGACCTCGTCCGCGGCGCCCAGGTCGCCTGCGTGCCCTCGCTCTACGAGGGCTTCTCGCTGCCCGCCGCCGAGGCCATGGCCACCGGCACCCCGCTCGTGGCCACCACCGGCGGCGCGATCCCCGAGGTCAGCGGCCGGGACGGGGAGACCTGCCTGGCCGTGCCGCCCGGCGACGCCGACGCGCTCGCCGGCGCCCTCACCCGGATGCTGGCCGACCCGCAGCTGCGCACCCGGCTCGGCGCCGCCGGCCGCGAGCGGGTGCTCGCCCGCTTCACCTGGGCCAAGGCCGCCGAGGGCACCGTCGCCCAGTACCGGTCCGCCATCGCCGCGCGGAGCCTCGCCCGCCGATGAACCCCGCACGCCCCGTACGTCGTCCTGTACGACCCGTACGTCCCGTACACCTCGCTGTTCCCGCAGTACCCGCTGACCCCGCTGACCCCCGCGAAAGCAGGACCCCGTGCTGACCGTCGATTTCTCCCGGTTCCCGCTGGCCCCCGGTGACCGCGTGCTCGATCTGGGCTGCGGCGCCGGCCGGCACGCGTTCGAGTGCTACCGGCGCGGTGCGCAGGTCGTCGCGCTCGACCGCAACGGCGAGGAGATCCGCGAGGTCGCCAAGTGGTTCGCGGCCATGAAGGAGGCCGGCGAGGCCCCGGCCGGTGCCACCGCCACCGCGATGGAGGGCGACGCGCTGGCCCTGCCGTTCCCCGACGACTCCTTCGACGTCGTCATCATCTCCGAGGTCATGGAGCACATCCCGAACGACAAGGGCGTGCTCGCCGAGATGGTCCGCGTGCTGCGCCCCGGCGGCCGGATCGCGATCACCGTCCCCCGCTACGGGCCGGAGAAGATCTGCTGGGCCCTGTCCGACGCCTACCACGAGGTCGAGGGCGGCCACATCCGCATCTACCGGGCCGACGAACTGCTGGGCAAGATGCGGGCCGCCGGCCTCAAGCCGTACGGCACCCACCACGCGCACGCGCTGCACTCCCCCTACTGGTGGCTCAAGTGCGCCTTCGGCGTGGACAACGACAAGGCGCTGCCGGTCAAGGCGTACCACAAGCTGCTGGTCTGGGACATCATGAAGAAGCCGCTGGCCACGCGGCTCGCCGAACAGGCCCTGAACCCGCTGATCGGCAAGAGCTTCGTCGCCTACGCCACCAAGCCCCACCTCCCCGTGGACGCGGCCCGGTGAGTACCCCCGGGCGCACCGAACACCTGGTCCTGCCCGGAGTGCTGACCGCCGAGGAGGCCGCGCAGACCGTCGCCGGCATCCTGGCCGCGCAGCGCCCGGACGGGGCGATCCCCTGGTTCCGCGGGCACCACCTCGATCCGTGGGACCACACCGAGGCCGCCATGGCGCTGGACGTGGCCGGCGAGCACGAGGCCGCCGCCCGCGCCTACGACTGGCTGGCCCGCCACCAGAACCCGGACGGTTCCTGGTACGCCGCCTACGCCGACCGCGAGGACGGGGTGGACACCGAGGTCCCGCAGGACGCGGGCAAGGAGTCCAACTTCACCGCGTACATAGCCGTCGGCGTCTGGCACCACTACCTGGCCACCGGCGACGACGCGTTCGTCGAGCGGATGTGGCCGGTGGTGTTCGCCGCCGTCGAGTTCGTGCTCGGGCTGCAGCAGCCCGGCGGGGAGATCGGCTGGAAGCGGGAGGCCGACGGAACGGCCGTCACCGACGCGCTGCTGACCGGTTCGTCCTCGGTGCACCAGGCGCTGCGCTGCGCCCTGGCCCTCGCCGAGCACCGCGAGGAGCCGCAGCCGGACTGGGAACTGGCCGCGGGCGCCCTCGGGCACGCCGTGCGCCGGCACCCGGAACGCTTCCTGGACAAGAGCCGCTACTCCATGGACTGGTACTACCCGGTGCTGGGCGGCGCGGTCACCGGCGCCGAGGCCAAGGCGCGGATCGAGGAGCGCTGGGACGAGTTCGTCGTGCCCGGCCTCGGGGTGCGCTGCGTCCTGCCGAACCCGTGGGTGACCGGCGGGGAGAGCTGCGAGCTGGCGCTCGCGCTGTGGGCGACGGGCGAGTCCGACCGGGCCCTGGAGATCCTGCGCTCGATCACGCACCTGCGGGCCGAGAACGGCATGTACTGGACCGGGTACGTCTTCGAGGACGAGGCGGTCTGGCCGGTCGAGCAGACCACGTGGACGGCCGGCTCCCTGCTGCTGGCGGTCGCCGCCCTGGGCGGCGACGAGCCCACCACGACGGTCTTCGGCGGGACCGCCCTGCCGGCCGGTCTGGAGCCGGACTGCTGCCACGGCCAGGGCCCGTCCGGCGGACCAGGGTCGGCCCGGCCCTAGACGACCTGGCGCCGGGCGAGCAGGCGGGCCAGGCCGTGGCCGATCAGGACGTAGACCACGGCGGCCAGGCCGTAGCCGACGACCACCTGGAGCCACTCGCGGCTGAAGGTGAACAGGTCGTAGGACCAGCCGGCCAGCCAGGTGGCGGCGTCGTGGATCCACCCGACCACCTCGTTGGAGCGGTTGGCGCCCAGCAGGTACAGCGCGATCCACAGGACGATGATCAGGGCGAGGACGTCCGCCACCAGGACGATCAGCCGGGCGGCGGTGCCCTGGCTGCGGGAGCGGACGCGTATGTGTGCGGTCATGTCCCGCGTCTTGCCCGCGCGGCCCGCGCCAAACCCGTGCCACCCGGGGCCGTCAGGGGTGTCCGCCGGGCGGGGCACCCGAACGGCCCGCCCGGGTGGTGGGGGTGTGCGGGTGGGGTGAGGCTGCCGGGGACGGCTCAGTCCCGCCCCCGGAGGCCCGCGTGTCCGTACCCGCAAGCGCCCGATTCCGCCGCGCCCTGACGGCGGCCGTCCTGTCCTGTGCGTTGCTGGCCGGAGGCGCCACCGCGTGCGGCTCCGGTACGGACCGGGGGGCGGTGACCAGCGCCGAGGAGGCCTCGGTGGCCGAGGCGGAGCAGGCGATGGCGGCATCGACGGCGGCCATGGAGGCCGTCGCCGAACCCACGCCCAGCACCTCGGCGGAGCGGCAGAAGTTCGCCAAGACCCGGTTCGTCGCCAACGCCAGCCTCGCGGCCGGGGCGACGTACCAGTGGATCATCAAGCCGTACCAGGCGGGGAAGTTCAAGAAGGGCGCCAAGGGGCGTACCTTCGCCCTGATCAAGGCCGCCGTCGCGGGCGCCTTCGCGTACAACCGGCTCAAGGCCGCGCTGGAGAACGCCAAGGGCGACCCGCTGCTGTCGAAGGCCGTGGCCCCGCTGACGGCCGGGGTCGAGCAGCTCAAGGGACTCGGGGCCAAGCTGCGCAAGGGCGAGGTCGGGGACGCCGAGATCGGCTCGTTCGAGAACGTGATCAACGGGGTCAAGGACGCCGGGAAGAAGGCCGGCGTCGAGGTCACCGACCAGGTGCCGAGCACCTCTCAGCTCAGGGGCTGACCCGCACGCCCGGGCGGCCGGTGCCGGTCAGGTGGTGAGTTCCGCCAGGACCCGCAGTGTGTGCGGGTCCGGTGCGGTGACCAGCAGGTCGGTCACCGGGCCCGCACGCCACAGCTCCAGCCGCTCCGCGATCCGCTCGCGCGGCCCGACCAGCGAGATCTCGTCCGCGAAGGAGTCCGGCACGGCGAGCACCGCCTCCTGCCGGCGTCCCTCCAGGAAGAGCTGCTGGATCCGGCGGGCCTCCTCCTCGTAGCCCATCCGGGCCATGAGATCGGCGTGGAAGTTGCGGGCGGCGTGCCCCATCCCGCCGATGTAGAAGCCGAGCATGGCCTTGACCGGCAGCAGCCCCTCGGCGACGTCCTCGCAGACCCGGGCCCGGGCCATCGGCGCGACCATGAAGCCCTCGGGCAGGTCGGTGAGGGCGGCGGCATAGGCGTCGGTGCGGGTGGGGGACCAGTACAGCGGCAGCCAGCCGTCCGCGATCCGGGTGGTCTGCGCGATGTTCTTCGGCCCCTCCGCGCCGAGCAGCAGCGGCAGGTCCGCGCGCAGCGGATGGGTGATGGGCTTGAGCGGTCTGCCCAGGCCCGTGCCGTCGGGGCCGGCGTAGGGGTGGGTGTGGAACCGGCCGTCGAGCGTCACCGGGCCCTTGCGGGCCAGTACCTGACGGACCACGTCGACGTACTCCCGGGTCGCGGTCAGCGGGCTCTTCGGGAACGGCCGCCCGTACCAGCCCTCCACCACCTGCGGGCCCGACAGCCCCAGGCCCAGCATCATCCGCCCGCCCGAGAGGTGGTCCAGGGTGAGGGCGTGCATGGCGGTGGCGGTCGGGGTGCGGGCGGCCATCTGGGCGACGGCGGTGCCCAGCCGGATCCGGGAGGTGTGCGCG
The DNA here is from genome assembly GCF_003949795.1 of Streptomyces sp. WAC06614. Taxonomy (GTDB): domain Bacteria; phylum Actinomycetota; class Actinomycetes; order Streptomycetales; family Streptomycetaceae; genus Streptomyces. The sequence goes on from NZ_RPRY01000078.1 coordinate 8,286, forward strand.
GCGATCCAGGTCAGCGCGGTGAAGGCGTCCGAGCCCCAGGCCTCGGCGGTCCACACGGAGTCGTAGCCCAGGCGTTCGGCCTCGGTGGCGAGGTCGAGGTGGGCCGGGTCGGGGCCGCGTCCCCAGTAGCCGAGTGCGAGTCCCAGGCGCATCCGGGCCCCCTTCGCGCGTCGCGCAGTCCACACGTCCCATGACCGAAGTTTCCTGACGGTACGTCAGAGACCGTTCACCGGGGCACTGTAGGCCAACGGCCCCCCGCCCGGAAGGGCGGGGGGCCGTGAGTTCGACCGTGCTGCGCGGCGGCCCGTCGGCGGGCCGCCGGGCGTCGGGGGTCAGCCGCGCTGGATGCCGGAGGTGTCGTTCAGGACGCCGCGCCGGCCGTCCTGGGTCTGGGCCACCAGGACGTTCGGGCCGCGCTGGTCGACCGCCAGGTACCAGGTGCCGGGCGTCAGTTCCGCGAGCGGGGTGGGGGAGCCGTCCTCCGGGAAGAGCGGACGGGCCACCGGCACCGCGAACCAGAACGGCGCGAAGTCCGCCGCCGGGGCGGCCGGCTGCGCGGGCTCGTGCCCGCCCGGGCCGGGGGCCGGCGCCTGCTGGCCGCCGTACGAGGGCGTGGGCTGCGGGGTGCCGCCGTACGGGGCCGGGCCGCCCTGGCCGCCCGGGTAGCCGTAGCCGGTGCCCGGCTGGGCGCCGTACGGCTGGGGCTGCTGCGGGGACGGGGTCGGCAGCAGCGGACCCGCGAGCGCCGGGAGCTTGGGGCCGGCGACGGCCACGGCCGCCACCGCGGCGGTGGCCAGGAACGCGATGATCGCACCGGCGCCGAGGCCGGAGTTCTCCGGGCCGAGGATCATGGCCCACAGCGCGGACCAGGCCGCGGCGGCCGAGAGTCCGGTGCCCCAGCCGGCCGGCGTGAGCCCGCCGATCTTGCGACCCTCCGGCAGGAAACGGGTGGCCACGATCAGGCCGGCGCCGATCAGGCCGGTCAGGAAGATCGAGGGGAGGACGATGTTCAGCCTGTCCGTGTCCCACGCGTTCGGGATGCGGTCCTCGCAGGCCGCGAAGCCGCCGCACTCGAAGGAGTAGAAATTGAGGAACGACGCGATGAACAGCAGGACCGCTGCTCCGATCACCACGCCGTCGCCTCGAGTGAGGGAGCGGATGTTCACTTGGGATGTCCTTCTCGGTCTCGGTCGCGGGCGGGGACCATCGTACGGACAGTTGGCGCGCCCGGGGGTGCGGGGTCCGCGACGGTGACCGTACCGCTACCCGCCGAGGAAGCCGACGATGCCGTTCGCGATCCCCTGCGCCGCCTTCTGCCGCCACTGCGGATCGGTCAGCAGGGCCGCGTCGTTGGAGTCCCGCATGTTGCCGCACTCGATGAACACCTTGGGCTGCGTGGACAGGTTGAGTCCGCCGAGGTCGTCACGGACCACCAGTCCGGTGCCGCCGCCGAGGTAGTTGGCCGGGGCCGAGCCCGTGGTCCGGGCGAAGTTCCCGGCGATCCGCTCGCCGAGCTGCCGGGACGGGCCGACGATCGCGGCGGTGTCCGCGGCGCCGCCCTTGACCTTGGCCGGGAGGATGACGTGGAAGCCGCGGTTGCCGGCCGAGACGCCGTCGGCGTGCACCGAGACCACGGCGTCCGCCTTCGCCTGGTTGCCGATCCGGGCCCGTTCGTCGATGCAGGGCCCGAACGGGCGGTCCGCCTCGTGGGTGAGGACCACCTTGACGCCCTGGTCCTGGAGGATCGTGCGCAGGCGGCGGGAGACGTCGAGGGTGAAGTCGGCCTCCTTGTAACCGGCGTTGGTGGTGGTGCCGGTGGTGTCGCACTCCTTGCGGTTGGTGCCGATGTCGACCTGCTTGTCGATCTCCGCGGTGTGCTGGAAGTTGCCCGCATTGTGACCGGGGTCGATCACGACCACCTTGCCGGTGAGCGGGCCCTTGGCGGCCACGGCCGGGGCAGGGCTCTGCGCGGGCGCCGGGGTCGCGGCGGCGGACGGGTCGCGGTCCCGGTCGGCGGTGGGGGCGGGGTCGCCGGCGCCCGGCGTCCCGCCGGTGCCGGACTTGGCGTCGCCGTGCGGCTGCTGCCCCGCGTGCGGGGACTGCGCGGAGGCGGGCACCGGGCGGTCCTGGGTTCCGCCCCCGCCCAGCACCTGGACGAGGACCCAGGCGGCGAGCGCGGCGGGGGCGAGGGCGGCCGCCGAGACGGCGAGCACGGGGCGGCGCGCGAACCAGGGACGGTCCGGGCTGACCGAGGAGGTGGACTCGGGCGGCGGGGGGCTGTCGTCGTACGGCACATCGCGATGCTAATCCGACGAACCGTCCGACGCCCGGATCCTCGGCCATCCGGGGGCCGGGTCCGCGTCGGGTGCGCGGCGCCCGGCCCCGGTCGCGGCCCCGGTCGCGGCCCCGGTCCCGGCCCCGGTCCCGGCCCCGGTCGAGGCCCCGGTCCCGGCCCCGGTCCCGGCCCCGGTCCCGGCCCCGGTCCCGGTCCCGGAGCCGGGCCTCGGATGCCGGGGCCCGTGCGGCGGTCTCAGATGCCGGGGCCCGTGCGGCGCAGGACGCGCAGGGAGTCGGTCACCGAGACCTCCTCGAAGGCGCCGGAGGCCAGGGCGCGCAGGTAGATGCGGTACGGGGCCTGGCCGCCGTCGGCCGGGTCCGGGAACACGTCGTGGATGACGAGGGTGCCGCCCTCGGCCAGGTGCGGGACCCAGCCCTCGTAGTCGCCGGTGGCGTGCTCGTCGGTGTGCCCGCCGTCGATGAAGACGAAGCCGAGCGGGCCGCCCCAGGCGGCCGCGACCTGCGGGGACCGCCCCACGACCGCGATCACGTGCTCCTCCAGGCCCGCCTTGTGCAGGGTCCGCCGGAAGGTGGGCAGCGTGTCCATCAGCCCGACCTCGGGGTCCACCACGCTCGGGTCGTGGTACTCCCAGCCCGGCTGCTGCTCCTCGCTGCCGCGGTGGTGGTCCACGGTGAGGGCGGGCACCCCGGCCTCCCGCGCGGCATCGGCGAGCAGCAGGGTGGACCGCCCGCAGTACGTCCCGACCTCCAGCAGCGGCAGCCCCAGCGAGCCCGCCGCGGCGGCGGCCTCGTACAGGGCCAGTCCTTCGCGGACGGGCATGAATCCCTTGGCCGCCTCGAAAGCGGCGAGGGTCTCCGGCTTGGGCGCGGCGGCCATGGGTTCCTCCGGGTACGGACGGGCGACGGTGCGGGGCCCATGCTGCCCTACCGATGGGTAGGGGGCGATGCCCGGGGGCACCGCCGCCCGCGGGCGTCGAGCGGGGCCCGGGCGCGGGGCGGGACAGGAAGAAGTGCACCTGACCTTCCGTCAGATTGAAACGTGTTCTAGTCTGCCGCGCATGGGCATCGGAATCACGCAAGAACAGCGGGAGTTGGCCGAGGCCGTGCGCGGGTGGGTGGCGCGGGTCGTACCGCCCGAGGACGTGCACAAGCTGCTCGACGGGCCGGCGCCGGCCGGGGGGAGACCCGGCTGGTGGGACGCGCTCGCCGCGCAGGGGCTGCTCGCCCCGCACCTGGAGGGCGGGACCCTGCTCGACCTCGCCGTGGTCGTGGAGGAGGCCGCGCGCGGCGCGCTGCCGGGGCCCTTCCTGTCCGGCGCCCTCGCCTCGGCACTGCTGCACCGGGCCGGGGCCGACGCGCTCGCCGCGGAGCTCGCCGACGGCAGCCGGACGGGGGCCGTCGCGCTCGGCCCCGGCAGCATGACCGCCGTCGCCGTCGAGGGCGGCGGCCATCTGCTCGACGGGACCGCGCCCCCGGTCCTCGGCGCCGGCGAGGCCGATCTCGTCCTGCTCGCCGCGGAGGCCGCCCACGGCACGCTCTGGTTCGCCGTCGACGCCGCCGCGCTGGACGTCCGTCCGCACGACAGCGCCGACCCCACCCGGCCCACCGCCGAGGTGCGCGCCCGCGGGCTCGCCGTCCCGGCCGGCCGGCTGCTCGCCCTCGACGCCGCGCTCGTGCGCGACCTGGCCTGCGTCCTCTTCGCCGCCGACGCCTGCGGCACCGCCGCCTGGGCGCTGCACACCGCCGCCGAGTACGCCAAGGTGCGCGAACAGTTCGGGCGGCCCATCGGCCGCTTCCAGGGGGTCAAGCACCTGTGCGCGGACATGCTCGTCCGGGTCGAGCAGGCGCGGGCCCTCACCTGGGACGCCGCCACCGCGGCCGGCACCGAGGAGAGCGCCGACGTACGGGCCCTGGCCGCGGCCCTGGCCGCCGGGACCGCCCTGGACGCCGCCTGGACCTGCGCCAAGGACTGCATCCAGATCCTCGGCGGCATCGGCTTCACCTGGGAGCACGACGCCCACATCCACCTGCGCCGGGCCCTGGTGGCCCGGCAGCTCCTCGGCACCGGGGACGGGCACCGGCTGCGCGCCGTACGGCTCGCCGCGGCCGGTGCCCGGCGCGAACTGCGCCTGGAGCTGCCCGCCGCCGCCGAGGCCCACCGGGCCGCCGCCCGCGAGGTCGTCCAGGACGCGCGCGGCCTGGACCCGGCCGCCGCCCGCCGGGTGCTCGCCCCCACCGGCTACGCCGCCCCGTACCTGCCGCCGCCGTACGGGCTCGGCGCCGGGCCCGTCCAGCAGCTCGTGGTCCAGCAGGAGCTGGCGGCCGCCGGGGTGAAGCTCGCCGACCTGGGCATCGCCACCTGGGTGGTGCCCTCCCTGCTCGCCTACGGCACCGAGGAGCAGCGCGAACGCTACGTGCTGCCCACCCTGCGCGGGGACCTCACCTGGTGCCAGCTCTTCTCCGAGCCGGGGGCCGGCTCGGACCTCGCGAGCCTGCGCACCCGGGCCGAGCGCACCCCGGACGGCGGCTGGCGGATCAACGGGCAGAAGGTGTGGACCAGTTCCGCCCGCACCGCCGACTTCGGCATCCTGCTCGCCCGTACCGACCCGGCGGCACCCAAGCACAAAGGCCTCGGCTACTTCGTCGTGGACATGAAGCACACCTCGGGCATCGACATCCGCCCGCTCAAGGAGATCACCGGCGAGGCCCTGTTCAACGAGGTCTACCTGGACGACGTCGACCTCCCGGCGGACGCCCTGGTCGGGGCGCCCGACGGCGGCTGGCAGGTGGCCCGCAACACGCTGGGCAACGAGCGGGTGCACATGGCCGACCAGATGACGTTCGACACCGGCCTTCAGGCCCTGATCGCCCGCTCCGCGGACCTCGACGGCGCCGGCCGGGCCCGGATCGGGGCGCTGGCCGCCGAGGCGCACGCGCTGGCCTGCATCGGGCTGCGCACCACCCTCCAGCAGGTGTCCGGACTGGAGCCGGGCGCCGGGGCCTCGGTCCGCAAGCTCATCCAGACCCCGCACCAGCAGCGCACCGCCGAACTCGCCCTCGAACTGCTGGGCCCGGCGGGCGCGGTGTGCGAGGGGCCCGGCGCCCGGGCGGTGCACGGCGTGCTCATGTCGCGCTGCCTGACCATCGCCGGGGGCACCACGCAGGTCCAGCTCAACGTCGTCGCCGAGCGGATTCTCGGCCTTCCCAGGGACTAGGAGTGGTCCGGCATGAAGTCGTACGTCGTCGGGGTCGGCATGACCCGGTTCGAGAAGCCGGAGTCGAGGGATCGGCAGTACTGGGACATGGTCAAGGAGGCCGGCACGGCCGCCCTGGCGGACGCCGGGATCGGCTACGAGCAGGTGCAGCAGGTGCCGGTGGGCTACTGCTTCCAGGCCTCGACGGCCGGCCAGCGGGCCGCCTACGAGCTCGGCCTGACCGGGGTGCCCGTCTACAACGTCAACAACAACTGCGCCACCGGCTCCACCGCGCTGATGATGGCCCGGCAGTTCGTCGCGGGCGGGATCAGCGACTGCGTGCTGGCGCTGGGCTTCGAGAAGATGAAGAAGGGGGCCCTGGGCGGCGGCGCCGACGGGGGTGACTTCGCGACGTCCCCGGTGGCCCGGCACTACGGGATCATGGCGGCCGGCCACGGCTTCGCGATGTCCCCGCCGACCGCCCAGATCTTCGGCGACGCGGCGCGCGAGCACATGGACCGCTACGGGACCACGGCCGCGCAGCTCGCGGCGGTCGGCGAGAAGAACCACCGGCACAGCGCCGACAACCCCTACGCGCAGTTCCGCGACGTGTACACGGTGGAGGAGATCCTCGCCGCCAAGGAGATCCACCGGCCGCTGACCAAGCTCCAGTGCTCGCCCACCTCGGACGGCGCCGCCGCGGCCCTGGTGGTCTCCGAACGCTTCGTCGTGCAGCACGGGCTGCACGACCGGGCGGTGGAGATCGTGGCCCAGGCGATGACCACCGACACCGAGGCCTCGTTCGCCTCCGGCACCTGCATCGACGTGGTGGGCCGGCCGATGACGCAGGCCGCGGCCCGGCAGGTGTACGAGGCCTCGGGGCTCGGCATCGAGGACGTGGACGTGGTCGAGCTGCACGACTGCTTCTCGATCAACGAGCTGCTGACCTACGAGGCGCTCGGCATGTGCGCGGAGGGCGCCTCCGGCAAGCTGGTCGAGAGCGGTGCCACCACCTACGGCGGGCGCTGGGTGGTCAACCCGTCGGGCGGGCTGATCTCCAAGGGGCATCCGCTGGGCGCCACGGGCCTGGCCCAGACGGCGGAACTGGTCTGGCAGCTCCGGGGCGAGGCCGGCCCCCGCCAGGTCCCCGGGGCCCGTGTCGGCCTGGCGCACAACATCGGCCTCGGTGGCGCGGCCGTCGTCACCCTGCTGCGCCGGGACTGAGCGGCGCTCCCGCGGCGGGCGGGGCGGCCACCGGTGCGAGGGCGGGGCGGCCACCGGCGCGAGGCCGGCGGCCCCGCCCGCCGGGCTACGGTTCGAGCGTCGGGTCCGTGACGGCCTCGCCCGTCACGGCACGGCGGACGGCGTCGGCCAGGGCTCCGGGCGGGTCGTCGCGCAGCACCACCCCGGCCGCTCCCGCGGCGAGCGCCCCCTCGACCAGCCCCGGCCGGGCCGCCCCGGCCAGCAGCAGCACCCGGCACTCCGGGGCCTCGCGGCCCACCGCCGACACCTCCGCGAGCACGTCCGGCCGGTCCGCGTCCACCAGCGCCACCGCCGGGCGGGCGGTCAGCGCCGCCGCGCCCACGTCCGCGCCGGGCGGGACCCGGGCGACCACGTCGAGGTCCGGCTCCAGCCCGAGCAGGACCGCCAGCGCGCCGGCGGACGTGCCCGGCCCGTCCGCCAGCAGGACCCGCAACGACCTGGTCGTACGGAAGTTCCGGGGCATCTCGTCCACCTCGCCAGCCTAGGTCCCGGCCTTCCGGGGGTCCGGACAACACGGCTCGGCCAAACGAGTTCTGACATGTAGTCAGGAGTCTTCCCAACTGCTGGGGCGTGCGTTATACATTCCTCACCGCTCGATCCTAGAACGCGTTCTAGAACCGGGCCGGTCCCGCGAGCGACCTCGGTGCGGCCGACGGTGCGGACGGCCGCACCGGGGTCTTCCACGCGGAGACAACGGGAACCGAAACAAGGAGCAGCATCCTCAATGCCGATCGATGCCGCCAGGGCCCTCGCCGCCGACCCCCGACAGGGGAGCATCGCCTGGGACCACAAGGACATCCAGCTCTACCACCTCGGCCTCGGCGCGGGCCTGCCCGCCACCGACCCCGACGAGCTGCGCTACACCCTGGAGTCCAAGCTCCACGTCCTGCCCAGCTTCGCGACCGTCGCCGGCGCCGGCATGGCCATGCTGGGCGGCCTCGCCGCCCCCGGGATCGAGGTCGACCTGGCCCACGTCCTGCACGGCGGCCAGGCCGTCGAGCTGCACCGGCCCATCCCGGTCAAGGGCAGCGCCACCTCCTCCGCCAAGGTCGCCGCCCTCTACGACAAGGGCAAGGCCGCCGTCATCGTGCTGCGCACCGAGGTCGCGGACGCCGACGGGCCGCTGTGGACCAGCGACGCGCAGATCTTCGTCCGCGGAGAAGGCGGGTTCGGCGGCGAGCGCGGCCCCTCCGTCCGCTCCGAGCTGCCCGAGCGGGCGCCCGACCGGGTCGAGGAGCGGCACATCCGCGAGGACCAGGCCCTGCTGTACCGGCTGTCCGGCGACTGGAACCCCCTCCACGCCGACCCCGAGTTCGCCAAGCTGGCCGGCTTCGACCGGCCGATCCTGCACGGCCTGTGCTCGTACGGGATGACCCTCAAGGCCGTCGTGGACACGGCGCTCGGCGGGGACGTCTCCCGGGTGCGCGCCTACCGCACGCGCTTCGCCGGGATCGTCTTCCCCGGCGAGACCCTGCGGATCCGGATGTGGGAGGAGCCCGGGCAGGTCCGGGTCGCGGTGAGCGCCGTCGAACGGGACGACGCGCCGGTCCTCGCCGACACCGTCGTCGAACACGCGTAACGCCCGACCTTCGCGACACACAAGGGAGCCGCACCGTGCGCGCTGCACTGCAGAGCGAGATAGGCCAGGACAAGCTCGAAGTCGTCGACGACATGGAGACCGCGGGCTTCGGCCCCGGCAAGGTCCGGATCCGCATCAAGGCCACCGGCCTGTGCCACTCGGACCTCTCCGCGATGAGCGGCGTGCTGCCGCAGCCCGCCCCCTTCATCCCCGGCCACGAGGGCTCGGGCGAGATCGTCGACGTCGGCGACGGGGTCACCACCCACGCCCTCGGTGACCGGGTGCTCGTCTGCTGGCTGCCGCCGTGCGGACACTGCCCCGCCTGCAAGCGCGGCCAGGGCCACCTGTGCCTGGAGTCCTTCGGGAACGTCGCCACGCCCAACTTCCGCCGGGCGGGCGGCGGGGACATCTTCGGCTTCGCCGGCACCGGAACCTTCGCCGAGGAGATGGTCGTGCCCGCCGCGTGCGCCGTCCCGATCCCCGACGACCTGCCGTACGACATCGCCGCGCTGATCGGCTGCGGGGTGACCACCGGGCTCGGCGCCGCCATCAACACCGCCGAGGTGGAGGCCGGCTCCTCGGTCGCCGTCATCGGCTGCGGCGGCGTCGGGATCTCCGTCGTCCAGGGCGCCAAGGTGCAGGGCGCGGCGCAGATCGTCGCCGTGGACCCGGTGGCCTCCCGGCGCGAGGCGGCGCTGCGCTTCGGCGCCACCGAGGCGGTCGCCCCGGAGGACTTCGCCGACGCCAGGAACCGGATCACCGCCGGTGAGGGCTTCGACTACGTCTTCGAGGTCGTCGGCAAGTCCGCCACCACCCGCACCGCGTACGAGATGACCCGGCGCGGCGGCTCCGTCGTCGTGGTCGGCGCGGGCGCGCTCGACGACAACTACTCGGTCAACATGTTCTCGCTGTTCTTCGACGAGAAGAAGATCCTGCCGTCGATGTACGGCGGCGGGGACGTGCTCCGCTCGTACGAGCGCACCATCGCGCTGTGGCGGGCGGGCCGGGTGGACCTGGCGGGCCTGATCACGCACCGGGTGCAGCTCGGCGAGATCAATGACGCCCTCGACCAGATGCGTACCGGCACGGCCCTGCGCACCTGCATCGAACTCTGAGAGGAATCCGGTCCATGTCACTCCCACTCGAGGGACTGTCCGCCATCGTCACCGGCGCCGGCCGCGGGCTCGGCCGGGCCGAGGCGATCGAGCTCGCACGGCTCGGCGCGAGCGTGGTCGTCAACGACTTCGGGCAGCCGGGCCGGGACGGCTCCGGAGCGGCCTCGGCCGCCCCGGCGCAGGAGGTGGCCGAGGAGATCCGCGCGGCGGGCGGGCAGGCCGTGGCGCACCTCGGCGACGTCGCCGACTTCGGGCAGGCGCGCGAGCTGGTCGACCTGGCGGTCAGCAGCTTCGGCAAGCTCGACGTCCTGGTCAACAACGCGGGCATCCTGCGCGACCGGATGATCTTCTCCATGACCGAGGACGAGTGGGACTCGGTCATCCGGGTCCACCTCAAGGGTCACTTCAACACCACGCACTTCGCCGCCGCGCACTGGCGGGAGCGGTCGAAGGCGGCCGGCGGCCCGGTCTACGGCCGGATCGTGAACACCTCCTCGGAGGCCTTCCTCGGCGGCTCGGCCGGGCAGCCCAACTACGCGGCGGCCAAGGGCGGGATCGTGGGCCTGACCACCTCCACCGCGCTGGCCCTGGCCAAGTACGGGGTCACGGCCAACGCGATCTGCCCGCGGGCCCGGACCCGGATGACCGAGGACGTCTTCGCGGGCTTCCAGGTGCCCGAGGAGGGCGAGCTGGACCCGCTGGCCCCCGAGCACGTGGCCCCGCTCGTCGGCTACCTGGCCTCGCCGGCCTCCGCGCGGGCCAACGGACAGCTCTTCGTGGTGCACGGCGGGATCGTGGTGGTCATGGAACGGCCGCGGGTGGCGGCCAAGTTCGACACCACGAAGGAGGCGTTCTCCTTCGCGGAGCTCGACGGGGTGCTCTCCGCGTACTACGCGGACCGCCCGGCGGGCGAGACCTTCGCGGCGGCCGAGGTGCTGGGCCTCAAGCACGGCGCTTAGGACGGCCCGCGGGGCCGTGGAACAGGGCGGCGGCCCCGGAGCGGAGTGCTCCGGGGCCGCCGTCGTGCATCGCGGTGGGCTCGTCGGTCGGCTCGTCGCGACCGGCTCGTCGCCGGCCGGCCGGGGCCGTCAGCCGATGTGGTACGGGTCGCCGTAGACCTTCCAGTCCAGCGGCGTGTCCAGGTTGACGTTGCCCTTCCTGACCCACACCCGCTGGGCGGTGTCGACCCGGCTGGTGTCGCTGTGCGCCTCCTCCTGCTTCATGGCCCAGACCCGGGCGTCGAGGAAGGCGTTCAGGTACGTCTTCTCGTCGCCGCCCTGGGCCGGCGGCTTGGCCTTGGCCAGGGCCCGCTTGCGGATGTTGCGGAAGCTGGTGGAGTCGCTGCCGTCGCCGTGCATGACGATGGCGTCGTAGTAGATGAACTGCCCGAGGGTGCCGAGCCCGTCGGCCTTGCCCTGCTTGACGGCCGGATCGAAGTACACCCGGTCGCGCTCGTGGTCCTGCGCCTTGCGGAAGGCGCTGTCCTGGGCGGCTTTCGCCCAGTCCTTGGTGAAGTTCGGGTCGAGGCCCTTGTGGGACGGGGTCCCGTTCACCTTGCGCAGGGCGGGCAGGTACTTCTCCAGGACGTTGCCGGGCTTGACCCGGCTGTAGTACTCGACCAGGTCGAGCATGTCACCGGTGCCGGAGCAGAAACCGATGATGCCCGCGGTGTAGCCGCGCCCGTCCTTGATGTCCTCTATGTACTTGTACTGCGCCTTCCAGTCCAGCGAGGAGTTCTCCGCGCTGGAGACGATCTGCATCGCGATGTCCTTCTTCACCGGATCGTCGAGGCCGGTCGCGGCGGCTGCCGAGACCTGGGGGGAAGGGGCGGACGAGCTGACTGCCTGGGCCGTGACGGGAAGCGCCACGAGGGAGGTGCCGAGCAGGGTGGCGAGGATCAGGTTTCTGCGGTGGGGGGCGAACACGCTTCCTCCAGTGGGGAGTTGGAGTGGACCGCCGATCGCGCGCTCGATCGTTAGGAAACTTACCTATCATATGATCGGGTGCGCCGAACACCCCTGTGTTACCCACCAGTTGGCAATGCTCCGCAGTCAGGCCAGCGGCGCCTGCTGGAGCGGCACCGGGCGCGGCGCGGTGCGCGCGGGCGACGGGATGCCGTCGAGCCGGACCGGCGCGGGCGGGACCTGGGGGAGCGTCAGGTCGACCACCCCGCACGGGACGTCCGGGGTCGCGCAGGGCAGCCGCAGCCGGGCGTCGGCGGTCCACAGCCCCGCCCCGCCGAGCCAGCCGTGGGGTGCGCCCAGCCGGAAGACGTGCCGGTCGGCGGGCCGCCAGAGCGCGATCGCGTCCCCGCCCTCCGGTCCGGTCAGCCGCAGGGCGACCGCGCAGGACTCGGGCATCAGCATCTGCCCCGGCTGGACGGCGAACGGCACCGCCGTCGCGCCGAAGGCCCGCAGGCACTCGGGGAACCGGACCGGGCGGGAACTGCCCAGCACCCCCCAGCCCAGCCGGTCCTCGCCCGGCGCGTCCGAACGGACCAGCAGCAGACCGCTGTCGACGTCCGCCCGCAGCAGCCGGTCGTTGCTGCCCTCGGCGATCTGGAGCAGCGCCGAGACCTCGCCCGCCCGCCCCAGGTCCACCACCACCGCCTTGGTGACGCCGTCCTGCTCCCGGTCCAGGGCCAGCAGCCGGCCCTCCCGGTCCAGCCAGACCCCGCCCGAGCAGCGGCCCGGCACCTCGGCGACCGGGGCCGGACCGAAGCCGGCCCCCGCCACCTGCCACACCGTCGTGGACTCCTCGCCCGCCGCCAGGGCGTACGCGCCCAGGCCGTCCGGCGCGGGCGGGAGCAGGGTCACCCCGGTCCCCTCCGCCGGGGTGACCGCGCCCAGGGGCAGCTCGCCGGTCCGCGGGCCCGTCGGGTGCCCGGTCGGGTAGAGCAGGGCGAACGCGTGCCGCTCCGCGACCCGCCGGTGGATCAGCACCCGGCCGTCCGACAGCGGCAGCACCTCGCTGTCCGCCTCCTCCGGCTGCTCCAGCGGCAGCGGCACCGCGTACGGCTCCGGTCCTCCGAGGGTCCAGCGCTCCGGGTAGCGGGCCTCGCCCTCCCCGGCGAGCCGGGCGGCGTACGAACCGTCCGCGGCGATCGTGAACGCGGCCACGGCCACCGCCGTCGAACCCTCCACAGCACAGGCAGTCATCCGTGCGTCACCTCCGGTGAGGAAGCTAGTTTTCGCACTTCCTCACGAACAACGGGAGCCTCCCTGCTTCACACATACGGGTGGCCGTCGGGCCGTTCACCGGGAGCGGGGGCGGAGGTTGTGCTGGCCGACGTACGGGCATCCGGTGTTCGGTTGCCCAACCTGAGCTCTCGTCCGCTCAGGAGTCATGGCGTGTCCCTCCGACGCCGCGGCACCCGCCTCCAGGTTGAGGTTGCCGATGGTGCCGACCGGCTCCCACCCCCTCGAGCGGCCGCCCCGCCGCTGGTCGGCGGGGCGGCCGCGACGGACGGTAGCCTTGGCCCGTGCCTCGTCTCTCTGAAGTCATCGCCGCGCTGGACGCACTCTGGCCCCCCGCCCGGGCCGAGCAGTGGGACGCGGTCGGAACCGTCTGCGGCGACCCCGACGCCGAGGTCTCCCGGGTCCTGTTCGCCGTCGACCCCGTCCAGGAGATCGCCGACGAAGCGGTGAAGCTCGGCGCCGAACTCGTCGTCACCCACCACCCCCTCTACCTGCGCGGGACCACCACGGTCGCGGCCGACACCTTCAAGGGCCGGGTCGTGCACACGCTGATCAAGAACGACATCGCGCTGCACGTCGCGCACACCAACGCCGACACCGCCGACCCCGGTGTCTCCGACGCCCTGGCCGGCGCCCTCGACCTGCGCGTCGTCGGCCCCCTGGTGCCCGACCCCACCGACCCGGCCGGCCGCCGGGGCCTGGGCCGGATCTGCGAACTGGACCACCCCGAGACCCTGCGCGCCTTCGCCGCGCGGGCCGCCGCCCGGCTGCCGCGCACCGCGCAGGGCATCCGCGTGGCCGGCGACCCGGACGCCACGATCCGCACCGTCGCCGTCAGCGGCGGCTCCGGCGACAGCCTCTTCGCGCAGGTACGGGCCGCGGGCGTGGACGCGTTCCTCACCGCCGACCTGCGCCACCACCCGGTGTCCGAGGCCCGCGAGCAGAGCCCGCTCGCCCTCCTGGACGCCGCCCACTGGGCCACCGAATGGCCCTGGTGCGAGCAGGCCGCGGCCCAGCTCGACGCCGTCTCCGAGCGCCACGGCTGGGGTCTGCGGACCCATGTCTCGCGCACGGTCACCGACCCCTGGACGGCGCACGCGCCCTCCGAACCCTCCCCTTCTACCTCTGGAGCCCCCAACTGAACGCCGAGCCCGCCGACCAGATCCGACTCCTCGACGTCCAGGCCCTGGACGTGCGGCTGTCGCAGCTCGCCCACAAGCGGAAGTCGCTGCCCGAGCACGCCGAGCTCGAGTCCCTCACCAAGGACCTCACCCAGCAGCGCGACCTGCTCGTCGCCGCCCAGACCGAGGAGAGCGACACCGCCCGCGAGCAGACCAAGGCGGAGCAGGACGTCGACCAGGTGCGCCAGCGCGCTGCCCGCGACCAGCAGCGGCTGGACTCGGGTGCGGTCGGCTCCCCCCGGGACCTGGAGAACCTCCAGCGCGAGCTGGCCTCGCTGGCCAAGCGGCAGGGCGACCTGGAGGACGTGGTCCTGGAGATCATGGAGCGCCGTGAGTCCGCCGCCGCGCGGGTCGCGGAGCTGACCGAGCGGGTCGCCTCGATCCAGAGCCGGACCGACGAGGTGGTCGCGCGCCGCGACGCGGCCACCGGCGAGATCGACGCCGAGGTCGCCTCGGTCGCCAAGGAGCGCGAGGTCGTGGTGGACTCCGTACCGGCCGACCTGGTCGCCCTGTACGAGAAGATCCGCGTCAAGCAGGGCGGCATCGGCGCCGCCAAGCTGTACCAGCGCCGCTGCCTGGGCTGCCAGCTGGAGCTGGACATCTCGGAGATCAACGAGGTCAAGGCGGCGGCCCGGGACAAGGTCCTGCGGCACGAGAGCTGCGGCCGCATCCTGGTCCGTACGGCCGACTCGGGCATCTGATGCGGCTGGTGGTCGAGGCCGACGGCGGGTCCCGGGGCAACCCGGGGCCGGCCGGCTACGGCGCGGTCGTCCTCGACCCGGCGACCGGTGAGACGCTCGCGGAGCGGGCCGAGTACATCGGGGTGGCCACCAACAACGTGGCCGAGTACCGGGGCCTGATCGCCGGCCTGACCGCGGTGAAGGAGCTGTTCCCGGACGCCGAGGTGTCCGTCCGGATGGACTCCAAGCTGGTCGTGGAGCAGATGTCCGGGCGCTGGAAGATCAAGCACCCGGACATGAAGCCGCTGGCGGCCGAGGCCGCGCGGGTCCTGCCGCCGGCGCGGGTCACGTACGAGTGGATCCCGCGCGAGCGGAACAAGCACGCGGACCGGCTGGCCAACGAGGCCATGGACGCCGGTGCCCGCGGTGGCCAGTGGTCCCCGGACCTCTCGGCCGCCCGGACCCTGGCCACCCCGCCCCCGGCCGGTCCTCCCGGCGACGCCGCGGCCGGCGCGGCCGCAGCCCGAGCAGCCCTGGCCACCACCAGACCGGGCACGACCGCCGCACCTGCGCGGACCACCGCGCCCGTGCCCGCCGCCGTAGCCGCGCCCGCGCCGGTGCCCGCCGCCGTGCCCGCGCCCGCGCCGGTGACCGCCGCCGTGCCCGCGCCCGGGAGCGGTGCCGGGCAGGGGACCGGGTGGGGCGGGCCCGATCTGGGGGCGCCCACGACCTTGGTGCTGCTGCGCCACGGGGAGACGGCGCTGACACCGCAGAAGCGGTTCTCCGGGAGCGGCGGCGCCGACCCCGAGCTGTCGCCGGCCGGGCGCCGGCAGGCCGAGGCCGTCGCGGCGGCGTTGGCCGCCCGCGGCACCGTCCAGACCGTGATCAGCTCCCCGCTGCGCCGCTGCCGCGAGACCGCGCAGACCGTCGCCGACCGCCTCGGCCTGCCCGTCACCGTCGAGGAGGGCCTGCGCGAGACGGACTTCGGCGCCTGGGAAGGGCTGACCTTCGCCGAGGTCAAGGAGCGCTTCCCGGCCGACCTCGACGCCTGGCTGGCCTCCTCCAAGGCGGCCCCCACCGGCGGCGGCGAGAGCTTCACGACCGTCGCCCGCCGGGTCGCGGCCACCCGCGACCGGCTGCTGACCGCCCACCGGGGCCGCACGGTCCTGCTGGTCACCCATGTGACCCCGATCAAGACCCTGGTCCGGCTGGCCCTCGGCGCCCCGCCGGAATCCCTGTTCCGGATGGAACTGTCCGCGGCCTCCCTCTCCGCGGTGGCCTACTACGCGGACGGCAACGCCTCGCTGCGCCTGCTGAACGACACCGCGCACCTGCGGTGACCCGACCGGCGCAGAGGTGAAGGCAAGGGCCCGCACACACCGTGTGCGGGCCCTTGCCGTCGCCGAAGACGCAGAGCAAGCGGAGCTGTACGCCGGGTTCTGTCGCCCGGTGACCTCGCGGTCGCCGGGGAGACGGCCATCCATCTAGGACCGGTGTTGCCACCGGCCTCGTGCGGTCTACCCGCGGACTCGGGCGGGCAGCCCTCGATCGTCCGCGCAGGGCCGTCGTCCGAGGACGCCGACCCCTCTTGACCTTGCTCCGAGTGGGGTTTACCAAGCCGCCTGGGTCACCCCAGGCGCTGGTGGTCTCTTACACCACCGTTTCACCCTTACCGAGGGCCGAAGCCCCCGGCGGTCTGTTTTCTGTGGCACTGTCCCGCGGGTCACCCCGGGTGGGCGTTACCCACCACCCTGCCCTGTGGAGCCCGGACGTTCCTCGGCGGGGCGCGATGCCCCGACGCGGCCGTCCACTCCGCTTGTTCTGCGGTGGACCATGCTACCGGGCCGCGGGCGCCCGGCTCGACCCGCCCGGCTAAGGCACCGTGAACAGGACCTTGGCGCGGGCCGGGTCGGCCTCGGCGAGGCGGACCACGATGCGTTCGCCCAGGGGCAGGGCGGAGCCGAAGGACTCCACCCGGCCGACCACGGCCGGCTCTTCGAGGTGGACGGTGCCGGTGGTGGGCTCCTGCTCCCTGACGTCGACGACCACCCCGGCGAAGGTCTCACCCACCCGCTCCTGGAGCAGGGCCGCCTCGACCAGGTCGACGCACTCGCGCTCGACGGTGGCGGCCAGCCGGCCGCCGTCGGCCATCTCCTTCGGCAGGGCGGGCAGGGCGGCGAGCACCCACTCCGGCGGAGCGGTCCCGGCCGTGGCCGCCAGGCAGAGCTCGCCGACGTAACGGTCGACCAGCCGGCGCAGCGGGGTCGTGCAGTGCGCGTAGGGAGCGGCCACCGCCGCGTGCAGGGCGGGGACGGGCTCCTGGCCGTCGGTGAAGACGGTGTAGCCGGCGCCGCGCAGCAGGGTCGTGCACTCCTGGAGGAACGCCGCGTGGGTGGGCAGCTGCGGATCGAGGGAGCGGACGAGTTCGGCGTACGGCACGTGGTGCGGCCAGTCGATGTGCAGGGCGTGCGCGACGCGGTGCAGCCGGCCGACGGCGCCGTCCGGGGCGAGCGGGAGCGTGCGCAGCACGCCGGTGCCGGAGGCGAGCATCAGGTCGGCGGCGGCCATGCCGGTCATCAGGGAGATCTGGGCGTTCCAGCCGTCGGTGGGCAGGGGGGCGCGGTAGGTGAGGGAGTAGCTGCCGTCATGGGCGACGATCTCCTGCTCGGGCACGTTGAGGGAGATCCCGCCGCGCTCGATCTCCAGGGCCTCGCGCAGCCGGCCGATGTCGGCGAGCAGGGCGAGCGGTTCCTCGGCGGTGCCGCAGTCGATGTCCTGCTGGGCCGCGGCGTACGTCGTCTTGACCCGGCTGCGGACGAGGGCGCGCCGGACCCCGGCGGTCTCCACCCGGCCGTCGGCGTCGAGGTCCAGGCGCCAGAGCAGGGCGGGGCGGGGGCGTTCGGGCAGCAGGCTGGCGGCGTCCTCGGACAGGACGGGCGGGTGCAGGGGGACCTTGGCGTCGGGGAAGTACAGGGTGCTGACCCGGCGGTGCGCCTCGGCGTCGACGGCCCCGCCCGGGGTGACGAAGGCGGCGACGTCCGCGATGGCGTAGTGCACGCGGAAGCCGCCGGCGGGGCGGCGGGCGAGGTGCATGGCCTGGTCGAGGTCCTTGGACCCGGGCGGGTCCATGGTGAACATCGGCAGGTCGGTGGCGTCCTCGGCCGGCAGCCGGGGGGCCTGCGCCGCCGCCTCGGCCTCGGCGAGCACGGCCTCGGGGAACGCGTCGGGCACGCCCAGCTCGGTACGCAGTGCCCGCAGCGCGGTGCGGAGGGCGGCCCCTTCGGCGCCGGCCATGAACAGGTGACGGCGTGGCATGCCACGAGCCTAAGTTTCCGTGGCCCCCCACGCCCGCCGACGAGCCGCACCCGCACCCCACCTC
>NZ_RPRY01000770.1 GCF_003949795.1 Streptomyces sp. WAC06614
ATACGAGATGCAGCTAGTCTCGTGGGCTCGGGATGGACGTGACCGACACCAATCATCGGCGCGTCCGACGCGCGGCAGCCCGCCTCGGCCTCGACACAAGCCATTTCAAGAGGCGGAGCTGGGGGCGGCCCGAGCGGCCCGCACCTGCCCCCCTCGCTTCACGCGTGCTGGTCGTTCTGCCCGACCACGCGGGACGCACCAACAGGGTCCAGCTCCACCGAGCCCTGGACGAACTCGGAGTGACCTACGCATGCGAGGGCTGCGGCAACACCGGGGAGTGGCTGGGGCGGCCCATCACCTTGCAGATCGACCACGTCAACGGAGACTGGCGTGACAACCGCCGGGGGAACCTGCGATACCTGTGTCCCAACTGCCATGCACTGACAGATACGTGGTGCCGCCAGAAGGGAAGGACGGCCCTCACGGGGTGAGCCGTTCCCCCGTACACTGAGGTCGCCGGTCAGGCGTCATGACCGATTGTGAGCGGCCGTGATGGAATGGCAGTCATGCTGGGTTTAGGTCCCAGTGGGTTAACGCCCGTGTGGGTTCGAATCCCACCGGCCGCACTGCCCCCCACCTTCGAAATGAAGGCAGGGGGCGTTTTCATAAGTCACCCCAGCAGCTCCCGCACCACCGGTACCAGCTCCCGGAAGGCCTTGCCGCGGTGGCTGATGGCGTTCTTCTCCGC
>NZ_RPRY01000771.1 GCF_003949795.1 Streptomyces sp. WAC06614
GACACAGCCAGACACTGGCCACGGGCATCCGACCGATCGACGGGGCGAGAACCCCTAGGAGGAACTCGGCATGGCCGACTCTGCACGCGTACGCATCGCCCTTCTGTCCACCTCGGACACCGACCTGCTCTCGGCCCGTGCCAGCGGCGCCGACTACGCCTGGGCGAACCCGTCGCGAGCGACCGATCTGGAGCAGGTCGTGGCCGACGCCGACCTGGTCGTCTTCCGGCTCCTCGGCTCGCCCACCGACCTGTGGGACGGCCTGAGCGCCATCAAGGAGCGTGGCACGCCGGTCGTGGTCCTCGGTGGCGAGCAGCAGCCGAGCGCCGAGCTGATGGAGCACTCCACCGTCCCGATGGGTGTCGCCGCCGAGGCTCACCGCTATCTCGCCGAGGGCGGGCCGGGCAACCTCGCCCAGCTGCACGCGTTCCTCTCCGACACGGTCCTGCTGACCGGCTTCGGGTTCGAGCCGCCGGCGACCGTCCCGGCCTGGGGCTTCGCGGAGCGGCCCGGCTCGACCGACGGGAAGCCGCGCATCGGGGTGCTCTACTGCCGCGCCCACGAGACCAGCGGGAACACCGCGTTCGCGCACGCGCTGGCCGACGCCATCGACGCGACCGGCGCGGCCACCGGCGTACCCGTCTTCGCGGGCTCGCTGCGCTCGGCCCCCGACGACCTCTAC
>NZ_RPRY01000772.1 GCF_003949795.1 Streptomyces sp. WAC06614
GCCTCGCTCGCCTTCCTGTTCCTGATCCTGGCGCCCGCCATCGAATACGCGCACGAAGAACACTTCATCATCACGCCCGCGCTGGAACTAAGCAACGCCTGGCGCGCCGCCGCCATTCCGGTCGGCATGGGCCTGATGGCGGTGGTGGCGCTGCTGCGGCTGCTGCGCACGCAGACCGTGCCGCACCTGCTGCTGGCGCTGGCTGGCGCGGCGGCGATGGTCGCGGCATTCTGGCTGGCGCAGCCGCTGTTCACGGGGCTGGGCAAGCTCAACCTTGTGATCTTTTTCGTCGGCATCGTCGCCGCCACCGTGTTCGCGGGCGTGCCGATCGCGTTCTCGTTCGCGCTGGCGACGTTCTCCTACCTGGCGCTGACCACCAACACGCCGATGCTGGTGATGGTGGGCCGCCTGGACGAAGGCATGTCGCACCTGATGCTGCTGGCGGTGCCGCTGTTCCTCTTCCTGGGTTCGCTGATCGAGATGACCGGCATGGCGCGCGCCATGATCCAGTTCCTGGCCAGCCTGCTGGGCCACGTGCGCGGCGGCCTGTCGTACGTGCTGATCGGGGCGATGTACCTGGTGTCGGGCATCTCCGGCTCGAAGATCGCCGACATGGCCGCGATCGCGCCGGTGCTGTTTCCCGAGATGCGCAAGCGCGGCGCCAAGCCGGGCGACCTGGTGG
>NZ_RPRY01000773.1 GCF_003949795.1 Streptomyces sp. WAC06614
GGGGTGGCGCTGGCGGGTGCGGTGGCGGCGGTGGCCGCGCTGGGCGGCCTGGTCCGGCCGCTGCTGGACGGCGGCTGGGTGGTGGTGGGCCACCTGGTGGTGGCGCTGCCGCTGCTGGGCGCCGTACGGGCCGCAGGGCTGCCGGCGCAGGTGCGCCGGGGCCTGGTGCGGGCGGGTGCCGGGACCGTGGCGCTGGCCGGGCTCGCGGCGCTGCCGGTGGCGGTGGCGGCGCTGGCGGCTCCGGTACGGGTGCTGGACCGGGTGTGGGCGGGCTCGTCCGGGCCGGTGGAGCTGCCCGGGTCGCGGCCGCTGGCGGCCGCGGTGGTGCTGGGTCTGGTGGCGCTCGCGGCGCAGTGGCTGCGCCGGGCCCTGGAACGACCGGAGCCGGGCCAGGTGGCGGTGGTGGCGGCGTGGGCCGGGCTGTTCCTGGCGCCGGTGGCGCTGGGGCTGCCGATGGCCGTGGTGCTGGCGTGCCAAGTGGGACTGACCCTGGCCGCAGGCCGGCTGGTGGTGCGCTGCCCGGACGCGCGGCGGGTCGCGGCGGCCGGGTGCGCCCTGGCGGGGGCGGTGAGCGGGACGGTGGCCGCGCTGGACGGGCGGGTGGCGACGTTCGCGGTCTTCGCGGTGCTGGGCGGGGCCGGTGGGGCGCTGGCCGCCACGGCCGCGGCCCCGCGGTGGGC
>NZ_RPRY01000774.1 GCF_003949795.1 Streptomyces sp. WAC06614
GATCGGTCTCGTGGGCTCGGTCGGCGCCGGTGTCGGTTCGTCGGTGCGTCCGAAGAGCACGGACCGGTAGATCTCCGACGCCTTGGGGTTGTCGTCGCACTGCCAGACGCCGTGCGGACAGTAGTCCGTGAGCGTGTTGTACAGCGGCTTGTGCTCGTCCATCCACGCGAGCATGCGCCGCATGTACTCGGCGTTGTCTCCGTTGCGGAAGAGTCCCCATTCAGGATAGGAAATTGCCTTGCCGTGGGACTTGGCGAATTCCACGTGCTCCTGAAGCCCGTACGGCTCTTTCACCTGCTGGTCGAATGAGATGCCTTCCGGCTGGTCGTACGAGTCCATTCCGATGATGTCGACGGTGTCGTCACCGGGATAGCACTTCGTCCAGCCGATGGCGTCCTGACCGCGGCTCGGCGTGAAATCGAAGCGGAATTTCTGGCCCGGCACCGAACGCATGGTGGTGACGATCCTGTTCCAGTACTTCTTCCAGGCCTCCGGGTCCGGCCCGCAGCGATGGGTGTACGTGATGCCGTTCATCTCCC
>NZ_RPRY01000775.1 GCF_003949795.1 Streptomyces sp. WAC06614
CCGTACGCCAGGCGCTCGAGGCCACTCCCCTGTCGCTGAACGCGTTCACCGTCGAGGTCGAGAACCTCGTCGGCCCGCCCGCCTGGACCGGCGGCGGCATCAACCGGCTCCAGTGGCGCGACCGGCGCTCCGACGAGCGCCTCGAGGCGGTCGGGCTCCACGCGCATCCGACGCCCAACGCGATCCACCGCGGCGAGTCGGACATCAAGGTCGTCCAGGGCAACCACTTCGTCTCGCTGATGAGCAACGGCCAGCCGCCCGACGAGGTCGCCCTCGAGGTGCTCCACCTCCCGTGGCGCTCCTGGGCCCAGCTCGAGCGCAAGGTGATCAACGCCGGCAAGGGCTACGAGGCCAACCCCGACCTGAAGCCGAGCCCGCGCCACCACGGGATGCGCGACTACCAGCGCTACCTGAGCGGCACCCTGCAGGACGCCTACCTCGCGCGCACGCCGACCCGGGCCGAGCTCGCCGCCGGCGCCTTCTCCGGGGACTACTCGTTCGACGACTGGCTGACCTACCACCTGCACATCGTGCTGGGCCGCTCGCTCGTCCCCGACCTCATGCGTGACGTCCTCGATCCCGAGAACGACAAGGCCGTGCCCGACGACGAGCACGCCCTCGGTGCCGAGCGCGGCCGGGCCGCACTTGCCGCCGAGCCCTACATC
>NZ_RPRY01000776.1 GCF_003949795.1 Streptomyces sp. WAC06614
GCGGGCCGGGTGCGAGCCGCGGGTGGCTCAGCCCTCGCGCGGGGCGGGGACCTTGGGCAGCCGGTCCGCGGCGACGACCCCTTCGAGGTACCCGCGGGCCCGCTCGGTGCGGGGGTAGGCCTCCAGCAGCCGCCAGAAGTCGGGGCCGTGACCGGGTACGAGCAGGTGGGCGAGTTCGTGCAGGAGCACGTAGTCGACGACGTACTCGGGCATGCCCTGGAGGCGGTGGGAGAGGCGGATGCTGCCCTCGGCGGGGGTGCAGGAGCCCCAGCGGGTGTTCTGGTTGGTGACCCAGCGGACCGAGCGCGGGCGGGCGCGGCCCTCGAAGTACTGGGCGGACAGGTGGTCCGCGCGCTCGGTGAGGCCCGCGTCGCCCAGGGTCCGCCGGCTCTCCTGCGCCGCCAGCTTGTCGAGCATGACGCCCACCCAGCGCTTCTCCTCCGCCTCGGACATCCGGGCGGGGATCAGGACGACCGTGCGGTCGCCCTCGCGGTAGGCGGACACGGTCCTGCGGCGGCGCGCGCTGCGGCGGACCTCGACGGCGCGGTGCGGTGGTTCGGGGGACACGCCCTCGACGGTACCCGGTGGCCGCGATCGCAGTCCTGTCATCCCGTATGACGAATGCCCCGGGGCTGTGGACAACGGCGGAGGGGGGTGGGGC
>NZ_RPRY01000777.1 GCF_003949795.1 Streptomyces sp. WAC06614
GTCCTGGACCCTGAGGAGCTCACAACGCAGATCGCCGCGACGGCACGAGACGCGCTGTCGGCGTACGACGTCTAGCCCCGGCTGAGCTGCTTCTCGAGCGGGGAGCGGAAGCGGGGTGTGACGCGGACACCGGCCAGCCAGCTGGTCCACCGGGCGGCCTCGGCCTCGACCATTGCCCTGGTGTCTGCCCCGACGTCCTCCAGTAGCTGGTAGCGCACCTCGCCGGACTCGGGCTGACCCCAGGCGCCGATGATGCGGCCGTCCGACCAGATGCTGGGGCCGATGTTGCCGGTGTTGTCGAAGAGCTTGGACTTGTGCGGCCCCAGGCACCAGTCGCGCTCTTTCCAGCCCATCGGCGTCGGGTCGAGGCCTGGCAGGAACGCCACCCACGGCTCGACCGGGACCTCCGGGGCCTCGTCACCGGGAAGCACGTACCCGACCTGGCCGTCCAGGTCCACCTCGACCGCCTCGACGGCCGTCAGCGCCTTCCGTGTCTGACCGAGCGTCCAGCCGGCCCACCACTGCAGATCAGCCGACGTGCCAGGCCCGAACGACGCCAGCCACGCCCGTGCGAGCGTCACGCGCGCCTCCTCCGCGGCCAGCTTGTCGCCGAACCCACGAGACTGCAG
>NZ_RPRY01000778.1 GCF_003949795.1 Streptomyces sp. WAC06614
TCATCCCGAAGACGGACGCAGGACAGGAGGCGGCGTTCGTCGCGTCGGGGACGATCCTGCCGGTCAGTGACTACATCGACCTGATGCCGAACTACAAGAAGACGATCGAGGACTGGAAGTTCAAGGACGAGTTCAACAGCATCCTGCAGCAGGACGGACGCTACTACCTGCTGCCCGGGATGCATGAGCAGGTCTGGCCGGAGTACACGCTGACTGTTCGGCTCGATGTGTTCGAACAGGACGGAATCGCGATTCCGACCACCTGGGACGAACTCCGGTCCGCCCTGCGGCAGTTGAAGGCCAAACACGCCGGCGTGTACCCGCTGTCCGACAAGTACCAGGCCAACAGCATCTTGCAGAATGCCGGGCTCGCCTACGGCACGGTCGCCGGGTGGGGCTTCGGGGGCGCCAAGTACGACGCCGCAGCCGACGCGTTCGTCTATCCCCCGATGACCAAGCAGTACCGGGACCTGGTGGAGTACTTCAACGGCCTCGTCGCGGAGGGGCTGATGGACCCCGAGAGTTTCACTCATGCCAACGAGCAAGCTGACCAGAAGTTCGTGACTGGCAAGACCTATGTGATCACCTCCAACTCCCAGGATCTGCCGACCTGGCGTCGCTCGATGGACGACATCCTGGGGCGTGGCAAGTA
>NZ_RPRY01000779.1 GCF_003949795.1 Streptomyces sp. WAC06614
GCCTATGCGCGCGTCATCGACCTGCTGGGCGAAGGCGAGATCTACGGCCCGGTGCACGGCATGGACAATGCGCTGCGCGACGTCTACCTGAACGGCACGCCCGTGGCCAACGAGGACGGCTCGTTGAACTTCAGCGGCGCGTCGATCGACTTTCGCACCGGCACGCAGTGGCAGGATCCGCTGCCCGGTTTTCCCGCCTCGGAAAGCACCATCGGCATCAATGCCGAGCTCAAGTCGAGCCAGCCGTGGACGCGCCTGTTCACCAATCTGCAGGCGTCGGCGGTGCGCGTGACGCTGGCCGTGGAAGGACTGCGCCGCGCCGACACCAAGAATGGCGACATCAACGGCTACCGCGTCGAGTACGTGATCGAGCTGAACACCGATGGCGCCGGCTACCAGGTGGTGCTGTCGACCGCCTTCGACGGCAAGACCACGCAGCGCTACGCGCGCTCGCATCGCATTGACCTGCCTGCCGGTGCGCAGCAGGGGTGGAGCGTTCGCGTTCGGCGCCTGACGGCTAACGCGAACAGCAACACGATCGCGGATCGCACCATCGTCGACGCCGTGACCGAAGTGATCGACGCCAAGCTGCGCTATCCCATGTCCGCTGTCGTAGGGATCAAGATCGACGCGGCGCAGTTTCAAAGCGTGC
>NZ_RPRY01000079.1 GCF_003949795.1 Streptomyces sp. WAC06614
GCGCCGGGATGTTTGCCCACAGCAGGGCCGCAAGCTCCTCGGCAGGCTCTCCCTGCCGGAGCGGCGCTACGTGGCCGACGCGCTGCGCGCCGAGACCGTCGGCGGTGTGCTGCTGCTGATCGCCGCCGTCGCGGCCCTGCTGTGGGCAAACATCCCGGCGCTGTCCGAGAGCTACGTCGCCCTGCGCGACCACCACATAGGCCCGGCCGCCCTCGGCCTGGACCTCTCGCTCCAGCACTGGGCGGCCGACGGCCTGCTCGCCGTCTTCTTCTTCGTCGCGGGCATCGAGCTCAAGCGCGAACTGGTCGCCGGCGACCTGCGCGACCCCAAGGCCGCCGCCCTGCCCGTCATCGCCGCCGTCTGCGGCATGGCCGTGCCCGCGCTCGTCTACACCCTGGTCAACACCGCCGGCGGCGGCTCCCTGGCCGGCTGGGCGGTCCCCACCGCCACCGACATCGCCTTCGCCCTCGCCGTGCTCGCGGTCATCGGCACCTCGCTGCCGTCCGCCCTGCGCGCGTTCCTGCTGACCCTGGCCGTCGTGGACGACCTGTTCGCGATCATCATCATCGCCGTCTTCTTCACCAGCGAGATCAGCTTCCCGCAGCTCGGCGGGGCCCTCGCGGGCCTGGTCCTGTTCTGGTTCCTGCTGCGCAAGGGCGTGCGCGGCTGGTACGTCTACGTCCCGCTCGCCCTGGTCGTCTGGGGCCTGATGTACAACAGCGGCGTCCACGCGACCATCGCCGGTGTCGCCATGGGCCTGATGCTGCGCTGCCACCGCCACGAGGGCGAGGCGCAGTCCCCCGGCGAGCACATCGAGCACCTCGTCCGGCCGCTCTCCGCGGGCCTGGCCGTCCCGCTGTTCGCGCTGTTCTCCGCCGGTGTCCCGCTCTCCGACGACGCGCTGGCCGAGGTGTTCACCCGGCCGGAGACCCTCGGCGTGGTCCTCGGCCTGGTGGTCGGCAAGACCGTCGGCATCTTCGGCGGCACCTGGCTCGCCGCCCGCTTCACCAAGGCCGAGCTGAACGAGGACCTCGCCTGGCCCGACGTGTTCGCGGTCGCCTCCCTCGCCGGCATCGGCTTCACCGTCTCCCTCCTCATCGGTGAACTCGCCTTCGCCGACGACCCCCTCCTCACCGACGAGATCAAGGCCGCGGTCCTGCTCGGCTCGCTCGTCGCGGCGGTCCTGGCCTGCGTGCTGCTGAAGCTGCGCGACCGCAAGTACCGTGCCCTGACGGCCGAGGAGGACCGCGACGAGGACCAGGACGGCATCCCGGACATCTACGAGGAGCACAACCCCGAGTACCACCTGCGGATGGCGCGCATCCACGAGGAGAAGGCCGCCGAGCACCGACGCCGGGCCGAAGCGGCGGCCGGGTCCCGCACCGGGGGCGGTCGTCCGGCATGATCTGAGGGACGACAGGAACGACAGGACACTGACGACCAAAGGGAGCAAGCGATGAGCTCAGTGGACCAAGGGGCGCAAGGAGCCGAGCGTACGCTCGGCCAGCTGGTCGCCTCGGCCACCGCCGAGATGTCCGCCCTGGTGCACGACGAGATCGCCCTCGCCAAGGCGGAGATCCGCCAGGACGTCAAGCGCGTGGGCATCGGTGGCGGCGCCCTCGCGATCGCGGGCGTCTTCGGCCTGTTCGCGCTGCCCGTGCTGAGCTTCGCGGCGGCGTACGGGATCCACAACCTCGGGCTCGGCCTCGCCTGGTCGTTCCTGATCGTGGGCGCGGCCTTCCTGGTCGTCGCGGCCGTGCTCGCGCTGCTGGCGGTGGCCAAGTTCAAGAAGGTCAGGCCGCCGGAGCGGACCATCGCCTCCGTCAAGGAGACCGCGGCGGTCGTCGGGACCGTCAAGCCGCACCCGCGTCCGTTGAGTGACAAGGCGGTGGGTGTGGCACGCTCGTCCTCATGACAGCGCCCGCACCGGATTCCGGCACCCCGCCCACGGCCGACTCGGCGGTCCGGCTCGACCTCCCCGACGGCCGTCCGGTGACCCACCGCGACGTCGCCGCCAACGGCGCCCGGTTCCACGTCGCCGAGGTCGGTGACGGGCCGCTGGTCCTGCTGCTGCACGGGTTCCCGCAGTTCTGGTGGACCTGGCGGCACCAGCTGACCGCGCTCGCCGACGCCGGCTACCGCGCGGTCGCCATGGACCTGCGCGGGGTCGGCGGCAGCGACCGCACCCCGCGCGGCTACGACCCCGCCAACCTGGCGCTGGACGTCACCGGGGTCATCCGCTCCCTGGGCGAGCCCGACGCCGCCCTCGTCGGCCACGACCTGGGCGGCTACCTCGCCTGGACGGCGGCCGTGATGCGGCCCAAGCTGGTGCGCCGGCTGGTGGTCTCCTCCATGCCGCACCCGCGCCGCTGGCGGGCCGCGATGGTCTCGGACTTCGCCCAGACCCGCGCCGGCTCCCACATCTGGGGCTTCCAGCGCCCCTGGATCCCCGAGCGCCGACTGGTCGCCGACGACGGGGCGCTCGTCGGACAGCTCATCCGCGAGTGGTCCGGGCCGCGGCTCCAGGACGACGGCCCCGACGGCCCGGTCGAGGACACCCTCGCCGTCTACCGGCGGGCCATGTGCATCCCGTCCACCGCGCACTGCTCGATCGAGCCGTACCGGTGGATGATGCGCTCCCTGGCCCGGCCCGACGGGCTGCAGTTCAACCGCCGGATGAAGATGCCCGTGCGGGTCCCCACGCTGCACCTGCACGGGTCACTCGACCCGGTGATGCGCACGCGCAGCGCCGCCGGCTCCGGCGAGTACGTCGAAGCCCCGTACCGCTGGCGGCTCTTCGACGGTCTGGGCCACTTCCCGCACGAGGAGGACCCGGTCGCCTTCTCGAACGAGCTCATCGGCTGGCTCAAGGACTCCGAGCCCGACCGCTAGAACGAACACCGAACGTTCACATGCCCGGCGCATAGGCCAATTGGCCGCCCCTCAGGCGGTTACCGACCTTGGGCGCCGGGCAGACGTCGAAGTATGGGCTGGACGCACGACTACGGTGACTCCGCACGCGAAGGCCGCCGCGCCGCCACACCGGCCGGCACCCACGAGAGGGCGGGCCGTCAGGGCCACGACCCCCGGCTCGGCATCCCCCGCATCCTGCGCCGACGGGCCCGCTGGGTCTCGGCGCGGCTGCGCCATCCGCGTACGTAGGCTCCGTCGGCAGGCCGGTCACAAGGCGCAGCTGTCGGTCGACACGCGGTTCTGCGCCGTCCTCCCGAGCCTGATGTCCTCGCTGACCTCGTCCACGGTGAGTGCGTACCCGGTGTTCGGGTCGTCCAGCGACTTGGCGAAGACGACCCCGGACACCTTGCCGTCGGGCGTCAGCAGCGGACCGCCGGAGTTGCCCTGGCGGACCGTCGCGTACAGCGAGTAGACGTCTCGGCGCACGGTGCCGCGGTGGTAGATGTCCGGACCGGTGGCATTGATCCGGCCCCGGACCCGGGCGGCGCCGACGTTGTACGCGCCGTTCTCGGGGAAGCCGGCCACGATCGCGTCGCTGCCGCCGGACTCCGCCTTGTCGGTGAACTCCAGCGCGGGCGCCTTCAGCTTGGGCACGTCCAGGACGGCGATGTCGCGCTGCCAGTCGTAGAGGACGACCTTCCCGTCGTACAGCTTGCCCTCGCCGCCGATCTGCACGGTGGGCTCCGAGACGCCGCCGACGACATGGGCGTTGGTCATCACCTTGCCGGGCGCGAAGACGAAGCCGGTGCCCTCCAGCACCTTGCTGCAACTGGGCGCCGTACCGACCACCTTGACGATGGACTTCTTGGCGCGCTCGGCCACCGGGCTGCCCGCCAGCGCCGGGTCGGGCGCCTTGACCTGGTTGATCTGCTCGTTGGAGAACGGCGTGAAGACCTGCGGGAAGCCGTTCTGCGCGAGGGTGGAACTGAAGTCGGAGAACCAGGTGTTGGCCTGCTCCGGCAGCACCCGGGACACCCCGAGCAGCACCTTGGAGGCGCGTACTTCCTTGCCCAGGGTGGGAAGTGACGTCCCGGCGAGCGCGGACCCGATCAGCCAGGCCACCAGCAGCATGGCCATGACGTGGACCAGCGCGCCGCCGGTCGCGTCCAGGGCGCGGGCCGGTGACCAGGTGATGTGCCGGCGCAGCCGGTTGCCCAGGTGGGTGGTGAAGGCCTGCCCGATCGAGGCGCAGACGATGACCACGACCACGGCGAGCACCACCACGGTGGTGGTCACCTGGGCGGTGTCGTCCGTGATCCAGTCCCAGACGAGCGGGAGCAGGAGCACGGCGACGAGGCCACCGCCCAGGAAGCCGATCACCGACAGGATGCCGACGACGAACCCCTGGCGGTAGCCGACGATCGCGAACCACACGGCGGCGACCAGCAACAGGATGTCCAGCACGTTCACGTGGGTCACCGTCTCATGCGCGCCAGTCGAGCGGGACCTGTCGTGACGTGTCCCACGGCCGCTCCCAGCCGGCGAAGTGCAGCAGCCGGTCGATCACCCCCGCGGTGAATCCCCAGACCAGGGCCGACGCGACCAGGAACGCGGGGCCCTGGTGGCCCTGCGGGTGGACCGCCATGGCCCGGTGGGCGGGGTCCGTGAGATCCGCCACGGGAACCGTGAAGACCCGGGCCGTCTCGGCGGGGTCCACCACCCCGACCGGGCTGGGCTCGCGCCACCAGCCGAGCACCGGGGTCACGACGAACTCGCTGACGGGGATGTAGAGGCGGGGCAGCACCCCGAAGATCTGCACCCCGGCCGGGTCCAGCCCGGTCTCCTCCCGGGCCTCGCGCAGCGCGGCCCGCAGCGGGCCGGTGGTCAGCGGGTCCCCGTCCTCGGGGTCCAGGGCGCCCCCGGGGAACGACGGCTGGCCGGGGTGGGAGCGCAGCGAGCCGGCCCGCTCCATGAGCAGCAGCTCCGGGCCGCGCTCCCCCTCGCCGAACAGGATGAGCACGGCCGACTGCCGCCCGCGGCCGTCCGCGGGCGGCAGGAACCGGCTGAGCTGGGTCGGCCGGACGGTCCGGGCGGCCTCGACGACGGGGTCCAGCCACGCGGGCAGGCCGTGCGTGGTGACGGCCAGCCCGTCACCGGTGGTGCTCTCGTCCCGCGTTCCCCGTGTCATGGGCGCCCTGCTTCCGTGTCGTCCCGTACCGGCCCCAACGCGCGCCGGGTGCTCGTTCGTTCCTCGGTCCTGCCCCGGGTCCGGGCCTCAGCCGCTCCCGTTGTCCCCGTCGGCCCCGTCGGCCCCCGTCCCGTCGTCCCCGGCCGCGCCGCCCGCGCCCAGCGGGGGTGCCGGGCGGCCCGGGTAGTCCGGGGGCGGGCTGAGCCGCTGGCCCGGATACCCGCCCATCTCGTACTTCAGCAGCTTCCGGGCCTTGTCGGGGTCCGTTTCGCCTTCTCCGTACGCCGGACAGAGCGGGGCGATCGGGCAGGCCCCGCAGGCCGGCTTCTGGGCGTGGCAGATCCGGCGGCCGTGGAAGATGACCCGGTGGGAGAGCATGGTCCACTCGCTCTTGGGGAAGATCGCGCTGATCTCCGCCTCGACCTTCACCGGGTCGGTCTCCTCGGTCCACTTCCAGCGGCGCACCAGCCGGCCGAAGTGGGTGTCCACGGTGATCCCGGGGACGCCGAAGGCGTTGCCGAGGACCACGTGGGCGGTCTTGCGGCCCACGCCGGGCAGCCGGACGAGGTCCTCCAGGCGGCCCGGGACCTGGCCCCCGAACTCGTCCCGCAGGGCCGCGGACAGCCCGAGCAGGGACTTGGCCTTCATCCGGAAGAACCCCGTCGGCCGGATGATCTGCTCCAGCTCCTCCGGCACGGCCGCGGCCATGTCCTCGGGGGTGGGGTACTTCGCGAAGAGCGCCGGGGTCGTCTGGTTCACCCGCAGGTCGGTGGTCTGGGCCGACAGCACGGTCGCGACCAGCAGCTCGAAGGGGTTGCGGAAGTCCAGCTCGGGGTGGGCGTACGGATAGACCTCGGCCAGCTCCCGGTTGATCCGGCGGGCCCGGCGCACCATCGCCAGCCGCGACTCGGGCTTGGCCTGCTTCGGCCGCTGCGCGTGCTTCGGCTGCTCGGCCTGCTCCGTCCGACGGTTCGCGGCTCTGGGCCGGGCGGGGGTTTTCTTGGCCGAAGCTTTGCTCTCGGGTGGGGCCGTGGACGATGCCGGGGCCCGTGTGGCACCCTGTTCGCCCACAGCAGAATTCCGGGCCCCGGTCACTCCCGTGGACCCCTTGGCCTGTGCTCTCACCGGCTTATTGGACACCCGGCCAGCCTACGGCGGGCGGCTGACACCCGCCCGGACCTCCGGTAACACCACCCAGCACACCCGTACGTCCGGCATCCTTGTGACTGATCGCACTGTTTGATGCGTCCGGCAAAATGGGGAACACGGTCCCCTGAACCGGTCGACATAGGAGAGAGACTCGTGGACGACGTTCTGCGGCGCGCCCCGCTCTTCGCGGCGCTCGATGACGAGCAGGCCGCGGAGCTCCGCGCCTCGATGAGCGAGGTCACCCTCGCACGCGGCGACGCCCTGTTCCACGAGGGCGACCCCGGCGACCGGCTCTACGTGGTGACCGAGGGCAAGGTCAAGCTGCACCGCACCTCTCCCGACGGCCGCGAGAACATGCTGGCCGTCCTCGGCCCCGGCGAGCTGATCGGCGAGCTGTCGCTGTTCGACCCCGGCCCGCGCACCGCCACTGCCACCGCCCTGACCGAGGTCAAGCTCCTCGGCCTCGGCCACGGCGACCTCCAGCCCTGGCTGAACGCCCGCCCCGAGGTGGCCAGCGCCCTGCTGCGCGCCGTGGCGCGCCGCCTGCGCAAGACCAACGACCAGATGTCCGACCTGGTCTTCTCCGACGTGCCCGGCCGCGTCGCCCGCGCCCTCCTGGACCTGTCGCGCCGCTTCGGCGTCCAGTCCGAGGAAGGCATCCACGTCGTGCACGACCTCACCCAGGAGGAGCTGGCCCAGCTCGTCGGCGCCTCCCGCGAGACCGTGAACAAGGCCCTGGCCGACTTCGCGGGCCGCGGCTGGCTGCGCCTGGAGGCGCGCGCCGTGATCCTGCTCGACGTGGAGCGACTGGCCAAGCGCAGCCGCTGAGCCGGACGAACGGCTGAGCCGGACGCCCGGCCGCGGCGCACACGGCGTACGCCGCCCGTGCCTCGTGTCCCGTGCCCCGTGCCGTTCGTGGAGGGCCTCACCCCGCCGGGGTGGGGCCCTCTCCGCGTCCCTGCCCCGGCCGGGGCGCGCCAGGGCGCACAGTGGTCCCATGGCTGACGACGAGCGGCAGGGCCGGTCCGGGCGGCGCGGGCTCGACGCGCGCGGCTGGTTCGAGCGGGAGGGGTCGCTCGGGCGGGTGCAGCCGGCGTTCGCGGAGCTCGTCGCCACCGCCCGCACCCGGATCGCCGAGGCCTACGGACGCCGGCTGCACAGCGCCTACCTCTACGGCTCCGTGCCCCGCGGCACCGCCCGCCCCGGCCGCTCCGACCTCGACCTGCTGCTCGTCCTGCACAGCGCGCCCACGCCGGAGGACCGGCAGACCGCCGAGGCGCTGGCCCACGGGCTCGACGAGGACTTCGCCGTGGCCGACGGCGTGGGCGTGCTGCTGTCCGGCAAGGACCGGCTGCTGAGCGAGCAGGAACGTCACGGCCTGGGCTGGTTCCTGGCCTGCCTGTGCACGCCGCTGCTCGGCGACGACCTGGCCGAGCACCTGCCGCGCTACCGTCCCGACAGCGCCCTGGCCCGGGCCACCAACGGCGACCTGGGCGACGTACTGCCCCGCTGGCGGGAGCGGGCGGCCGCGGCGGCCGACGATCCGCAGGAGGTACGGCGGCTGCGCCGGGCCTGGGCGCGCAAGCTGGTGCGGACCGGGTTCACGCTGGTCATGCCGCGGTGGGGCGGCTGGACCAGCGATCTGGCGGAGGCCGCGGAGGTCTTCGGGCAGTACTACCCGCAGCGGGCCGCCCAGCTGCGCGCGGCGGCCGCCGACGCGCAGGAGCCGGGCACCGACCCGGCGGTGCTCCGGACCTACGCCGAGGACCTCGGACCCTGGCTGGCGGCGGAGCACGACCGCGTCCACGGACGCAGGACCGTCCCCGCACCGGCCACGGGGACGGTGGTGTCGGCGGGGCCGGGGTAGGGCGGAGCCGGGCCACGCCCGGCCCGGCCCGGCCGCGTCAGAAGGGTTCGGCGCCCGGGATCAGGCCGTGTTCGCGGAGGTACTCCAGCTGGGCCCGGACCGACCATTCGGCGGCCGGCCACAGGGAGCGGTCCACGTCGCGGTAGACGTGGGCGACCACGGCCTCCGGGGTGCTGAAACCGTTCTCCACAGCGGTCTCGACCTGCGCCAGCCGCGTCGCGCGGTGCGCCAGGTAGTACTCCACCGCCCCCTGCGCATCCTCCAGCACCGGCCCGTGCCCCGGCAGGACCGTGTGCACGCCGTCGTCGACCGTCAGCGAACGCAGCCGGCGCAGCGAGTCCAGGTAGTCCCCCAGCCGGCCGTCCGGGTGGGCGACCACGGTGGTCCCGCGGCCCAGGATCGTGTCGCCGGTCACCACCGCCCGGTCGGCGGGCAGGTGGAAGCAGAGCGAGTCGGCCGTGTGCCCGGGCGTGGGCACCACCCGCAGCTCCAGACCGCCGACCCGGACCGCCTGCCCGGCGGCCAGGCCCTCGTCGCCCAGCC
Source organism: Streptomyces sp. WAC06614 (assembly GCF_003949795.1). GTDB lineage: Bacteria > Actinomycetota > Actinomycetes > Streptomycetales > Streptomycetaceae > Streptomyces. Next base: position 8,661 of record NZ_RPRY01000079.1, read on the forward strand.
GCAGCGCCGGGTCCAGGGCCCGCACCTTGGTGCCGGTGAGCTCGGCGAACCGGCCCGCGCCCCCGGCGTGGTCGGGGTGGCCGTGGGTGAGCAGGGTCAGCGCGATCCGCTTGCCGGCCTGCTCCGCGGCCGTGACCACCGCCCGCAGGTGGGCCTCGTCCGGCGGGCCCGGGTCGATGACGACGGCCAGCTCGGAGTCCGGCTCGGAGACCAGCCAGGTGTTGGTGCCGTCCAGGGTCATCGCGGACGGGTTGGGCGCCAGCACGTTGACCGCGCGGGCGGTGGCCGGTCCGGAGGCCACCGTGCCGCGGGGCCGGCCGGGCAGGGCGGACGCGTCGGTCATGCCGCACCTCCCGGCCGTACCCGCTTGGTGAACTCGTCGTGGCCCGGCCAGCTCAGCACCAGCTCGCCGCCCTCCAGCGAGGCCCGGGCCAGCACCGGGGCGAGGTCCTGCGCCCCGGCCGCGCCCAGGGCCTCGGCGGCGGTCCCGTACGGCTGGAGGGAACGCAGGGTGGAAATGGTCGGCGGCATCATCAGCAGCTCGCCCCGGTCGTAGCCGGCGGCGGCGTCCGCGGGGCGGATCCACACCGTCCGGTCGGCCTCGGTGGAGGCGTTGCGGGTGCGCTGTCCCTCGGGCAGGGCGGCCACGAAGAACCAGGTGTCGTAGCGGCGCGGCTCGAACTCGGGCGTGATCCAGCGCGCCCACGCGCCCAGCAGGTCCGAGCGCAGCAGCAGCCCGCGGCGCTCCAGGAACTGCGCGAACGACAGCTCGCGGGCCACCAGCGCCTGCCGGTCGGCCTCCCAGTCGTCGCCGGTGAGGTCGGAGACCAGGCGGCCGTCGGCGGAGCCGGCGAGCAGCACCCCGGCCTCCTCGTACGTCTCGCGCACGGCGCCGCAGACGATGGCCTGGGCGCCGGCGGTGTCCGTGCCCAGCCGCGCGGCCCACTCCTCCAGGGAGGGGCCGGCCCAGCCGATGCGGTGGTCCTCGTCACGCGGGTCGACCCCGCCGCCCGGGTAGGCGTACGCGCCGCCGGCGAAGGCCATGGAGGCGCGGCGGCGCAGCATGTGCACGGCGGGTCCGTCGGCGCCGTCGCGCAGCAGCATCACGGTGGCGGCGCGCTTGGGCGCCACGGGGGTCAGCGAGCCGTCCGCGAGGGCGCGGATCCGGTCCGGCCACTCCGGCGGGTACCACTGGCCTCCGGCGGTGCCGGCCGTGGCCGTGGAACCGTCCTGAGCCTGTCCTGGGGACTGCGTCTGCCCGTTCGCTGCCATGGGGCGGATGCTACGACCATCCGACCCGATGTTCGAGAGCCCCTGGCCAGCGGCAGGGGCCCGTTCCCCCGCCCGCCCGCGGAATCACCGGGGCGGGCGGGGGGAAAGAGCGGGAGGGAGCGGTCAGGCCGGGGCGATCTCGACCTGGATCTCGACCTCCACCGGCGCGTCCAGCGGCAGGACGGCGACGCCGACCGCGCTGCGCGCGTGGACGCCCTTGTCACCGAGGACGGCACCGAGCAGCTCGCTGGCACCGTTCAGCACCGCCGGCTGGGCGGTGAAGTCGGGCGCCGAGGCGACGAAGCCCACCACCTTCACCACGCGGGCGATCCGGTCCAGGTCACCGACCACGGACTTCACGGCGGCCAGGGCGTTCAGCGCGCAGGTCGCGGCGAGCTCCTTGGCCTGCTCCGGGGTCACCTCCGCGCCGACCTTGCCGGTCAGCGGAAGCTTGCCCTGCACCATCGGCAGCTGGCCGGCGGTGTAGACGTACGAGCCCGAGCTCACGGCCGGCTGGTACGCGGCCAGCGGCGGGACGACCTCGGGCAGGGTCAGGCCCAGCTCGGCGAGCTTGGCCTCGACGGCGCCGCTCATGCCGCCACCTGCTTCTCGCGCTTGAGGTACGCCACGAGCTGCTCGGGGTTGTTCGGGCCGGGCACGACCTGGACGAGCTCCCAGCCGTCCTCGCCCCAGGTGTCCAGGATCTGCTTGGTGGCGTGGACCAGCAGCGGAACCGTCGCGTATTCGAACTTCTTGGTCATGGGAGCGAGGGTAGTGCCTGACGCCACGCTCCCTTGCCCGCCCCGGACGCCCGGCCACGGGGCCCGAGTGGTTACGCTCGATAGCTGTGAGCAGGCTCCAGGTGGTCAGCGGCAAGGGCGGAACCGGAAAGACCACGGTCGCCGCGGCACTCGCGCTCGCCCTCGCACGCGAGGGCAGGCGGACTCTTCTGGTGGAGGTCGAGGGCAGGCAGGGAATCGCACAGCTCTTCGGTACGCAGGCGCTCCCGTACGAGGAGCGCAGGATCGCCGTCGCGCCGGGCGGCGGGGAGGTCCACGCCCTCGCGATCGACGCGGAACAGGCGCTGCTGGACTACCTCCAGATGTTCTACAAGCTGGGCTCGGCCGGCCGCGCGCTCAAGAAACTGGGCGCGATCGACTTCGCGACCACGATCGCGCCCGGACTGCGGGACGTCCTGCTGACCGGCAAGGCGTGCGAGGCGGTACGACGCAAGGACAAGGCCGGGCGGTTCGTCTACGACCACGTGGTGATGGACGCGCCGCCGACCGGCCGGATCACCCGGTTCCTGAACGTCAACGACGAGGTCGCCGGCCTGGCCCGGTTCGGCCCGATACACAACCAGGCGCAGGCCGTGATGAGCGTGCTCAAGTCCCCGCAGACCGCGGTCCACCTGGTGACGCTGCTGGAGGAGATGCCCGTCCAGGAGACCGCCGACGGGATCGAGGAGCTGCGGGAGGCGGGTCTTCCGGTGGGCCGGGTCGTGGTGAACATGGTCCGCCCGCACCACCTCGACGAGGACACGCTGCGGGCCGCGGCCGGCGAACGCCGGGCCGACGTGGCCAAGGCGCTGTCCCGGGCCGGGCTCGGCGGGGCGCGCCGCGGGGGCCTGGCGGAGCGGCTGGTGGACCCGCTGCTGGAGCAGGCCGCCGAGCACGCCGGGCGGGTGGCGCTGGAGCGCGAGCAGCGCGCCGTCCTGGCGGGGCTGGACCTGCCGACGTACGAACTGCCCCTGCTGGGGGCGGGCATGGACCTGGCGGGCCTGTACGAACTGGCCATGGAGCTGCGGAAGCAGGGCGACGAGTGATGACCGCGGGGACGAGTACGAGCACGGGTACGGGCACGCGCGTGGGCACGGGCTCGGGCACGGGAGCGGGCACGGGCGCCGCGCCGCGGCTGGCGGTGGACGCGCTGCTGGACGACCCGGACACCCGGATCATCGTGTGCTGCGGCGCGGGCGGGGTCGGCAAGACGACCACGGCCGCGGCCCTCGGCGTACGGGCGGCCGAGCGGGGGCGGAAGGTGGTCGTGCTGACCATCGACCCGGCGCGCCGGCTGGCCCAGTCGATGGGCATCGACTCCCTCGACAACACCCCGCGGCGGGTGGCGGGCATCGAGGGCGGCGGCAGCGGGGACGGCGACGGCAGCGGGGACGGTGGCACCGGCGGCGGAGAGCTGCACGCCATGATGCTCGACATGAAGCGGACCTTCGACGAGATCGTCGAGGCGCACGCGGACGCCGGGCGGGCCCGGGCCATCCTGGACAACCCCTTCTACCAGTCCCTGTCGGCCGGCTTCGCGGGCACGCAGGAGTACATGGCGATGGAGAAGCTCGGGCAGCTGCGGGCCCGGGACGACTGGGACCTGATCGTCGTGGACACCCCGCCGAGCCGCTCCGCGCTGGACTTCCTGGACGCGCCCAAGCGGCTGGGGTCGTTCCTGGACGGGAAGTTCATCCGGGTGCTGATGGCGCCGGCGAAGGTGGGCGGCCGGGCGGGGATGAAGTTCCTCAACGTCGGCATGTCGATGATGACCGGCACGCTCAGCAAGCTGATGGGTGCCTCGCTGCTGAAGGACGTACAGACGTTCGTGGCCGCGATGGACACCATGTTCGGCGGTTTCCGGACCCGGGCCGACGCCACGTACCGGCTGCTCCAGGCGCCGGGCACGGCCTTCCTCGTGGTCGCGGCGCCCGAACCCGACGCGCTGCGCGAGGCGGCGTACTTCGTGGAACGGCTGGCCGCGGACCGGATGCCGCTGGCCGGGCTGGTGCTGAACCGGGTGCACGGCAGCGGTGCCGACCAGCTCTCGGCGGAGCGGGCGTTGGCCGCCGCAGAGAATCTTGAAGAGGGCGGCATTGTCGATCAGGAGTCCGGGAAAGCTGGACTTCGTGACCCCGACGCGGGCCCTCCCCCGCACGTGGACGAGGTCACGGCCGACGAGATCGGGGCCGACGGGACCACGGCGGACGAGATCACGGCCGACGAGATCACCGCAGGACTGCTCCGCCTGCACGCCGAGCGCATGCAGGTCATCGCGCGTGAGCAGCGCACGCGCGACCGCTTCGCCTCACTGCACCCGGACGTACCGGTGACCGAGGTGGCGGCCCTGCCCGGCGATGTGCACGACCTCGCCGGGCTGCGGGCCATCGGGGTTCGCCTCGCCGCTGGGTGAACCACGTCACTGCACGAGCCACGTGTCCACCCGCCCGACCGCCTAGCCGGCGGCCGCGTACGTCTCGTACGGAACGTCAACGTCCGTATCGACGCCCACGGAGAGGATTCCCGTACTGCGTTCGTACTCCGTGCGGGCGGTTTCGAGCAGCCGTCGCCACGAGGTGACGGTGGGGCGCCTGCGCAGCAGCGCACGGCGTTCCCGCTCGGTCATTCCACCCCACACGCCGAACTCGACACGATTGTCGAGCGCGTCCGCCAAGCATTCGGTCCGCACCGGACATCCGGTGCACACCGCCTTGGCCCTGTTCTGTGCCGCTCCTTGAACGAACAGTTCATCCGGATCGGTAGTGCGGCAGGCTGCCTGCGCACTCCAGTCGGTTACCCAGCCCATCCCGGCGCCGTCCTCTCCCGAATCGAGGCTCCCCCACGGCGGCAGCGGCATATTCACCGCTGCCAGTTGAGGACGTTACGGAAGGCCGGGACGGTGCAACACCCCCGTCGGGCCCAATCTTGGATGGTCCGAACGGACTATGGGTAAGCGGCAGATCACCCGACGGAGTGATCCGGCGACATGCCCGACCATTCCGGCAATTCGGGTGTAATCACCGGACCCTCTGTCATGCGGCCGACGAGAATCGGACATGAGTCCACCCCATTCGGGAAGGGTGAAAATCAAGCCGAGGGGTTGATGTCGCACCGCACTGCTGTGACAGTTGGGAGCAGCTTAGGCCAAGGCATATACGTGTGTCCGGCGAATGAGAACGTAGGCTGCCCTCCATGGGAAAGAAGCGCTCGGGCGCAGGGCTCTCGGGGAGCCATCAGGCCGCCAAGTTCCTCGGAGTGTCCGTTCTCGCAGGAGTGGTGCTCGCCGGCCTGGCCATTCCGGCCGCCGGCGCCTTCGGCCTGGCGGCGAAGGGCACGGTCGAGGGTTTCGACGAGATCCCGGCCAATCTCAAGACCCCGCCGCTCAGCCAGCGCACCACGATCCTGGACGCCGAGGGTGGCTTGATCGCCACCGTCTACTCGCGTGACCGGCAGGTCGTACCGCTGACCTCCATCTCTCCGTACATGCAGAAGGCGATCGTCGCGATCGAGGACTCGCGCTTCTACGAGCACGGCGCCGTCGACCTCAAGGGCATCCTGCGCGCGGTGAACCGCAACGCGCAGGAGGGCAGCGCCGCGCAGGGCGCGTCCACCCTCACCCAGCAGTACGTCAAGAACGTCTTCGTCGAGGAGGCGGGCGACGACGAGAGCAAGGTGCGCGAGGCCCAGGAGAAGAGCCTCGGCCGCAAGGTCCGCGAGCTGAAGTACGCGATCCAGGTCGAGGAGGAGCTCGGGAAGAAGAAGATCCTCGAGAACTACCTCAACATCACCTACTTCGGTCAGCAGGCCTACGGCGTCGAGTCCGCCTCGCAGCGCTACTTCAGCAAGCCCGCCAAGGACCTGACCCTGGAGGAGTCGGCCCTGCTGGCCGGCGTCGTGCAGTCGCCGAGCCGGTACGACCCGGTCAACGACTCCGCCGAGGCCACCAAGCGGCGCAACACCGTCCTGCAGCGGATGGCCGACGTCAAGGACATCTCGCAGGCCGAGGCCGACGAGGCGAAGAAGAAGCCGATCCAGCTCAAGGTCACCCGGCCCCGGAACGGCTGCATCACCGCGGTCAAGGGCGCCGGCTTCTTCTGCGACTACGTGCGCAACACGTTCCTGACCGACCCGGTCTTCGGCAAGACCCGCGAGGAGCGCGGCCGGCTGTGGAACCAGGGCGGCCTCACCATCCGCACCACCCTGGACCCGCAGGCCCAGGACTCGGTCAACGAGTCGATCAAGGACCACGTCAACCAGGACGACAAGGTCGCCACGGCCGTGACCCTGGTCCAGCCGGGCACCGGCAAGGTCCTGGGCATGGGCCAGTCCAAGCCGTACGGCTTCGGCAAGAACGAGACGCAGATCAACTACTCCGTCGACAAGCGGATGGGCGGCTCCAACTTCGGCTTCCCGACCGGATCGACCTTCAAGCCGTTCGTGGCCGCCGCCGCGATCGAGCAGGGCATCCCGCCCACGAAGTCGTACCTGTCGCCGTACGAGATGGACTACCCGAGCCCGGTGCAGACCTGCAACGGCACCTGGGTCAACGACGCCCGGCCGCGCGACCACGTCGAGAACGAGAAGACCTCCGAGGTCGGCCCGTTCACCATGCGGGACGCCATGGCCATGTCGGTCAACACGTACTTCGTGGAGATGATCTCCGAGGTCGGCCTGTGCCCGCTGAGCCAGCTGACCACCAAGCTCGGCGTCGTCCCGGCCGACGGCACCAAGCTCAAGGAGGTGCCCTCGATCGCCCTGGGCACCGAGGGCATGTCCCCGCTGACCATGGCCAACGCGTACGCGACCTTCGCCAACCGGGGCGTGTACTGCACGCCGGTCGCCATCGAGTCGATCACCGACGCGCACGGCAAGGCGCTCCAGGTGCCCAAGTCCAAGTGCGACCGGGTGCTCACGGAGCGGACCGCCGACACCATCAACGCGCTGCTGCTCGGCGTGGTCGACTCCGGTACGGGCGCCCAGGCGGGCCTGACCGACCGGCAGAGCGCGGGCAAGACGGGTACGACGGACGAGCGCTACAACGCCTGGTTCGTCGGCTACACCCCCAACATCGCGGGGGCGACCTGGGTCGGCTCGGGCGGCACCAAGCAGGTGTCGATGGAGAACATCACCATCGGCGGCCAGTACTACTCCGAGGTCTGCGGTGGCTGCCTGCCCGGCCCGATCTGGAAGCAGGCCGTCTCCGGCGCCCTGACCGGCCACGAGGTGCTGACCTTCCCGACCGTCTACCTCGGTGACGCCGGCGCCCCGCCGGCCACCCGGCCGGGCGGCGGCCAGCAGCCGAACCGCCCGAACAAGCCCGGCAAGCCGAACCGCCCCGGGGGCGGTGGCGACAAGCCCGGCGACGACCGCCCGGGCCCGACCACGGCCGGCGGCACCCTCGGCGGCAACACCACCGGCGGCAACACCAACCCGTTCCCGGGCATCACCCTGGGCCCGGGCGGCGTGATCGGCGGCCCGACGGACGGGAACGGCCCGGGCGGCGGCCGCAACTGAGCGGACGCCGCGCTGAGCGCCACGACACACGCCGAGGCCCCCGGTCGGGACACGACCGGGGGCCTCGGCGTTGGTACGGCGGCCCGGAGGCCGGCCTCGCGGCGGCCGGGCGCGGCGGTCGGGCATGGCCGCCGGGCGCGGCGGCCGGGCATAGCCGCCGGGCGCGGCGGCCGGGCATAGCCGCCGGGCGCGGCGGCCGGGCCACGGGCCGGACCAGGGTGTCAGCCGGTCAGCCGGTCAGCGGATCAGCCGGTCAGCGGATCAGGCCAGGGCCTTCTTCACGAGGGCGGCGACGCGGCCGCCCTCCGCCAGCCCGGCGACCTTCGGGTTCACGATCTTCATGACGGCACCCATGGCCCGCGGCCCCTCGGCCCCGGCCGCCTTCGCCTCCTCCACGGCCTGCGCCACGATCGCGGCGAGCTCGTCGTCGGTGAGCTGCTTGGGCAGGTAACCGCTGAGCACCTCACCCTCGGCGATCTCGCGCTCGGCCTGCTCGGCACGGCCACCCTGGGCGAAGGCGTCCGCGGCCTCGCGGCGCTTCTTCGCCTCCTTGGCGATCACCTTGAGGACTTCGTCGTCGGAGAGCTCGCGCGCCTCGGTGCCGGCGACCTCCTCCTTGGTGATGGCGGTGAGGGTCAGCCGGAGCGTGGACGAGCGCAGCTCGTCGCGCGCCTTGATGGCGGTGGTGAGGTCTTCCTGGAGCTTGGCCTTGAGCGTGGTCATGACTCGAAGTCTGCCAGGTGACCCCGGTGCCCCGCCCACCCGTTTTACCCCTCTTCCCCTCTCCCTTCCCCCTCTCCGCCGACACCTCGCCGACTTCTGCGACGATGTCCCCATGCGCGCGCGTTACGGAATCCCGCTCAAGGTCACCGCCGGAATCGCTGTGGCGGGGGCAGCCGGAGTGGCGTACGCCGCCGGCTTCGAAGCCAGGTCGTTCCGGCTGCGCCGGGTGACGGTCCCGGTCCTGCCGCACGGCATGCGCCCGCTCCGTGTCCTGCAGGTCTCCGACATCCACATGGTCAGCGGCCAGCGCAAGAAGCGCGCCTGGCTCCAGTCCCTGGCCGGGCTGCGCCCGGACTTCGTGGTCAACACCGGCGACAACCTCTCCGACACCGAGGGCGTGCCCGAGCTGCTGGACGCGCTCGGTCCCCTCATGTCCTTCCCCGGCGTCTACGTCTTCGGCTCGAACGACTACTACGGCCCGCGGCTGCGCAACCCCGCCCGCTACCTGCTGGAGAAGGCCCAGGGGCGGCACGGCCTGAACGGCAACAAGCCGGTGGTCGGCGCCGTCCACAACCCGTGGGAGGACATCCGGGACGCCTTCGACGCGGCGGGCTGGATCAACCTGACCAACACCCGGGGCCGCCTGAAGCTGCCCGACGCGGAGGTCGCCTTCACCGGCCTGGACGACCCGCACATCAAGCGGGACCGCTACGAGCAGGTGGCGGGCGGGCCGGAGCCGGACGCCGACTTCTCGATGGCCGTCGTGCACGCCCCGTACCTGCGCAGCCTGGAGTCCTTCACGGCCGACGGCTACCCGCTGATCCTGGCCGGCCACACCCACGGCGGCCAGCTCTGCATCCCCTTCTACGGCGCCCTGGTCACCAACTGCGACCTCGACACCGACCGGGTCAAGGGCCTGTCCACCCACGAGACCGAGGGCAACCGCGCCTACCTCCACGTCTCGGCCGGCTGCGGCACCAACCGCTTCACCCCGGTCCGCTTCGCCTGCCCCCCGGAAGCCACCCTCCTGACCCTGACCCCGCGCACGCCGTGATCACCGGCCCCGCGAAAACCGGATTTCGTCTCTGAGCGCGGGTCCGCTAAAGTAATCGATGTCGCCAGGGCAGCAAGCCTGCAGGGGCGACGATCGGGGTGTAGCGCAGCTTGGCAGCGCGCTTCGTTCGGGACGAAGAGGTCGTGGGTTCAAATCCCGCCACCCCGACTTCGTAGCAGCAGGTCAGGTCACCTACCGAATTCGGTAGGTGACCTGACCTGCTTCTGTCTTTCCACCGCCGCTCGGTCCGGTCCGGTACGGGTCGTGAGATGGATGCCACCGAGGGTGCAACCATCGGGGGGCGGGAGTGATCCCTGTCTGTGTACACCGTCGCTGCACAGGGGAGAGTCGTGAACCGTCGTACCGCTGCCGCCGTCCTGTCCGCCGTCCTTGCCGCCGCGGGGCTGAGTGCCTGCGGGAGTGGGCAGGGGGACGACAAGCCGGTGGTGAAGACGCCGCCTGCTGCCTCGCCCAGCGGTGTGCCCTCGGCGGGGGGTCCGTCGGCGACGGCTGGGGCCGGTAAGGGGATTCCGGCCAAGCCGGATGCGGCGACGCAGGCCAAGTACCTCGCCGCCCTGGCTGCCATCGACCCGGACATCGTCAACACCAAGCCGGACAAGGCGGTCGACCGCGGGCGCGACCAGTGCGGTTCGATCGCGAGCTTCCCCGGCGACAAGCGGAAGCAGACCGACCTCACCAACCAGCGGTTCACCTCGCCCAACCACCCGGACGGGTTCGGGCCGGAGAAGGCCGCCAAGATCCTGGACGTGGTGCACACCCACCTCTGCCCGACGTACTAGGTCAGGACAAGGACTCTGCCGGGGCGCACCGCCTGACCCGGCGGACCCGTTCGAAGGCCAGGACGAGCAGCGGCAGGGCCACCACGATCAGCCAGGCGCCCTCGGTGAACCTGGTCGCCGTCACCACGACCGCGGACACGCCGGTCAGGAGCGCGCCCAGGCCGTTGAGGGCGGCCCTGGCCCGCCAGCCGGCGGGCCGCTCCAGCGACCAGTGCCGGACCATGCCGACCTGGCAGATCGTGAAGCCGACGAAGACACCGATGGCGAACAGCGGGACCAGGGTGTTGGTGTCGCCGCCGGAGAACACCAGCAGGGCGGCGGAGACCACGGCCAGCCACAGCACCCCGTGGCGGTGGACCTGGCGGTGGGTCCGGAGGGCGAAGACGTGGGGCAGGTGGTGGTCCCGGGCGAGCAGGCCCATCAGGACGGGCAGCCCGCCGAAGGAGGTGTTGGCGGCCAGGGCCAGCAGCACCATGGTGGCGAACTGGACGACGTAGAAGGCCGGGCCGTGGCCGAACGAGGCGTCGGCGAGCTGGGCCAGGACGGTGACGCCCTCGACCGGCTGGAGGTGGAAACGCCCGATCAGCACCGACAGCCCGATCAGCATCACGCCCAGCAGGGCCCCGAGGGCGACCTCGGTGCGCTGCGCACGCCGGGCGGCGGGGGCGCGGAAGGACGGCACGGCATTGGCCACGGCCTCGACACCGGTGAGCGCGGAACAGCCGGCCGCGAACGCCTTGAGCAGGAGCAGCGCCCCGACGGTGGTGGCGCCCCCGCCGAGGGCGGAGGCGTGGCCGGCGGCCGAGGCCGTGCTGACCGGCCCGTCCCGGAACAGGCCGACGGTGACCATCGCCAGGATCGAGCCGACGAAGACGGCGGTGGGCAGCAGGAAGGCCTTGGCGGAGTCGACCACGCCGCGCAGGTTGACGGCGGTCACCAGGACCAGCACGCCGAGGCAGATCCCCACCCGGTTCCCGTAGAGCCCGGGAAAGGCCGAGGTCAGGGCCGCGACGCCGGCGGTGACCGAGACGGCGACGTTGAGCACGTAGTCGAGGACCAGCGAGGCCGCGGCGACCAGGCCGGTCCGGCGTCCCAGGTGGCGCCCGGCCACCGCGTAGGCGCCGCCGCCGTCCGGGAAGGCGGCGATGACCTGGCGGTACGAGGCGACGAGCACGGCCAGCAGGACGGCGATCGCCAGGGTGACCGGCAGGGTGAAGCCGAGCCCGTGGGCGCCCGCGGCGGCGAGGACGAGCACGATCGCCTCGGGGCCGTAGGCCACGGACGCCATGGCGTCCAGGGACAGGGCCGCCAGGCCCTGCACGGCGGTGAGCCGGTGCCGTTCCTCCGCCGGCGCCCTCGTGCCGGCGGGGGCGGAGGCGCTCCCGGAGGTAGCGGAGTCGGCGGACGTGGCGGGGTCGGCGGACGTGGCGGTGCGCAGGGCCATGGGGCCGGTTCCTTCGGTGGGGGCAGGTGGGGACGGTGCAGAGGCAGGGACGTCAGCGTCCCGGCCGGAGCGGGGCCCCACCACCGCCCTTGACGGACTCCCTACGCAGGTGGGCGCGGTCTTCACGCGCCTCTTACGCGCCCCGCCCGCTCGGCGTCAGGGTTCCGTCAAGACGGGCCGCGCACCCGTATGGAGGTCGTCAAGGGTCCTTAACGGCCCACCGGCGGCGGGTTGAGATGGGTTCGGCCAACCCGGCCGATTTCCTTCATCCCTCTCATTACAGGAGCTCGCGATGGCCGATCTGGCCTTCGTCCTCACCACGGTCGCGGTGTTCGCGGTGGTGGGTCTCGTCGCCAAGGGGGTGGCCAAGCTGTGAGCGTCGAAAACGTCGTCGGTCTCGCCGTAGCGGTCGCCCTGCTGGGTTATCTCGTCCTCGCCCTCGTGTATCCGGAGAGGTTCTGAGTCCCCCATGAGTCCGCAGACCGCTGGTGTGCTCCAGCTGCTCGCGCTGATCGCCGCCCTGGCCCTCGTGTACCGGCCGCTCGGTGACTACATGGCCCGCGTCTACTCCTCCCAGCGGCACTACGCCCCGGAGCGGTGGATCTACAAGGCCGTGGGTGCCGACCCGGACGCCGGGATGCGCTGGCCCGCCTACCTGCGCGGGGTCCTCGCCTTCTCCGCGGTGGGCGTCCTGTTCCTCTACGCCCTGCAGCGCCTGCAGGGCAGCCTGCCCGGCTCGCTCGGCTTCGCCTCGATCGACCCCGACCAGGCCTTCAACACCGCCGCGTCCTTCGTGGCGAACACCAACTGGCAGTCGTACGCCGGCGAACAGGCCATGGGCCACGTCGTACAGACCGGCGGACTGGCGGTGCAGAACTTCGTGTCGGCCGCGGTCGGCATGGCCGTCGCCGTCGCCCTCGTCCGGGGCTTCGCCCGCTCCCGTACCGGTGAGCTGGGCAACTTCTGGGCCGACCTGGTGCGCGGCACCGTCCGCATCCTGCTGCCGATCGCCGTGCTCGGCGCGCTCGTGCTGGTGGCCTGCGGCGCCATCCAGAACTTCGCCGGCATCCACGAGGTCGGCCAGTTCATGGGCGGCACCCAGCAGTGGAACGGCGGCGCGGTCGCCTCGCAGGAAGTCATCAAGGAGCTCGGCACCAACGGCGGCGGCTACTTCAACGCCAACTCCGCCCACCCCTTCGAGAACCCGAGCCCGTTCTCCAACCTCTTCGAGATCTTCCTGATCCTGGTCATCCCGTTCGCGCTGACCCGTACGTTCGGCAAGCTCGTCGGCAGCGTGAAGCAGGGCTACGCGATCCTCGCCACGATGGCGGTCATCTGGCTCGGCTTCACCGCGCTGATGATGTGGACCGAATTCGCCGGCAAGGGCCCGGCGTTCGAGGCCGCCGGCGGTGCGATGGAGGGCAAGGAGACCCGGTTCGGCATCGCCGGATCCGCGATCTTCTCGGTGGCCACCACGCTCACCTCGACCGGCGCGGTCAACTCCTTCCACTCCTCCTACACGGGCTTCGGCGGTGGCATCCAGCTGCTGGGCATGCAGCTCGGCGAGATCGCGCCCGGCGGTGTGGGCTCCGGTCTCTACGGCATGCTGGTGATGGCGATCATCGCGGTGTTCATCGCCGGGCTGATGGTCGGCCGCACCCCCGAGTACCTGGGCAAGAAGATCGGCACCCGCGAGATCAAGCTCGCCGCCTGCTACATCCTCGTCACCCCGGCGCTGGTGCTGTGCTTCACCGCCGCGGCCATGGCGCTGCCCACCCCGCCGCACTCGATGCTCAACTCCGGTGCCCACGGCTTCTCCGAGGTGCTGTACGCCTACACCTCCGGCGCCAACAACAACGGCTCGGCCTTCGCCGGCCTGAACGCCGACACGCAGTGGTACAACACCACGATCGGCCTGGCCATGCTGCTCGGCCGCTTCCTGCCCATGGTGTTCGTGCTGGCGCTGGCGGGCTCGCTCGCCGAGCAGAAGCCGGTCCCGGAGACGGCGGGCACCCTGCGCACCGACAAGCCGCTCTACGCCGGTCTGCTCGTCGGCACGATCGTCGTCGTCACCGGTCTCACCTACTTCCCCGCCCTCGCGCTGGGACCGCTCGCCGAAGGGCTCGCAGCATGAGCACCATCACCCCTGTCCGTGCGCCCCACGAAGACGTCCCGGCCGGGCACGAGCCCGCGCCCGGCCGGGTGGGCGGCGGCCTCTTCGACCCCCAGCAGCTCCTCAGGTCCTTCCCGGACGCGCTCCGCAAGCTCCACCCCCGGGTCATGGTCAAGCACCCCGTCATGTTCGTGGTGCTGGTCGGCTCGGTGGTCACCACCGTGCTGGCCTTCAAGGAGCCGGGCAACTGGTTCGGCTGGGCCATCACCGCCTGGCTGTGGCTGACCACGATCTTCGCCAACCTGGCCGAGGCCGTGGCCGAGGGCCGCGGCAAGGCGCAGGCCGACACCCTGCGCAAGGCCAAGACCGACACCGTGGCGCGCCGGCTGACCGGCGCCGGCCGGGCCGAGGAGTCCGTCCCCGGTACCGACCTGCGCATCGGTGACCTGGTGGTCTGCGAGGCCGGCGACATCATCCCCGGCGACGGTGACGTGGTCGAGGGCGTGGCCTCGGTGGACGAGTCGGCCATCACCGGCGAGTCCGCCCCGGTCATCCGGGAGTCCGGCGGCGACCGGTCGGCCGTCACCGGCGGCACCAAGGTCCTCTCCGACCGGATCGTCGTCAAGATCACGACGAAGCCCGGTGAGACGTTCATCGACCGGATGATCAACCTGGTCGAGGGCGCCGCCCGGCAGAAGACCCCCAACGAGATCGCCCTCAACATCCTGCTGGCGTCCCTCACCATCGTCTTCCTGCTGGCCGTGGTCACGCTCAAGCCGTTCGCGATCTACGCGGGCGCCGACCGGCAGACCTCGATGATCGTGCTGACCGCCCTGCTGGTCTGCCTGATCCCGACCACCATCGGCGCGCTGCTGTCCGCGATCGGCATCGCCGGGATGGACCGGCTGGTCCAGCGCAACGTCCTGGCGATGTCCGGCCGCGCGGTCGAGGCCGCCGGTGACGTCTCCACCCTGCTGCTCGACAAGACCGGCACCATCACCTACGGCAACCGCCGGGCCGCCGCCTTCCTCCCGGTCGCCGGGGTCACCGAGGCCGAACTCGTCGACGCCGCCCAGCTCTCCTCGCTGGCCGACGAGACCCCCGAGGGCCGTTCGATCGTGGTCCTGGCCCAGGAGCAGTACGGCCGGCGCGAGCGCCACCAGGGCGAGCTGACCCACGCCACCTGGGTCCCGTTCACCGCCCAGACCCGGATGTCCGGCGTGGACGTCGACGGCCGGAAGATCCGCAAGGGCGCGGCCGGTTCGGTCATCGCCTGGGTGGGCGAGCAGGGAGGCGCCGTCGCGGACGACGCCGACACCCTCGCCGGCACCATCTCCGAAGCCGGCGGTACGCCGCTGCTCGTCGCGGTCGAGGACGAGCGGGGCGCCCGCGTCCTGGGCGTCGTCCACCTCAAGGACGTCGTCAAGGAGGGCATGCGGGAGCGGTTCGACGAGCTGCGCCGCATGGGCATCAGGACCGTCATGATCACCGGTGACAACCCGCTGACCGCCAAGGCGATCGCCGAGGAGGCGGGCGTCGACGACTTCCTCGCCGAGGCCACCCCCGAGGACAAGATGGCCCTCATCAAGCGGGAGCAGGCCGGCGGCAAGCTCGTGGCCATGACCGGTGACGGCACCAACGACGCGCCCGCCCTCGCGCAGGCGGACGTCGGCGTGGCGATGAACACCGGTACGTCGGCCGCCAAGGAGGCCGGCAACATGGTCGACCTCGACTCCGACCCGACCAAGCTCATCGAGATCGTCGAGATCGGCAAGCAGCTCCTGATCACCCGTGGCGCGCTGACCACGTTCTCCATCGCCAACGACGTCGCGAAGTACTTCGCGATCATCCCCGCCATGTTCGCGGTCGCCTACCCGGGCCTGGACAAGCTCAACATCATGGGCCTGGCCTCGCCGGAGTCCGCGATCCTGTCCGCCGTCGTCTTCAACGCGCTGATCATCATCGCCCTCGTGCCGCTCGCCCTCAAGGGCGTGCGGTACCGGCCGGCCAGTGCCGACCGGATGCTCCGCCGCAACCTCGCCGTCTACGGACTCGGCGGCCTGATCGCCCCGTTCATCGGCATCAAGCTCATCGACCTGCTCCTCTCCCTCATCCCCGGAATCGGCTGATCGTCATGAACACTTCCGTAGGCACCACCGCGCGTCTGATCGGCGCCGGGTTGCGGGCGCTGCTCGTCCTGACGCTCGTGTGCGGCGTGCTCTACCCGCTCGCCGTGACCGGGGTCGCCCAGGCCCTCTTCCCCGACCGGGCCAACGGCTCGGAGATCAAGGACGCGAGCGGCCGGGTCGTCGGCTCCTCCCTCGTCGGGCAGCGCTACGACCTGCCCAAGAAGGACCCCGAGGACAAGGAGGAGGCCGCCGCGCCGGACCTGAGGTGGTTCCAGCCGCGGCCCTCCGCCGGCCTGGGCACCAACAGCATCAACACCCGGTACTCCCTGATCGTCTCCGGCGCCACCAACAAGGCCGGTGACAACGAGGACCTGGTCAAGGCCGTCACCGAGGCCAAGGAGGCGGTCGTCGCCGACAACTCGACGGCCGGCTACCGGGTCAGGCCCGAGGACGTGCCCGCCGACGCGGTCACCTCCTCCGGCTCCGGCCTGGACCCGAACATCTCACCCCGGTACGCGGCCCTCCAGGTCCACCGGGTCGCCGAGCGGAACCAGCTCGACGTGCGCCAGGTCGAGCAGCTCGTCGCCGAGCACACCCAGGGCCGCATCCTCGGCTTCATCGGCGAGCCGCGGGTGAACGTCCTGGAGCTGAACGTGGCGCTCAAGGCGCTGACGGCGAAGGGGTGACGGTGGTGACCTCACCGGCAGAAGGGCTGGGCACCTTATGACCCGGGTCCTGGTGGTGGAGGACGACCCCCAGCTCGTCCGCGCACTCAAGATCAACCTCCAGGCCCGCAGGTTCGAGGTCGAGGAAGCGGGTGACGGCGGCTCCGCCCTGCGGATCGCCGCCACCCGCAGCCCCGACGTGGTCCTGCTGGATCTCGGCCTGCCGGACATGGACGGCATCGACGTGATCAAGAACGTACGGGGCTGGAGCCGGGTGCCGATCCTGGTCCTGTCGGCCCGGCACACGTCCGACGAGAAGGTCCGCGCGCTGGACGCCGGAGCGGACGACTACGTCACCAAGCCGTTCAGCATGGACGAACTGCTGGCCCGGCTACGGGCCGCCACCCGACGGCAGGACCTCCCCGCGGCCCCGGACCGCCCGGCGGTCGTCACCACGGACGAGTTCACCGTGGACCTCGCCGCCAAGAAGGTCCACCGGGGCGGGCGCACCGTACGGCTGACCCCGACCGAATGGCACCTCCTGGAGCTCCTGGTCGCCCGGCCCGGGCACCTGGTCAGCCAGCAGCGGCTGCTGCTGGAGGTCTGGGGCCCGACCTACCGGGAGAACACCAACTACCTGCGGGTCTACATGGCCCAGCTCCGGCGCAAGCTGGAGGCGGACCCGTCGCATCCCCGCTACCTGATCACGGAGCCGGGGATGGGCTACCGCTTCGAACCCTGACCCGACCCGACCCGACGGAAGAAGAGTCCACCCATGGGACGCGGAAAGCTCCGCATCTACCTCGGCGCGGCACCCGGCGTCGGCAAGACGTACGCGATGCTCTCGGAGGGGCATCGTCGGGTGGAGCGCGGGACCGATTGTGTGGTGGGTTTCGTGGAGCATCACGGTCGGCCGCGTACGGAGGTGATGCTGCACGGGTTGGAGCAGGTGCCGCGTCGGGAGTTGGCGT
>NZ_RPRY01000780.1 GCF_003949795.1 Streptomyces sp. WAC06614
CCCTGACCGGCGACGACACCGCCTGCGTGATGTTCACCTCCGGCTCCACCGGACGCCCCAAGGGCATCCTGTCCACCCACCGCAACCTCGTCTCCACCGTCACCGCGCAGACCTACGCCGCCTTCGGCCCCGGCGAAGTCTTCCTCCAGTGCTCCCCCGTCTCCTGGGACGCCTTCAGCCTCGAATTCTGGGGCGCCCTCCTCCACGGCGGCACCACCGTCCTCCAACCCGGACAACGACCCGAACCGGCGGTCATCTCCACCCTCGCCCAGCAGCACCGGGTGACGATGCTCCAGCTCTCCTCCAGCCTCTTCAACTACCTCACCGACGAACACCCCGAGACCTTCGCCACGACCCGCATCGTCTACACCGGCGGCGAGCCGGCCTCCCCCACCCACATCGCCCGCCTCCACGCGCTCCACCCGCACCTCACCGTCACCAACGGCTACGGCCCCGCCGAATCGATGGGCTTCACCACCACCCACACCGTCGACCCCACGGCCACGCCGGGCGCCACCGTCTCGATCGGCCGGCCCCTCACCAACAAGTACGCCTACGTCCTCGACGACCACCTGCGCCCCGTACCCCCCGGTGTCACCGGCGAGCTCTACCTCACCGGCGACGGCCTCGCCCACGGCTACCTCGCCCAAC
>NZ_RPRY01000781.1 GCF_003949795.1 Streptomyces sp. WAC06614
GGCGGCCGAACGCGCCCGAGGCGGGCGACGACCGGAAGGTCCAGGACGCTGGGCGGTCGCAGGGCCTGGGGCTGGCCTGCGACAGCCCTGCCGGGCGGGCCGCGGCGCTGGGCCAGGCCGCCCACGGCCTTGTTGGGAGCGGCGGCGGCGTCCTCGAGCGGGCCGCCGGCCCGGTCGAGGACGCGGTCGCCGCGCTGAAGAAGGCCGTGGACGGCCTGACCAAGGCCGCCGGGCCGTGCGGCTGCGCCGCCGACGTCAAGACCCAGGCCACGGACGTGGTCAGCGCCCTGCTCAAGCTGGTCCTGGCCCTGCTCGCGGGCCTCGGCCTGCCACTGCCGGAGCTGCCCTCGCTGCCGCTGCCGGCCGAGTAGGCCGCGGACCCGGGCCCCTACGCCCGGAGGGCCGGTACGCCGGTACGCCCCTAAGGCCGGTACGCCGCGCCGGTACGCCGGTACGCCCGCACGGCCCGTGCGCCCCGGGTCCGTCGGCACCCCGCCCGGCCGGCCCCGGCACGACGCCGGGGCCGGCCGCAGGCGGAGGCGCGCGAGCAGGGCCAGGACCAGCTTGAGCAGCTGTCTCCTAGACGCATCTGCGAGCCCACGGTAGACTCAGAGAGCTGGTATGGCGCCCTCTGCTTGAAGAAC
>NZ_RPRY01000782.1 GCF_003949795.1 Streptomyces sp. WAC06614
GGTGGCGGTGCCGCGGGCCGGGGCGGGGTCACCGGTCTAGTACCAGTGGTTGGCCTGCCAGAAGTTCCAGGCGGCGGCCGGGCTGCCGTAGCGGTCGTTCATGTAGTCCAGGCCCCACTTGATCTGGGTGGCCGGGTTGGTCTTCCAGTCCGAGCCCGCCGAGGCCATCTTCGAGCCGGGCAGGGCCTGGACCAGACCGTAGGCGCCGGAGGAAGAGTTGGTGGCGGTGTGGTCCCAGCCGCTCTCGTGCGAGACGATCTTGTCGAACGCGGCGAACTGCGCGGGGTCCTTGATCATCTGCCGGGCGATCGCCTTGGCGCTCATCGGGGCGGCCTGGGCCGGAACCGTGGCCAGCATGGAACCGGCGGCCGCGAGGCCGATCACGGTACCCGCGAGGGTCTTCTTCGAAGCGGCGATGCGGCGGATGACGGAGACGGACACGAAAGAACCTTCCGTAGGCGACAGGGGCGGTCGCGGCATGCCGAAGACATGCGTGAGCCACTCACGCGAAGGAGAGGGGTTCGTCCCGGCGGGGGGCCTTTCGCCCCGGCCGCCTCGGCGACAACACCAGTTAGCCAGCCCCCGGACCGCCTGGCAACGCCCCCCACCTACTAGCGGCCGTAGCAGCAGCGGGCGGCGGGG
>NZ_RPRY01000783.1 GCF_003949795.1 Streptomyces sp. WAC06614
ATCCGCTACCAGCACGAGATCCTCTCCCTGGTCCGGAAGCTCGGGACGACGGCGATCGTGGTGCTCCACGACCTCAACCTGGCGGCCCGCTACTGCGACGACCTGGTGCTGCTCGACCAGCGCCGTGTCGCCGCGCGCGGCACCGTCGACGAGGTGCTCCGGCCCGAGATCCTGGAGCCGGTCTACGACATCGGCATCGAGCGGCTCGAGCTGCGCGAGGAGATCCACCTCCTCTTCCGCCCGTCGATCTGAACAAGACCTCAGACCTCCGGGGCGGCCTCGACCCTGGTCTCGGGCACGGACTCGTCATCAGGATCGACGCCCGGAAGGTGCGCCTCCCAGAGCTCGACGTCCATCACGTAGAGCCGGAGCGACGCTTCGCCGCGCAGCTGCTCGGGCTTGAACCTCCGAGCCGTGCCGACAAGCCGGTGGAACGCCACATCGCAGCGCTTCTCGAGCTCGAAGTCGGGCACCTGGCGCGCCATCCCGGTGACGTACGCAGCGCTCGCCCCGTACCCCGGCAGCACCGAGGAGTCGAAGATGACCCCGGCCACGCGCGGGTCGCGGATGAGGTTGCGGGAGTGCTGCGCATCGGGCGCCGAGACCCAGTAGAGGTCTCGGTAGCCGTCGTGGGAGAAGT
>NZ_RPRY01000784.1 GCF_003949795.1 Streptomyces sp. WAC06614
CGATCGGGGTGTGCAGCGGGAAGGTCCGCTCGACGCCGACACCGAAGCTGACCTTGCGGACCGTGAAGGTCTCCTGCAGGCCACCACCCTGGCGGCGGATCACGACACCCTGGAAGACCTGGACGCGGGACCGGTTGCCCTCGACGACCTTGACGTGCACCTTGACGGTGTCACCGGGGCGGAAGGCGGGGATGTCGTCACGCTTGCTCGCGTTGTCGAGCTCGTTCAGGACGTTGCTCATCAGGTGTCTCTTTCTCGCGCGTGCCACAGGTCACCCACGACTGTCGGTGGTGATGAAGTCATCAGAAGGCTGCCGGTCGGTGGTCACCCCCTGTGGCAGGAGCACCGAAGGGCAGCAGCAGACAATCTTGCCACACGCCCCGCACAGTGACGAAATCAGGACGTGGCGCCTACTTACGGCGACGCCGTTTGCCGAGCAGAACCAGGTCGACCTTCGGCGTCTGGGCCTCCCGGCTGATCTCCCGGTAGCCCGCCTTCCGGTACAGCTCCAGGTTGCGCTCACTCAGCGCGCCCGTGGTCAGCGCGTACGACGTGACCTCGGCGGGCGCGAGCCGCTCCGCCGCCTGCAGCAGGCGGGCGCCGAGCCCACGGCCCTGCCAGTCCGGGGCCACCATCA
>NZ_RPRY01000785.1 GCF_003949795.1 Streptomyces sp. WAC06614
CCACACCCCCCACCGCCCTCATCCACGGCCACCACCAGCTCCCTCTGTTCGAGCCCGGGACCGGCCGTGACCGCGGGGTGGGAGACTGGGCGCGTGGACGCGGTGGAACGGGTGGACAGTCGGGTGGCGCGCGTGGCCGTGCCGTCGAGCGAAGGCGTTTCGGCGCGTATGCGGCGACAGGCCCGCCGTGACACGACACCCGAGATGGCCGTCCGGCGCCTGCTGTTCGCGTCCGGGCTCCGCTACCGTCTGCAGACCCGGGTGCCCGGCATGGCGCGTCGCACGATCGACATCGCGTTCCCGGGCTCGCGTATCGCCGTCTTCATGGACGGGTGCTTCTGGCACGGCTGTCCGCAGCACGCCACCAGCCCGAAGGCCAACTCGGACTGGTGGCGCACCAAACTGGACCGCAACATGGCGCGGGACCTGGAGACCACGGCGCATCTCGAAGCCGCCGGCTGGCGGGTCCTGCGCTTCTGGGAGCACGAGGCACCCGAGGTCGTGGCCGCCCAGGTCATGAGGGCCGTCCGACGGGACGGCGAGGCGTAGTCCCCGCCGGCGTCAGCCCATGGAGCCGTGGCAGGAGCCGTAGGCCTTGCCCGAGGTGCACCAGCAGGGGGAGGTGGGGGTGGGGGG
>NZ_RPRY01000786.1 GCF_003949795.1 Streptomyces sp. WAC06614
GCCACGTAAAGGGTCGGAGACTGGGTGGAGCCGTCCTGTGCCATCAGACGGGTCTCGCCGTGGCTCGGACGACGTGCAGGGGGCTGGGTTCGGTGGCCTGCTGCGACGGCATCGGCGGGAGGCCGGGCTGTCGCAGGAGAAGCTGGCGGAGCTCGCCGGTCTGAGCGTCGACGCGATCGCGGCGTTGGAGCGGGGACGGCGGCGCGCGCCACGAGCGCACACGCTGCGACTGCTCACGGACGCACTGCGGCTCGGTGACCCGGATCGCGCGCTGCTGACCGCGGCCGCCCGCCGCGAGGCCGACTCCGCCCGCGGACCGGTGCGGCAACCGCCCGCGCCGATCAGCGAACTGATCGGACGGACGACCGAGCTGAACGCGACGAGTCGCCTGCTGGGGCAGGGAATCACTCGTTTGCTCACCTTGACCGGGCCCGGCGGGGTCGGCAAGACGCGGCTCACGCTGGCCCTCGCGAGCAAGGTTTCGGACAGCTTCCCGGACGGCGTCTGCTGGGTGCCGCTCGCCGCGGTCACCGACTCCGCCGCCGTGGCGCCGACACTCGCGACCTCGATAGGAATGCATCTGCTGGAGAGCACCCGGCTGGTCGAGGAGATCGCGGAGCAGATCGGCCGGAGCAC
>NZ_RPRY01000787.1 GCF_003949795.1 Streptomyces sp. WAC06614
GCGGCTACTACCCGGCCCTCGTGGCCGAGGCGGTGGAGGCCGCGGTGGGCGACGCGGACGTTCGCGCTGAGGACGGAGAGGCCCTCGGTGGCGACCACGACCGGTTCCAGCGAGACCCCGACCACCTCGGGATGGTCGTCGACCAGCCGGGACAGCCGCAGGAGCAGGTCCTCCAGGGCGGGCGTGTCGACGGGGTCGCTGCCGCGCCAGCCGAAGAGCAGTGGCGCCGTGCGGATGCTGCGGATCAGTTCGGCGGCGTCGCGGACGGTGGCGGGGACGAGTCGGTGGGCGGTGTCGCCCAGCAGTTCGGAGGCGACCCCGGCGAGCCCGAAGGACAGCACGGCGCCGGCGGCCGGGTCGATCACGGACCGGACGACGGTGTCCACGCCCCGCGGGACCATGGCCTGCACCACGGGCTGGAGCTCGGCGGGTCTGCCGAGGGCCTCGGTGAGCTCCTCGTACGACCGGCGCAGCTCGCCCTCGGTGGTCAGGTCCAGCCGTACGCCGCCCAGGTCGGCGCGGTGGCGCAGGTGCGGGGCGGTGGTCTTGAGGGCGACCGGGTAGCCCAGCCGCGCCGACCTGGGCGGGGTACGGCTGGACCTGACCACCGAGGGCGAGCTGCGCCGGTCG
>NZ_RPRY01000788.1 GCF_003949795.1 Streptomyces sp. WAC06614
CGATGGTGATGCGCTGCTTGTCGCGGTTCCAGTGGGCGACCAGGTCGGTGCTGACGCCGTCGAGGTCGAGCGCGGCGCCTGAGCGGCCCTTGTAGGCGGCGGCTTTGGCCTGGAGTTCGTGGCGCTGGTTCTCCTCGGCGGCGTGCTGCCACACACCGGCAATGGTGAGGGACAGAGCCGCGATCGCTGCAAGGTACGGCCAGGCACGCCGTCGCTGCACCGGCGGCGCCGAGTCTTTCGCGGGCAGCGGCTCGGGGGCCGGCGGTTGCGGCCCGCTGTACCACGTCGGCCCCGCGCCGTCGCCGGACTGCTGCTGGTACCACTCAGGGTTCTTGCCCATGCGGGTGACGGTAGCGCGCAGCTGCACCGCCTTGCTGGGCTCACCGCACAGATCGGCCACCTCTGCACGCGTGACCAGCCACGACAGGGCCTGATCGGAGTTGATGCCGTACGCGTTGATGTCCTCGCGTTCAGCGATCGCAGCCAGCTGCGCGGCCTCACTGCACCGGCCCTCCCGCGCAGCCAGGAGCACGTCCCGATGCCGGGTGTCGATCACATTCGGCGGCATCTCCCACACCCACTCCCCGCCGTCCTCGGCAGGGCGGTCGTCGTGCCCGCAAGGACGGT
>NZ_RPRY01000789.1 GCF_003949795.1 Streptomyces sp. WAC06614
CTGCAGTCTCGTGGGCTCGCTGGGCGACCGCCGGGTCCTTGCAGACGACCGCGCCGCCCTCGCCGACGTCACCACCATGTCCTTCTTCCCGACCAAGAACCTGACCACCGGCGAGGTCGCCGACGGGTCGGCCGTACGCCGTACCGCCGACGGAATGTGCCGCGTCGGCGAGGGTGTACGCGCCGACCCGATCGGCCAAGACCTGCAATGCCGGGTAGTCGGCGGCCTGGCCGGCATAGTCGACCGCACTGATGACCCTGGAACGATCAGTCAGAGCTGCCGCGACGGCTGTGGGATCGAGCAGGCCGGTTTCGTAGTCGATGTCGGCGAAGACCACGCGGGCGCCCAACATCGCGGCGCAGGAAGCCGTCGCCACGAAGGTCATCGGAGTCGTGACGACCTCGTCGCCCGGCCCGACGCCGAGCGCGGCGTACGCGATGTGCAGCGCCGCGGTGCCCGACGTACAGCTCACCGCCCGGTGTCCGCCGGCGAGCTCGGAGATCGCGTTCTCGAAGGCCGTGACCGCGGGTCCGGTGGTCAGCCAGTCGCCACGCAGTACGGCGGTGACCGCCTCGACGTCCTCCTCCGC
>NZ_RPRY01000080.1 GCF_003949795.1 Streptomyces sp. WAC06614
CAGGAGGGCAGCGGCGGGGGCACGTCTCGTCGCGCGACCCCCTTCCTCTGGGCCACGGTGCCGGGACGGGACCCTCAACCCGTCCGGCACCGCGACCCGGAGTACTTCGGCCGGCGGGTGTGCGGTCCCGGCGGCCGGCGGGAGGGGCCTGCGCGGTCAGGGCAGAGCGCGCGGCTCCCTCGTCCGCCCTCCTGTGCGGGGAGGGCGGAAGTCTCGTACCGACCAGTCTTGCATCCCTCGGCATTTTTGGTCGTACGGTTATTCTGGACTAGACCAATTGGTTCTGTCCATCCAAGCGCGGGTACGTCTCACCCGTGGCTTCCTCCAACAGTACGCGGCCGAGGGTACTGATGGGTATTCCCGGGAGGAAAGTCGTCGCCCGTGGCCGGGGTACCCTCGCACACGTGCCCTCCATGAACGACCTCGTACGCCAGCACACCGCTCTCAGTGACACCGACCTGGAGTGGTTGCACATGCTGGTGTCGGAGTGGCAGCTGCTCTCCGACCTCTCCTTCGCGGACCTCGTGCTGTGGGTGCCCACCCTCGACGGCACCCGGTACGTCTCGGTCGCCCAGATGCGGCCCAACACCGGCCCCACCTCGTACCAGGACGACATGGTCGGCCACCTGGTGCCGCGCGGCCGGCGGCCGCTGCTCGACGCGGCCCTGGACGAGGGCCGGATCGTGCGCGAGGGCGATCCGGAGTGGCGCGAGGAGGTGCCGGTGCGGGTCGAGTCGATCCCCGTACGGCGCGAGGGGCGGGTGCTCGGGGTGATCGCCCGCAACACCAACCTGCTCACCGTCCGCACCCCGAGCCGGCTGGAGCTCACCTACCTCCAGTCCGCCTCCGACCTGGCCCAGATGATCGCGGCGGGCGCCTTCCCCTTCCCCGGCCAGCAGGTCGACATGGACGCCTCCCCGCGCGTCGGTGACGGGCTGATCCGGCTCGACGCCGACGGGGTCGTGACGTACGCGTCGCCGAACGCCCTGTCCGCCTACCACCGCCTCGGCCTCGCCTCCGACCTGGTGGGCCAGCACCTGGGCACCATCACCGCCGACCTGGCGCCCAGCCGCGGCCCGGTGGACGAGGCCCTGGTCAAGCTCGCCAGCGGCTGGGCCCCGCGGGAGACCGAGGTCGAGGGCAACGGTGGGGTCATCCAGTTGCGCGCGATCCCGCTCAAGCCCAAGGGGACCCGCATCGGTTCACTGGTGCTCTGCCGTGACGTCACCGAACTGCGGCGCCGCGAACGCGAGTTGATCACCAAGGACGCCACGATCCGGGAGATCCACCACCGGGTGAAGAACAACCTCCAGACGGTGGCCGCCCTGCTGCGCCTCCAGGCCCGCCGGATGGACTCCGACCAGGGGCGCGAGGCGCTCAACGAGGCCGTCCGCAGGGTGGGTTCGATCGCGATCGTCCACGAGACGCTGTCCCAGAACCTGGACGAGCGGGTGGAGTTCGACGACATCGCCGACCGGGTCATCGCGATGGTCGCCGAGATCTCCCCGGGCAAGGTGGACTGCCGGCGCCTGGGCCGGTTCGGCATCCTGGACGCCGAGGTGGCCACGCCCCTGTCGATGGTGCTGACCGAGATCCTGCAGAACGCCCTGGAGCACGCGTTCGCCCCGGGGGAGCGGGGCACGGTGGAGGTGTCGGCGGCGCGCAGCGGCACCCGGCGCGACGACACCCGGCTGCTGATCACCATCGTGGACGACGGCCGCGGACTGCCCGAGGGCTTCGACCCGCAGCGGGCCGGCAACCTGGGCCTGCAGATCGTCCGCACGCTGGTGGTGGGGGAGCTGGGCGGCACCTTCGACATGGTGGCCGGGGAGTCCGGCGGAACGAAGGTCGTCCTCGACGTCCCGGCCAGCCCGCTCAAGTGACCGACCGCCGCCGTCGGCGGTCACACAGAGTGGTCAAGGGGCTCGGGCGCCGGCCCGCAACAGCACTGAGCCCCGGACCGAAGGGTGATCGGCCCGGGGCTCAAGAGCACGTTGCTGAGCGCTGAGGGGGTGCTACGCGCTGCGTTCGAGGCGGTGCAAGTCGATGTCAGGCGCTGGCGTTGCGCGCCCGGTTGCGAGCGGCGCGGCGCTTCATGGCGCGGCGCTCGTCCTCGCTGAGGCCGCCCCAGACGCCGGAGTCCTGGCCGGACTCGAGCGCCCACTGCAGGCACTGCTCCATGACGGGGCAGCGGCGGCAGACGGCCTTGGCTTCCTCGATCTGCAGCAGCGCAGGACCGGTGTTGCCGATGGGGAAGAAGAGCTCGGGGTCTTCCTCGCGGCAAACGGCGTTGTGACGCCAGTCCATGGCTGCTCCATCTCCTTGTATTGCGGGCAGGTTGCTTGTGAATGTGAACGCTTTCACGAATCCCTTCACGAGGGAAGGGCCGACGCCCAGGTGGGCCCTGGTGCGGTCCGATTCGTGGAAGGGGTTCTGGCGGTCATGGGTGCCGGGTTCTGCGGGCTGTCCCGATCGCCACATAGAGATTCGCAAACCTCGGACGGGGATACAACCCCTTCCGGAAAGTTTTTTTTGATTCTTCGGTGTCGAGTAGGTCACAGCCGTACTTCGTGGGGGTGGGGCGGCGCCTAAACGTTCGACTGAAAGGACTTTAGGCTCTTCCACTCACACAATCACACGCAGTGCACGGCGAACGCCTGTGAACTGAACGCTGGTGCGCAGACCGAGGTGGTCTCCGTCCATCTGGAACGGAAGAGGAACCTTCGAATGCAAGGTGAAGTCCGTCAGATCGTGCAGGGACACCGCATGCTTGCCGTGCGGACCGCGCTCAGGAGTCGAGGTCAGGAGCTGTGTCGCGTAGCGCGCGGCAGCCGGAGTTGACAAACGGCTGAGCGCCAGCACGTCAAGTGCGGTGTCGAAAGAGGCCTCCGGGGAGGCGTACAGCGGGCGGTTCCCGAGATACGTCCAAGGTGACGTGTTGCACACTATCGAAAGCACAAGATCGTGGACGGGTTCTGCGCCAGGTCGTTCCAGCGTGACCGTTCCGTGCCGCCGATTGGGCTCCTCCAGGAACTGGCGTACGAGCTGGCGCACGTACAGCGCGTGCGTGGAACGCTTCCCCTTTTCCCGCTGCTGCTCGACCCGGCCGACCACGCCCGCGTCGAAGCCGAAGCCCGCGCAGAAGGTGAACCAGCGTGCCGGGACCGCCTCGTCCTCCGAGCCGGGGACGCCGGCCGCCAGGCCCAGCCCCACCGTCCGCTCGCGGCGCTCGCGCAGCGCGTCCAGCAGGGCGCCGGTCGCCTCGACCGCGTCGTTGGGCAGCCCCAGGGCGCGCGCGAAGACATTGGTGGAACCGCCGGGCACCACGGCCAGCCGGGGCAGCCGGTCCGGATCGGGCCCCTCGTGCAGGAGGCCGTTGACGACCTCGTTGACCGTGCCGTCGCCGCCCAGCGCCACGACCAGCTCGATGTCGTCACTCTCCGCGGCCTTGCGGCCCAGGTCCCGCGCGTGCCCGCGGTACTCGGTGGTGACCGCCTCCAGCTTCATCTCGCTGGCCAGGGCGTGGATCAGGACGTCGCGCGTGCGCGCACTGGTGGTGGTCGCTGCTGGGTTGGCCACGAGGAGTGCACGCATGAACGCCAGCCTACCTACCCCGCCCGACCGCTCCCGCCGCCGCCCGGGCGGCCGGGGCTACCCTGCTGGGGTGACGAAGAAGCAGCGCACCGAGACCCCCGCCGAGCCCGCCCCGTCCAGCACGTCCGCGGCCCTGCCCCGGCGGCTGACCGGCGCCGCCGTGCTCACCGCCCTGGAGGGCCTCGCGCTGGCCGGGCTCGGGATCTACATGCTCTACGTCGGTGTCGCCGGCCACCCGGACTCCCCGCAGCAGGCCGAGACCGGCGGCGTCACCCTGCTCGCGCTCGCCGCCCTGCCGCTGGTCGCCGCGCGCGGGCTGCGCCTGGGCCGCCGCTGGAGCCGCGGCCCGGCGCTGATCACCCAGCTCATGGCGCTGCCGGTGGCATGGACCCTGTGGACCACCGGCGGCGCCATGATCGCCGCCGCCGTCGCCCTGGCCCTGGCCGCCGTGGCGGTCGTGGCCCTGCTGGTGAACCCGACCGCGACCCGGGCCCTGGGGATCGGCCCGGCGGCGTAACGCCCCTACTCCTCGACCAGCAGCTTGTCCCGGAGCTGGGCCAGGGTGCGGGCCAGCAGGCGGGAGACGTGCATCTGGGAGATGCCGACCTCCTGCGCGATCTGCGACTGGGTCATGTTGCCGAAGAAGCGAAGCAGCAGGATCCGCTTCTCCCGCGGGGGCAGCCCCTCCAGCAGCGGCTTGAGCGACTCGCGGTACTCGACGCCCTCCAGCGCCTCGTCCTCCGCGCCCAGGGTGTCCGCGACCGCCGGCGACTCGTCGTCGGTGTCCGGCACGTCCAGGGAGAGCGTGCTGTAGGCGTTGGCCGACTCGAGCCCCTCCAGCACCTCCTCCTCGGAGATCCCCAGCCGCTCCGCCAGCTCGTGCACCGTGGGCGAGCGCCCGTGCTGCTGGGACAGCTCGGCCGTCGCCGTGGTCAGCGACAGCCGCAGCTCCTGGAGCCGCCGGGGCACCCGGACCGCCCAGCCCTTGTCCCGGAAGTGCCGCTTGATCTCGCCGACCACCGTCGGGGTGGCGTACGTCGAGAACTCGACCCCACGGTCCGGGTCGAACCGGTCGACCGACTTGATCAGGCCGATCGTGGCGACCTGGGTGAGGTCGTCCAGCGGCTCGCCCCGGTTGCGGAACCGCCGGGCCAGGTGCTCGACCAGCGGCAGGTGCATCCGGACCAGCTTGTTGCGCAGCTCGGCCCGCTCCGGCGAGCCCTCGGGCAGCGCCCGCAGCTCGACGAAGAGCGCCCGCGCACCACTGCGGTCGCGCGGGTCGCCCGCCCCCGTGGGTGGGGTGGGTGGTAGGTCGTGTCGGTCCTGCTGGTTGTCGCTCATAGGGCCCGCCCGTCGCTCCGCCGAGTCCGAAAAGCCGTCTTCCGCATCCGTGTCGGCCGGGTGCGGCCGGGCGGGCTGAACCGGAATGCCGCCGTCGACCTCGTGCCGTACCCGGGGCCGGCCCCGGACGTCGTCCGGGGGTACCCCCATGCCCCGCACCGGGGTGTCCCCGCCGCTCACGCCGGTCCGGGTCCCGCGCCGCGCTGTTTGTAGAGGCTGATGCTGACCGTACGGTCCTCCTCCACATGGGAGTCGACCTTGCCGGCCAGCGCCGACAGGACCGTCCACGCGAACGTGTCACGCTCCGGGGCCCTGCCGTCGGTGGTCGGTGCCGAGACGGTCACCTCCAGCGAATCGTCCACCAGCCGGAACACACAGCTGAGGACGGAGCCGGGAACGGCCTGCTGCAGCAGGATCGCGCACGCCTCGTCCACCGCGATGCGCAGGTCCTCGATCTCGTCGAGGGTGAAGTCCAACCGGGCCGCGAGTCCGGCGGTGGCCGTTCGCAGCACCGACAGGTAGGCACCCGCGGCCGGCAGCCGGACTTCGACGAAGTCCTGGGTCCCGGGCTCGCCTGCGATCTGGGACACCCTCACCTCCAAGGTGGTACGAGCTCTGTTCGCCGGTGACGCTATCGCGATCCGGGCGATCGTGTCGCGGCACCCCATGAGACAGCCCCGCCCCACGGCCAGTGACTGATGGTAAGCCCATGGGTACGCACAGTGGCTAGGGGTCTGCGGGCCCAAATCAGGGGAACCGGCGGAGGGTTGAACTACCCCGCCGCGCGCGATCGAACCTCAGACGATCGAGGCATCGACAAAACACCAGCGCCAGGTCTCCCCGGGCTCGAAACTCCGCATCATCGGATGGCCGGTGTCGTGGTAGTGGGCCGTGGCGTGCCGGTGCGGCGAGGAGTCGCAGCAGCCCACGTACCCGCACCACAGGCACATCCGCAGCTGCACCGGATGGCTGCCCAGCTCCTGACATTCCGGGCAGGTCAGGGCACGCGGGACAGGTTCGGGGCGCGGCAGTTCGGGAACATGCGTGCACTCGCTCATGATGGCCAGCGTACGCAGTCAGGGCGCGTCCGACGAGCAGAAATGGATCTTCGATGGAGGTATTGCCGCTGGTGGCCCTGGTGGCGGGGAGCGCCGCCGTGGCGGGCCTGGCCCGGCGCACGCCGGTCCCGGCCCCGCTGCTCCTCGTCGCCGTGGGGCTGATCGCCGCGTACGTGCCGGGGGTGCCCCCGTACGCGCTCGACCCGCACGTGGTGCTCCCGCTGCTGCTGCCGCCCCTCCTCTACACGGCCGCGGTGGACTCCTCGTACCTCGACCTGCGGGCGAACGTACGGCCGGTCGCGCTGCTGTCCGTCGGCTACGTGCTCTTCGCGACCGTGGTCGTCGGCTACGTGACCTACCTGCTCGTGCCGGGCCTGTCGCTGACGGTGGCGCTGGTGCTGGGCGCGGTGATCGCCCCGCCGGACGCCGTCGCCGCCACCGCCATCGCCCGCCGGCTCGGGCTGCCGCCGCGGATCACGACCATCCTCCAGGGGGAGTCCCTGGTCAACGACGCCACCGCGATCACCGCCTACAAGGTGGCGCTGGCGGCCGTGATCGGCGAGGGCGTCGGCTGGGCCGGCGGGGTCGCCGAGTTCCTGCTGGCCTCGGTCGGCGGCGTCGGCGTGGGCCTGGTGCTGATGGTGCCGATCCACCAGCTGCGCACCCGGCTGCGCGAACCCCTGCTGCAGAACACCCTCTCGCTGCTGATCCCGTTCGTCGCGTACGCGGTGGCCGAGCGGCTGCACGCCTCGGGCGTGCTGGCCGTCGTCGTCGTGGCCCTCTACCTGGGACACCGCAGCTGGCAGGTGGACTTCGCCACGCGGCTGCAGGAGGCGGCCGTGTGGAAGATGATCGCCTTCCTGCTGGAGTCGGTCGTCTTCGCCCTGATCGGCCTCCAGCTCCCGGTCGTGCTGCGCGGGCTGGACGAGTACGAGGGGCTGCACACGGTCTGGTACGCGGTGGCGGTGTTCCTGGTCGTGGTGGTCGCCCGGTACGTGTGGGTGTTCCCGGCGACCTTCGTGCCGCGGTGGCTGTCCGCACGGATCCGCGAGCGGGAGCCGGACACCAACTGGAAGTCGCCGGTGATCGTCGGCTGGGCCGGGATGCGCGGCGTGGTCTCGCTGGCCATCGCCTTCTCGATCCCCATGCAGGTGCCCCACCGCAACCTGATCCTGCTGCTCACCTTCTCCACCGTCATCGCCACCCTGGTGGTCCAGGGCCTGACCCTGCCCCCGCTGATCCGCGCCCTGAAGCTGCCCCCGCGGGACGTCCGGGCCGAGACCCTGGCCGAGGCCCAGGCCCAGAGCGAGGCCTCCCGGGCGGCCGAGGAGCGCCTGGCCGAACTCCTGGAGGACCCCGCCAACGCCCTGCCGCCCCCGCTGACGGACCGGCTGCGGGGCGTGCTGGAGCGGCGCCGCAACGCGGTGTGGGAACGGCTGGGCGAGGTCAACCCGGTCACCGGCGAGTCGGCGGACGACATCTACCGCCGGCTCGCCCGGGAGATGATCGAGGCCGAACGCGAGGTCTTCGTGACCCTGCGGGACCGCCGCCGCATCGACGACGAGATGCTCCGCGTCCTGCTGCGCCGCCTGGACCTGGAGGAGGCGGCGGCCTACCGGGAGGAGACCGCGTAGGCGAATCCTTTCGGGGCCGTCGTGCCTCTCATGGGGGTGCGGACGAGCCCGTCCGCCCGTCACCCCCTTCAGGAGGACCCCATGACCACCGTCGTCATCGCCGGCGCGGCCGCCGCGCTGCTGCTGTGCGCCTGCACCGTGACCCTGCTGCGCCGCCGGAGGCGGCAGCGTGGCTGACCGTACGTGGCCCGGTGCGACCCTGGTCGCCGCCGCGCAGCACGGCGACGTCGAGGCGCTCACCGCGCTGGTGCACGGCTCGTCCCCGCACGTGCAGCGGTTCGCGCACACCCTGTGCGCCAGCCCGCAGGACGCCGAGGACGCCGCCCAGGAGGCGCTGATCATCCTCTACCGGAAGATCGGCACGCTGCGGGCCTCCGGGGCGCTGGCGTCGTGGATGTTCCGGATCGTCCGCAACGAATGCCTGCGCCGCACCCGGGGCCTGCTCCACCGGGCACCGGCCGAGGGGCCGGGCGGGCCGGGCGGCGGGCCCGGCGACACCGCGCCCTCCGCCGAGGAGCGCGCCCTGCTGCGCCTGGAGGCCGAGCGCGTCGCGGCCGCCGTCGCCGCCCTGCCCGACGACCAGCGGCGGGTGCTGGTCATGCGGGACGTCCAGGGCCTGCCGGGCCGCACGGTCGCCGACCTGCTCGGGCTGAGCACGGCCGCGATGAAGTCCCGCCTGCACCGGGCCCGCGCGGCGCTGCGCGAGGCCCTGCACGAGGAACCGGCCGCCACGAGGGGGAGCCACGATGACACCTGACCCGACGCCGGTGACCGGCCCCACCCCGTCCGCCGTCCGTCCGCCGGCCTCCCTGCGGCGCCACCTGGCCCGCGGAGCCGTGGGGTTCGGCGCGCTCGCCGGATCCCTGGCCCTGCTGCCGGTCGCCGGCCCGGTGAGCCTGCTGCTCGCCCCGGCCGGCCTGATCGCCCTGCGCGGCTGTCCGATGTGCTGGGTGATGGGCCTCGTGGAGACCGTCTCGGCGGGCCGGCTGGAGCGGACCTGCAAGGACGGGAGGTGCGAGGTGAACCGCCGCGGCTAGCCGGCCGGCCTCGGGCGGCCGCGCCCGGGCGGCTTCGGCCGGGCGGCCGGGGCGGCTTCGGTCAGGCGGCCGGGGCCGGCTCCGGGTCCGGGCGGCCGGTGACCACGGCCGTGACGGTCGAGCCGGGGCGGAAGCGGCCGGCGGTCGTGAGGGAGGTGAGGGCGTGCAGCAGCTTGGCCACGTAGATCCGCTCGACGGGCACCTGGTGCCGCTGCTCGAAGTCCGCGGCGAAAGCCTCCAGCTCCGCCGGCACCCGGGCGTAGCCGCCCCAGGCGTGGCCCTCGGCGAGCTCCCAGTTGTCGAGGGGGGCGCCGAACGCGGCGCACTGGAGGGAACGTATCTCCGCCGCCAGGAAGCCGCCCTCCAGCACCGGTACGCCCAGCGCCCGCTGCCCGGCCGCCAGCCCGGCGGCGAGCCCGGCCAGCGTGCCCCCGGTGCCGCAGGCCACCGCCACCACGTCCGCCGTCCCGCGCAGTTCCCGCCCCAGCTCGGCGCAGCCGGTCAGGGCGGCGGCGTTGCTCCCGCCCTCGGGCACGACGTACGCGCCCTGCGCCCCGGCCTCGGCCAGCAGCCGGGCCAGCACGGCGGGTTCGGCCTTGCGCCGGTAGACCGAGCGGGGCACGAAGTGCAGCCGCATCCCGTCGGCCGCGCACCGCGCGAGCGAGGCGTTGAGCGGCCGCGAGGCCAACTCCTCCCCGCGCACCACCCCGACCGTGGGGATCCGCAGCAGCCGCCCCGCGGCGGCGGTGGCCCGCAGGTGGTTGGAGTAGGCCCCGCCGAAGGTCACCAGCTCCGCCGCCCCGCGGGCCGAGGCGATCCGCAGATTGGGCGCGAGCTTGCGCCATTTGTTCCCGGGCATTTGCGGGTGCACGAGGTCGTCCCGTTTGAGCACCAGCCGCACCCCGTACCGGGCGAACCGTTCGTCCCGTACCTCCTGGACGGGGGAGGGCGGGCGCGGCTGGAGCAGGAGGTCACGGTCGACGGGGTCGTTCACCCCTCCATTGTGGGGCGCCCCCGTCCGTCCCGGGGTGTCCGGAGACCGGCAGAGAACGGCCGATAATCGACCGTGCCGGACGTGTCACTCCAGCCGGTCGCGGATACGTTCGCGCAGCCAGGGCATCGTGAAGCCCCTCGGGTCGACCTTGCCGGGCTGCCACTCCCGGTGGCCGATCACCGAGCGGTGCGTCCAGTGGTGCACCCGGCACAGCGCGGCCGCCGCCCGGGCCATGGCGTCGAGCTGGACCGCCGGCCAGGGGTCCTTGCCGTCGCCGAGGTTCTCGCACTCGAAGCCGTAGAAGTGGCGGTTGCCGTCGGTGTCGGCCCGGTCGTCCGGGGGCAGGGGCCGCTCGGCGATGACGGCCGCGAGGACGTCGTGGTCGCCCAGCCCGGCGTGGTTGGCGCGGCCGTAGCCGACCAGGTGGACCCGGCCGTCCTTGGTGATCACGCCGTGGCACAGCGGACCGGGGAGCCCCTCGTAGCCCTCGCGGCAGATCCGTACGGTGCCCTCGCTGCCCCGGCTGGCGGTGTGGTGGATCATCACGCCGTGCACGGGCCCCCACGGCCCCTTGTGATTGCGGTTGTGGGTGCGCCAGGCGCCCACCTCGACGACGGTCAGCCCCTCGTCCCGCAGTGCCTCGATGAATCGGTCCGCGGACATGGGTGCGGCCATGGCCGCCTCCTTTGCGGTGCGCGACGTCCGCCTCACGCGGCCGCCTCGTACTCACCGTGTAGCGGAGCCGTTTCCTCCGGGCCAGCGCGTTCGTACGACGAGCGAGCCCATTCGGACAGTGACCGATCCGCTGCGCAACGTCACGACGTGCCGGCCAGCCACAGGTCCGGCCCGAACACCTCGTAGTGGATGTGCGCCGCCGGTACGCCCCGGGCGAGCAGCTGCTCGCGCACCGCCCGCATGAAGGGGAGCGGGCCGCACAGGTACGCGCGGGTGCCCGGGGCCAGCGGGACCGCCGTGAGGTCCACGAGGCCGGTGCGGTCCTCCTCCGAGGCGCCCTCCTCGTACCAGAACAGGGCCTCCGCGTCCGCCAGCTTCCGCGTCAGCGCCCGGTGCTCGCCGCGCAGCGCGTGGTCGGCGGGGGAGCGGTCCCCGTGGATCACCGTGACCGGCGCGCGGTGCCCCGTCCCGGCCAGGTGGTCCAGCATCGACAGCATCGGGGTGCAGCCGATCCCCGCCGAGGCCAGCAGCAGCGGTGCGGACGTGTCGGCGAGGACCAGGTCGCCGTACGGGGCCGAGACGCGCAGGGTGTCGCCGGGGCGGACCCGCTCGTGCAGGTGGTGGGAGACCTCGCCGTCGGGCCCGCCGCCGGCCGTGCCGTCCACCCGCTTGACGGTGATCGTCCGGACCGGGGAGCCGGGCGCGCAGGACAGGCTGTACTGGCGGATCTGGCGGGCGCCGTCGGCGAGTTCGACCTGGACGGAGACGTACTGCCCGGGCCGGAAGGCCGGGGCCGGGGCGCCGTCCGCCGGGACCAGCCGGAAGGTGGCGCAGTCGGCGGTCTCCTCGGTCCGGTCGAGCACCTGCCAGGTGCGCCAGACGTCGCCCGCGGCCACCTGCTGGGCGGCGTAGAGGCGCTCCTCGATCGTGATCAGGGCGTTCGCCATGAGCCAGTACACCTCGTCCCACGCCTCGGCCACCTCGGGCGTGACGGCGTCGCCGAGCACCTCCGCGACGGCCGCGAACAGGTGGCGGTGGACGATCGGGTACTGCGCGCGGGTGACGCCGAGGGAGGCGTGCTTGTGCGCGATGCGCTCCAGCATCACGTCGGGGCGGGTCCCGGGGTGCTCGACCAGGTACGTCGCGAAGGCCGCGACGGAACCGGCGAGGGCCTGCTTCTGCAGGCCGGCGGCCTGGTTGCCACGGTTGAACAGGTCGCGCAGCAGCTCCGGGTGGGCGGCGAAGAGCTTGCGGTAGAAGAGGTCGGTGATGTCACCGAGGGCGGCCCCGACGGCGGGCAGGGTGGCGCGGACGGTCGCGGTCGACTTCTCGGACAGCATCTGGGCTCCTTTAATTGGTATCTGAGATGAGTATTTTTGGGCGCGGGTGGTGGGGTGTGGGCGGCTGGGCAGCGGGCACGTGTGTGCGGGTGCCGGGAAATCCGGAGGGCGGGGGTGACCGGAACCAGCCATTCCGGGCGGTGGTCGGGGCCCCTTCGCGCCGGCTACCCCGTCGGCCTCCCCGGCCCGGTGCCGAGGCCCAGGAGCAGCGGCCCGGTCGGCGCCGCCACCAGCTCGTTCACGGTCAGCGGGTCCAGCGAGGCGAAGAAGGCCTCCTGGGCCCGGCGCAGTGCGCCGCGCAGGACGCAGGCCGAGCGCAGCGGGCACGGGGTGGCGCCCTCGCACTCCACGACGTCGCCGGCGCCCTCCAGTTCGCGGACCAGTCCGCCGATGGACGCCGCCCGCCCGGCGGAGGTGAGGGTGAGCCCGCCGCCACGGCCGCGCCGGGCCTCGACCAGGCCGAGGTGCTGGAGCCTGGCCACCACCTTGGCGGTGTGCGTGTACGGGACCTGCATGGTCTGCGCGACCTCGCGGGTGGTGGGCAGGTCCGTCTCCTCGACGGCCAGGCGCATCAGGACGCGCAGGGCCAGGTCGGTGAATCGGGTGAGCCGCATGGCGGCAGCGTACGGAAACTTGCATCTGCGGTGCAAGTTAGGCCGGATGGCCGAAACCCGTGCGCCGATCGGCGGCTTGCGGGGTGCAAGTGACCCCAGACAGTGCCCACGAACCGCCGGAGTAGTCCCACCCTTTTGTGTAATGGCCCCGTCACGTTGCGCCCTGCAAGGCTGCCACCGCAGATCCCATGGCTGTCGAAAGGGAATTCCATGTCGGTCCAGGCAGGTTCCGAACCCGAGGTCACCACGCCGCAGCGCAGTCTCGCGACCTCG
This sequence comes from Streptomyces sp. WAC06614, assembly GCF_003949795.1. Taxonomy (GTDB): domain Bacteria; phylum Actinomycetota; class Actinomycetes; order Streptomycetales; family Streptomycetaceae; genus Streptomyces. Next base: position 12,561 of record NZ_RPRY01000080.1, read on the forward strand.
GCCGCGCGGAACTTGGCAACCACCACCAAGTCCGCGCCCCAGATGCAGGAGATCACCTCCCGGTGGCTGCTGCGGATGCTCCCTTGGGTGTCGGTGCAGGGTGGCACGTACCGGGTGAACCGGCGGCTGAGCTACACGGTCGGCGACGGCCGCGTGACCTTCGTCAAGACCGGGGACCAGGTCCAGGTCATCCCCGCGGAGCTCGGCGAACTGCCGCTGCTGCGCGACTACGAGGACCTCGACGTGCTCACCGAGCTCGCCCAGCGCTGCTCGCAGATCGACTTCGCGGCCGGCCAGGAGCTCACCTCCTTCGGCAGCCCCGCCGACCAGGTCTTCCTGCTGGCCCACGGCCGCATCGACCAGATCGGCCCCGGCCCGTACGGCGACGACGCCGTGCTGCGCACCGTCGCCGACGGCGCGTACTTCGGCGAGGACATCCTCGCCGACGAGGAGGCCATCTGGGAGTACACCGCCCGCGCCGCCACCTCCGGCACCGCGCTGGTCCTCACCCGGCGGGACTTCCAGCTCCTCGCCGACCGCGTCGACTCCCTGCGCGCCCATGTGGAGCGGGCCCGGGCGCACGGCGACCGCAGCACCAACGCCTACGGCGAGGCCGCCATCGACCTCTCCGCCGGCCATGTCGGCGAGCCCGTGCTGCCCGGCACGTTCGTGGACTACGAGGCCAGCCCGCGCGAGTACGAACTCTCCATTGCACAAACGGTCCTGCGGGTGCACACCCGCGTCGCCGACCTCTACAACCAGCCGATGAACCAGACCGAGCAGCAGTTGCGGCTCACGGTCGAGGCGCTGCGCGAGCGCCAGGAACACGAGATGGTCAACAACCGTGAGTTCGGCCTGCTCCACAACGCGGACTACGACCAGCGCATCCAGCCGCACGACGGCGTCCCCAGCCCGGACGACTTCGACGCCCTGCTGAGCATGCGGCGCGACTCCAAGCTCTTCCTCGCCCATCCCAAGGCCATCGCCGCCTTCGGCCGCGAGTGCAACAAGCGCGGGCTCTACCCCGAGACCGTCGATGTCGCCGGCACCCGGGTCACGGCCTGGCGCGGGGTGCCGATCTTCCCGTGCGACAAGATCCCGATCAGCGACGCCCGCACCACCTCCATCCTCTGCATGCGCACCGGCGAGCAGGACCAGGGGGTGATCGGCCTGCACCAGCCGGGCCTGCCCGACGAGCTGGAGCCGAGCCTGTCCTGCCGCTTCATGGGCATCAACGAGCAGGCGATCATCTCCTACCTCGTCACCGCCTACTTCTCGGCCGCCGTCCTGGTCCCGGACGCGCTCGGCGTGCTGGAGAACGTGGAGATCGGCCGTTGGCGCTGAACGCCGTGGCGACCGGGGAGGGCCGGGAGGCCGCGGCCCTCCTCGACCACACCAGAGAAACGGTCCACCCGCAGCTGCGCCGCACCGTCGACCGCCTGCCCGGCCCGATGGGCCGGGTGGCGCGGTACCACTTCGGCTGGCAGAACGCCGACGGCAGCCCGGCCGAGGGCCTGGCGGGCAAGGCCATCCGCCCTGCCCTGGTGCTCGCCGCGGCCCGGGCGCTGGGCGGCCGGCCGGAGGACGCCCTGCCGGCCGCGGTCGCCGTGGAGCTGGCCCACAACTTCACGCTGCTCCACGACGACGTCATCGACGAGGACGTACGCCGGCGGGGCCGGGCCACCGCGTGGACGGTCTTCGGCATCCCCGACGCCATCATCACCGGGGACGCGATGATGTCCCTGGCCCAGCAGCTCCTGGCCGAGGACCCGCACCCGGCCTCGGCGGCCGCCTCCGCCCGGCTGTCGGCCTGCATCGTCGAGCTGTGCGCCGGACAGCAGGCCGACTGCGCCTTCGAGGAACGGCCGCAGGTCCCGCTCGACGAGTGCCTGACCATGGCCGTGGCCAAGACCGGGGCGCTGCTCGGGTGCGCGTGCGCGATGGGCGCCCTGTACGCCGGGGCCGGCCCGGACGAGGTCGACGCGATGGACGCCTTCGGGCGGGAGGCCGGGCTCGCCTTCCAGCTGATCGACGACCTGCTCGGCATCTGGGGCGACCCCGAGCACACCGGCAAGCCCGCCGGTGCCGACCTGATCGCCCGGAAGAAGTCCCTCCCCGTCGTGGCCGCCCTCACCTCGGGCACCGCGGCCGGCGAGGAACTCGCGGCCCTGTACGCCGGCCCCATGACCGGGGACGACGTACGCCGGGCGGCCGAGGCCGTGGACCGGGCCGGCGGCCGCGACTGGGCGCAGGCCCACGCCGCGGACCGGATGGGCCGGGCGGTGCAGCAGCTCGCCCGGGCGGTGCCGGACCTCGCCGCGGCGGGCGGCCTGCTGGCGCTGGCGGAGTTCGTGACGCGCCGGACGCGGTGACTCGGCGCGGGGGTGCCCGCCCGGGGACGCGCAAGGCCTGTTCCGGCACGTGACGTGCCGGAACAGGCCTTTCCGCATGTGCGGCCCAACTCTAGGATCGCCCAAGGTCGTTGACACATCTGCGAAGGGTGATTTCCGTGGGGCTGGAGATACGCACGGCGGGGCAGGCGGACCGGGACGCGGTGGCGGCCCTGCTGGACGAGACCTTCCAGGACGACCCGGTGAGCACCTGGGTCTTCCCCGACCCGGCCCACCGGCGCGCGGTGCACGGAAAGTTCCTCGGGGTCTTCGTCGACGTCGCCCTGGAGGAGGGCCGGATCGACTACGCCGCCGACGGCTCCGCGGCGGCCCTGTGGCTGCGGATCCCGGCCGGCGAGCCGGAGGGCGAGGACGAGGTGCCGGCCCGGATGCGCGCGGCCGCGGACCCGGACAACGAGCGCTGCGAGCTGGTCGGCCGGCTCACCGGCGAGGTCCACCCGACCGCGGAGGAGCACGAGTACCTGCTGATGATCGCGGTCCGGCCGGGCCGGCAGGGCGAGGGCCTCGGCACGGAGCTGATGCGGCCGGTGCTGGAGCGCTGCGACCGCGAGGGCGTGCCGGCGTACCTGGAGGCCAGCTCGGAGCGGAGCATGCGGCTGTACGAGCGGCTGGGCTGGGAGTTCACCGGCACCGCCGTGCAGCTCCCGGACGGGCCGCTGATGTGGCCCATGTGGCGCAAGCCGCGCGGCTGAGCCGCCACCCCGGGCGTCCGGCCGCCCCCTGGCTAGCTCCCTGGCGGCCCGCCCGCATCCCGGCCGTCCGCATCCCGGCCGCCTGCATCCCGGCCGCCTGCATCCCGGCCGCCTGCATCCCGGCCGTCCGGCCGGAACCGGCTTACCGTGGAGGTATGACCGGTCATGAACAGCACGACCACGGGACGACCGCGGCCCAGGCCGGGCGCGAGATCGCGCACTGCCCGGAATGCGGCCGCCCCGTGGAGACGGTGATCAAGCGGCGCAAGGCCCTCGGCGTCTTCGTGCCCGAGTGGGTCCCCGGTCCCTGCCGGAACCCGGACTGCCCCGCCCACGAGCCGTCGCAGGCCTGACCGTCACCGGACCGACGCCGGGACGGCCGGGCCTCAGTTCTGCGCGGCCAGACCGTTGCGCCAGAGCTGGTCCACCCGGGCCCGCTCCGTCGCGTTCGGCTGGGCGTTCTGGCAGGAGGTGCCGGGGCCGCCGCCCGACATCAGCTCGCTGCACGGACCGGAGTAGTGGTCGGGCAGCCCGAGCACGTGGCCCGTCTCGTGGGCCGTCACGCGGGTGGAGTTGTACTGCTGGTTCTGGCGGTAGTCCAGGAAGATGTAGCCCCGGCCGTGGCCGTCCGTGCTCGCGTACGAACCCCGCGAGTCGTTGCCCTCGTAGTACGAGAAGCTGCCGCCCGAGGACACCTCCTGGAGCTTGACGTTGGAGACCGAGCTGTTCCAGATCTGGGTGGAACGGGCTATCTGGGTACGGAAGCTGGGCGCGTTGCGGGTGTTGTAGGTGACGGTGACCGCGAGGGCGCCGGGAGTCTTGGCCCGCTCCTGGGCGACCGCGCGCTGCACGGCCTCGAAGAAGGCCTGGTTGTTGTCGGCGTTCTCCTGCGAGGACGCGTAGGCGGCGTACGTGACGGCGTTCCCGGCGGGGACGGGAGCGGCGCCCGCGACGGGTGCGATGCCCAGGGCGGCGGCGAGACCCAGGCCAAGTGCGCCGGCCAGTACGGCCGTTCGGGGATTGCGCATGGAAGATCCTGCTTTCCGGTGTGGGGGGTGGTGCGTTCCGGTACCGGAGTGTGCGGGAGCCGCCGGGCCCGCCGGATGATGCCAACGCCCGATAACGCCGGGCTATCAGAAGGTTTCGGGCGGCCGACGCTCAGGAGAATGGCGGGATTTGAGGGGATCTCGGTGGCTGGTGCGGCCCATCGGGGTCGAACTACCCTTCGGCCCATGGAGCTCGAAGTGCGGCATCTTCGCGCCCTGTGCGCCATCGCCGACGCCGGCAGTCTGCACAAGGCGGCGCGACAGCTCGGCGTGAGCCAGCCCTCGCTGACGACCCAGCTGCGCCGGATCGAACGCGCGCTGGAGGGGGAGCTGTTCCTGCGCGAGCGCACCGGCTGCCGCCCCACCCCCTTCGGCCGGACCGTCCTGGGCCGCGCCCGCCCGCTGCTCGCAGAGATGGACGCGCTGGTCGCCGAGGCCCGCGCCCAGGCCCGCGGGCCCCGGCTGCGCATCGGCTCGACGGCCAGCCCCGCCCTGCCGGGCTGGCTGCGCCGGCTGCACCGCCGGCTCCCCGACACCGAGACCACCCTGGTCGTGGACGTCTCCGCCAACGCACTGCTGCGGATGGTGGCGGCCGGGCAGCTCGACATGGCCTTCGTGCACGAGGTGGAGGGCTTCCCGTTACGGGTGCCCGAGGGCCTCCAGGTCCGGGTGCTGATGGAGCGCGAACCGCAGTTCGTCTCCATGTCCCCGGAGCATCCGGCGGCCCGTAACGACGTCGTCCACCTGCACGAACTGGCCGCCGACCGCTGGATGGTGGACCCGTCCGTCGACGGCGAGTGGGACGGCCTGCGCCGTGTCCTCGCGGACGCCGGACTCGACCCGCCGTTGCTCCACGCCGACTACCACACCGCCGCCACGCTCATCGTCTCCGGCGAGGCGGTCGCGCCCTACCAGCCGACGTCCGGCCCCCGCCCCGACATGGCGGTCCGCCCCCTGCACGGCGACCCCCTGGCCGTCCGGTTGCTGCTGGCCACCCGCCCCGGCGCCCACGCCGAGGCCTACGAGGACCTGCGCGAGGCCTACCGCGAGGCGGCCCTGCGGACCCCGGCCTATCGGGCCTGGCTGCGCCGGGTCGGCAGCCCGTTGCTGGAATCGGCCTGATTCCGCCGTACGGACCGCTGTCTTCCGGCACGGTCGCGGCGGCCGGAACCCATCGCTCCGCCCGGCTTTCCGATCTCGCGCTGTATCGCGACCGCACTTGACTTCGCGAATCCGCGATATATCGTGTCGTAGAGAGACGCGATAGGCAGATCGCGATATGTTGCGTGGCGAGGACCCAGGAGGATCAGCCATGGCAGAGCAGTCCGTGTGGTCGGTCGACAGCCCCCGGAAGCTGTCCTTCGAGGAACCGGTGGCCGAGCTGCGCATCCGGATCGTCGGCGGCACGGTCAACGTGGTCGCCTCCGAGGAAGGCCCGGCCCGCCTGGAGGTCACCGAGACCGACGGCCACCCGCTGCAGGTCGTCCAGGACGGCGACACCCTCACCGTCTCCTACGAGGACCTGCCCTGGAACGGCGCCCAGACCTTCAGCGGCTGGCTGGAGAGCAAGCCGTGGACCAAGTGGCGTTCGTACGGCGGCGGCCGCAAGGCCTGGGAGCGCAGCGCCGTCGTCACCGTCACCGTGCCGGCCGCCACCCGGGTGCAGCTCGCCACCGTCAGCGCCACCGCCTTCGTCTCCGGCATCACCGGCGACGCCCAGGTCGCCGGGGTCTCCGGCGACACCACCCTGGTGCGGCTGTCCGGCCGGATCAAGGCCCGCACCGTCTCCGGCAGCGTCGAGGCCCAGGCGGTCACCGGCGAGCTGGGCTTCCACTCCGTCTCCGGCGGCCTGACCGTCGTGGACGGCGCGGGCGTGAGCGTACGGGCCGACTCGGTCAGCGGCGACATGCTCCTCGACCTCGGCGCCGGCCTCGGACCGGCCCTCACCAAACCGGTCGACATCGCCCTGAACTCCGTCTCCGGAGAGGTCGCGATCCGGCTGCCGCAGCCCACGGACGCCCGGGTCGAGGCCAACACCGCCAGCGGCGGCATCTCCAACGCCTTCGAGGACCTGCGGGTCTCGGGGCAGATGGGCGCCAAGCGGATCACCGGCACCCTGGGCTCGGGCACGGGCACCCTGCGGGCCACCACCGTCTCCGGAGGCATCGCCCTGCTGCGCCGCCCCCACGACCCGGACGAGGCCGCCCCGCACGCGCTGGACCGCTCCGACAAGAAGGTGCTCTGACATGCCGCCCGTCTTCGCCCACGGCCGCCTCCGCCTGTACCTGCTCAAGCTGCTCGACGAGGCCCCCCGCCACGGCTACGAGGTGATCCGCCTCCTGGAGGAACGCTTCCAGGGCCTGTACGCGCCCTCGGCGGGCACGGTCTACCCGCGGCTGTCGAAGCTGGAGGCCGAGGGCCTGGTCACCCACGCCAGTGAGGGCGGGCGCAAGGTCTACTCGATCACCGACGCGGGCCGCGCCGAACTGGCCGACCGCAGCGGCGAGCTCGCCGACCTGGAGCTGGAGATCCGCGACTCGGTCTCGGAACTCGCCGCCGAGATCCGCGCCGACGTCAAGGGGGCGGCCGGCGACCTGCGCCGCGAGATGCGCGCGGCCGCCTCGGCCTCGCAGACGCACGTGGAGGGCGAGTCCTGGCAGGCGGCCAAGGAGGAACTGCGCCGCGCCAAGCAGGAGTGGAAGGAGCAGGCCCGCCGCGCCAAGGACGAGAGCCGCCGCGCCCGCGAGGAGGCCCAGACGGCCCGCCGCCAGGCGAAGGAGGCCCAGGACCGGGCCCGCGAGGAGGTCCAGCGCATGGCCCGCCACCTCCAGGACCAGTTCACGAAGTCCGGCATGACCGGCATGGCGGCAGGCCTGTCGGACATCACGGACCGCCTGGGCACCTGGCTGGGCACCCCGCCCCCGGCGCCTCCGACCGAGGCCGGCCGGGCGAACGCCACCACGGCCCCGCCGACCGCCGGCCAGGCCGGCCCCGCCGGCGGCCCGGTCCCCACCGAGGCCGGCTCGGCCCGTCCCGACAGCGCGACGGCAGGAGCACCGGTCCCCCCGTGGGCCACGGACCTGCCCCGCACGGCCGACCCGGCCCGCGACCTGGACCGCCTGCTGGACCGCTTCCGCGACGAGATCCGCGACACGGCCCGCGACCACGGCCTCTCGGCCCCCCAACTCACGGAGATCCACACCCACCTCTCCCGCACGATCACCGAGGTGACCCGCACCTTCCACCGCGGGAACTGACCCACCGCACGACGACGACGCCCCCCTCTCGCCCACGGCTGGGAGGGGGGCGTTTTCGAGCGTTCGGGCCGTAGGCCGGCCGGGGGATCCGTACCGTAGTGCTGGACGCGGGCGAGACCCTGACGCGTGACGACCGCTACGGGACCTCCTGGGCCGACCGGCTCGGTGTGCCGCGGCACACCCTGTCCGTCGGGACGTCACCGCGGACACCCTTGCCGCTGCCGCCCGGGCACGCCTGAAGCAGCCGGTGCGGGGTTTCGTCGTTCCCCGGCCGTAGTCGGGCGGGCCCTGCGCGCCGCGTCGGAACGCCGAAGCCCCTGCAACGCCCGGCACGGGCGTTGCAGGGGCTTCGGTGTGCGGCCGCGTGGCGGGGAGTGTCAGGGCGTCAGGACGACCTTGCCGAACAGGTCGCCCGACGCCAGTTTTGCGAAGCCCTCGCGGGCGCGGTCCAGGGGGAGGACCTCGTCGATGATCGGGCGCACGCCCGTGGTCTGGCAGAAGGACAGGAGGTCCTCCAGCTCGTCCTTGGTGCCCATCGTGGAGCCGACCACCTTCAGCTCCAGGAAGAAGATCCGGGTCAGTTCGGCGTGGGCCGGGCGGTCGCCGCTCGTCGCGCCGGAGATGACCAGCGTGCCGCCGGGGCGCAGCGACTTGATCGAGTGCGACCAGGTGGCCGCGCCGACCGTCTCGATCACCGCGTCCACCCGGTGCGGCAGCCGCGCCCCCGGCTCGAACGCGTCCACCGCGCCCAGCTCCACCGCCCGCTTGCGCTTGGCCTCGTCCCGGCTGGTGGCGAAGACCTTCAGGCCGGCGGCGCGCCCCAGCGCGATCGCGGCCGTCGCGACCCCGCCGCCCGCGCCCTGCACGAGCACCGAGTCACCCGGACGGACGCCGGCGTTGGTGAACAGCATCCGGTACGCCGTCAGCCACGCGGTCGGCAGGCAGGCGGCCTCCTCGAACGACAGCCCGGCCGGCTTGGGCAGCACGTTCCAGGCCGGTACGGTCACCTGCTCGGCGAACGTGCCCTGGTAGCGCTCGGTCAGGATCGAGCGGGGCTCGTCCGGGCCGACCCCGTGACCCGACTGGCCGATCACGGAGTGCAGGACGACCTCGTTGCCGTCCTGGTCGATCCCGGCGGCGTCGCAGCCGAGGATCATCGGGAGCTTGTCCTCACCGAGGCCGACCCCGCGCAGCGACCACAGGTCGTGATGGTTGAGGGAGGCGGCCTTGACGTTCACGGTCACCCAGCCGGGGCGCGCCTCGGGGGCCGGGCGCTCGCCCAGCTCAAGGCCGCTCAGCGGCTGGTCACGGTCGATTCGGGCGGCGTAGGCAGCGAACATGCGGCGACGCTACCGCTCGGTAGCAGTGCGTTCCAGAGCCCCGGGCCTTCGCGGGGGTGAGGTTTTCGTCGCATTGCCCTCCTTCCCCTCCCCAGGTGCCCCAGGCGCCCCAGGTGCTCCCCTCGGATCTCCCGCCGTACGAATGCACGAGAGGCACTCCACAGCCCCCGTCCAGCCCCCGGACAGCAGTCAGGCCCGGCCGGAGGGGTCCGGCCGGGCCTGGGTTGCAAGGTGTTACGGGCGGCGGGCCACGCCGTCCTCGCGGGCCGCTGCGGCGACCGCCGCGGTGACGGCCTCGGCCACGCGCTCGTCGAACGGCGACGGGATCACGTAGTCGGCGGCGAGCTCCTCGTCGGCGATGACGCCCGCGATGGCGTCGGCCGCGGCGATCTTCATGTTCTCGGTGATCCGGGAGGCGCGGACCTTCAGGGCGCCCGCGAAGATGCCCGGGAACGCGAGCACGTTGTTGATCTGGTTCGGGAAGTCCGACCGGCCGGTGGCCACGACCGCCGCGTACTTGTGCGCGACGTCCGGGTGGACCTCCGGGTTCGGGTTGGCCATGGCGAACACGAACGCGTTCTGCGCCATGGTGGCCACCGCCTCCTCGGCCACGGTGCCGCCGGAGACGCCGATGAACACGTCGGCGCCGGCCAGGGCCTGCTCCAGGGAGCCGGTGAGGCCGGTCCTGTTCGTCAGGCCCGCGATCTCGGCCTTGACGTCCGTCAGGTCCGTACGGTCGGCCGAGACGACGCCCTTGCGGTCGGTGACGCACACGTCGCCGATGCCCGCGTCGACCAGGATCTTGGCGATGGCGATGCCCGCCGCGCCGGAGCCCGAGATCACGGCGCGCAGGTCGCCGAGGGTGCGGCCGGTGAGCTTGGCGGCGTTGCGCAGGGCCGCCAGGGTGACGATCGCGGTGCCGTGCTGGTCGTCGTGGAAGATCGGGATGTCCACGCGCTCCTGCAGGCGCCGCTCGATCTCGAAGCAGCGGGGGGCGGAGATGTCCTCCAGGTTCACCCCGCCGAAGGACGGCGCGAGCCGCGCGACCGTGTCGATGATCTCGTCGGTGTCCTTGGTGGAGAGCGCGATCGGGACCGCGTCCACGCCACCGAACTGCTTGAACAGGATGGCCTTGCCCTCCATCACCGGGAGGGACGCCTCGGGTCCGATGTCACCGAGTCCGAGCACGGCGGTGCCGTCGGTGACGACGGCGACGACGTTGGACTTCCAGGTGTAGTCGTGGACCAGCTCCGGCTGCTCGGCGATGGCGCTGCAGACCTTCGCGACACCCGGCGTGTACGCCAGGGACAGGTCGTCCTTGTCCCGGACCGGGACGGTCGCCTGCACGGCCATCTTGCCGCCGCGGTGCAGCGCGAAGGCCGCGTCCGGGTTGTTCTCCGTCTCGCTGTCGCTGCGAGGGTTGACGATCTCCGCTGCCACTTCGTGTGACCCCTTAGGTCTTTGAATCATTGAGGGTTGCCGCCCCTGCTTAAGGAGCGGGCGGGCACCGCGTCCAGGCTCCGCTTCGACGGTTGGCCCGTCTCCGCGGAGGGAGGTCCGTACGCGCGGGCGCGCCGCACACGCGCCCTGAGCCCCGGATGAGGGGTGTAAGGATCTGTTCTACCCGAAGAACGCTCACCCAGACGAGTCGATTCCTGCTCGACCCTATGCCCCTTGTCCAGGTTTCGGCGAAAAGTCCAAGGGTGGGTGTCCAATAGTCGAGACGAAGCATGCACAGGGCGTAAAAACTGCTGCTGAAAGCCCTGGTCACAGCACAAACTTCGGCCCCAGCAGCACCATCCCGCAGGCATGTTGGGTACCCCGGCGGACCCGTTATCCGATTTTGACCTGACGAACTGCCTGAATGCGGCAGTCCGAATGGCAAGATGCGTCAACCACATCAGGTCGTGACACTCGAAGGTGCGTGCCCGACCTCTATCCGATGCCTTTCCACGCCTGTCGGAGGAACCAGCTCATGACCGCTAGCACCACCCGTCGTACGACCGCCGCCCGGTCCCGGATCGCCGCGGTCGGCGCGATCGCGGTCGCCGGTGCCCTGATCCTCACCGGCTGCGGCGACCAGACGGACAAGAGCTCCTCTTCCAGTGGGACCAAGGCCGACAGCAGCGCTCCGCTGTACTCCAAGCTGCCCAAGAAGATCCAGGACGCGGGCGTCGTCAAGGTCGGCACGGACGCCGCGTACGCCCCGATGGAATACACCGACGGAGGCAAGATCGTCGGTATCGACCCCGACATCGCCGCGGCGCTGGGCAAGCAGCTCGGCGTGAAGTTCGAGTTCACCTCGGGCACCTTCGACGGTCTGATCACCTCGCTGGAGACCGGCCGCCAGGACGCGATCATGTCGTCCATCACGGACAACAAGAAGCGCCAGGAGGGCCTGGACGACAAGGGCAACAAGATCGGCAAGGGCGTCGACTTCGTCGACTACTTCAGCTCCGGTCTGTCCCTGCTGGTCAAGAAGGGCAACCCCGAGGGCATCAAGTCCATGGACGACCTGTGCGGCAAGTCCGTGGCCGTCCAGCGCGGCACCACCTACGAGGACGCCTTCAAGGCCCAGGCCGAGAAGTGCGGCGACAAGAAGCTCACGATCCAGGCGTTCGACACCGACCAGGAGGCCCTGACCCGCGTGAAGGCGGGCGGCGCCGTGGCCGACCTGAACGACTACCCGGTGGCCGCCTACGCGGTGAAGACCTCCGGCGGCGGCAACGACTTCGAGATCGCGGGCCAGCAGAGCGACGTCGGCCTCTTCGGCATCGGCGTGAGCAAGGACAACACCCAGCTGCGCGACGCCATCAAGGAAGCCCTCGACGCCATCATCAAGGACGGCTCCTACGCCAAGGTCCTGGAGAAGTGGAACGTCAAGGACAGCGCCGTCACCGAGGCCAAGATCAACGCCGGCCAGTAGGTCCCGCGCGCCACTCAACGTTCCACTGAAGGGCAGTCATTGTGACTGACAAGATCGACAAGGGTCCGGCCGCCTCCCCGGCCGGGCCCGGCGCCTCGGGTACCCCGTACGAGGCGATCAAGGCCATCCCCGTCCGGCACTACGGCCGCTGGATCAGCGCCGTCGTCGTCGCCGCCCTCCTGGGCTGGCTCGTCTACGCCTTCTCCCAGGGCAAGGTCATCTGGAAGACGGTCGGCGACAAGCTGTTCGACCCCTCGGTCATCGAGGGCCTGGGCAACACCGTCCTGATCAGCATCACCTCGATGCTGCTGGGCCTGCTGCTCGGCATCCTCTTCGCGGTGATGCGCCTCTCGAAGAACCCGGTGACGAGCTTCGTGGCCTGGCTCTACATCTGGTTCTTCCGCGGCACCCCGGTGTACGTGCAGCTGCTGGTGTGGTTCAGCCTCCCGCTGATCTTCGAGTACATCAACCTCGGTCCGATCTACAAGAACGAGACCGTCGACGTCATGACCCCGTTCATGGTGGCCCTGCTGGGCCTCGGCCTGAACGAGGGCGCGTACATGGCGGAGATCGTCCGGGCCGGCATCCAGTCCGTCGACGAGGGCCAGACCGAGGCCTCGCACGCCCTGGGCATGACCCAGCTGCAGACCATGCGCCGCGTGGTGCTGCCGCAGGCCATGCGGGTGATCATCCCGCCGACGGGCAACGAGTTCATCAACATGCTCAAGACCTCGTCGCTGGTCTCCGCGGTCCAGTTCACCGAGCTCCTGCGGGCCTCGTCGAACATCGGCAACACCGCCGGCGCCATCATCGAGATGTACTTCGTGGCCTCCATCTGGTACCTGGCGCTCACCAGCGTCTTCAGCGTCGGCCAGTACTACCTGGAGCGCCGCTACGCCCGTGGCTCCACGCGCAGCCTGCCCCCGACGCCGTTCCAGCGCCTGAAGGCCAACCTGAACATGTTCCGCCGTACGGAGGTCGCGCGATGACCGCCAAGACCGCTCAGCCCATGGTCAAGGCCGAAGGCGTCCACAAGTCCTACGGCGCCGCCCACATCCTGCGCGGCATCGACCTCGAGGTCGCCCCGCGCGAGGTCTTCTGCCTGGTCGGCCCGTCCGGCTCCGGCAAGTCCACCTTCCTGCGCTGCATCAACCACCTGGAGCGCATCAACGCCGGCCGCCTGTCGGTCGACGGCCGGCTGGTGGGCTACAAGCAGAAGGGCGACAAGCTCTACGAGCTGAAGGACAGCGAGGTCGCGGCCCAGCGCCGGGACATCGGCATGGTCTTCCAGCGCTTCAACCTCTTCCCCCACATGACGGCCATCGAGAACGTCATGGAAGCCCCGGTCATGGTCAAGGGCGAGTCCAAGGCGGTGGCGCGCGAGCGCGCCGTCCGGCTGCTCGACCGGGTGGGCCTGGGCGACAAGGGCGGGAACTACCCCTCCCAGCTCTCCGGCGGCCAGCAGCAGCGCGTGGCGATCGCCCGCGCGCTGGCCATGGAGCCCAAGCTGATGCTCTTCGACGAGCCCACCTCGGCGCTCGACCCGGAGCTGGTGGGTGACGTGCTGGACGTCATGCGGGACCTGGCCGAATCGGGCATGACGATGATCGTCGTCACCCACGAGATGGGCTTCGCCCGCGAGGTCGGCGACAACCTCGTCTTCATGGACGGCGGCGTGGTCGTCGAGTCGGGCAACCCGCGCGACGTGCTGACCAACCCGCAGCACGACCGGACGAAGGCGTTCCTGTCCAAGGTGCTGTAGGCGCCGAGGACCGGCGGAGGGGCGGTACGGGATCTCCTGGATCCCGTACCGCCCCTCCGGCACGTCCGGTCGGCCGTCCCC
>NZ_RPRY01000790.1 GCF_003949795.1 Streptomyces sp. WAC06614
GTGTCGGTGATCCCGGACCAGACGAAGCGGACCTTCACCTGATGGCCGTCGTGTTCGTCGGCGCCGTGGAAGACGCCGGTGCCGTCCGGGTGGAACCGGCCGGTGACGGGCGGGAAGAGGGTGCCGGCGCTGCCCGCCCCGTCCCCGAAGTAGGAGCCGTCGGTACGCCGTGCCGCGGCGCGCCGCACCAGCGCGGGGGCCGACATGTCGGCGAGGACCAGCAGCCGGGCGTACGGGCCGACCAGTGTCCGCCGACGCGGCCGGCGGGCGGCCCGTACCACGGCGCGCGCGATCCGCTCCGGCGTGGCGACCGGCGGCAGGGAACGCAACTCCCGGCCGCTCCGGTTCGCCGCATGCCGGAAGAACGGGGTGTCCACCCCGGTGGGCAGCACCGTGCAGACCGCGATCCCGTCCTCCGCCAGCAGCCGCAGCTCCTCGCGCAGCACGTCGTCGAACGTGCACAGCGCCGCCTTCGACATCGCGTAGGCCCCCATGTACGGGGCCGTGACCCGTCCCCCGAGCAGCGACGCGACGTCGATCACCACGCCCCGCC
>NZ_RPRY01000791.1 GCF_003949795.1 Streptomyces sp. WAC06614
GCGTGGGGGCGGTTGGCGGAGGTTCCGGGCGCCCGCCCGCTCGCCGAGTGCCTGGACCGGGCCGCGCGGACCGGGGCGCCGGTCGCGGAGCCGGTCTCCCGGCTGGCGGCGGGGCTGCGGGCGGAGCGGTCCCGGCGGTCCACCGCCCGGGCGCAGCGGGCGGCGGTGCTCGTCACCGCGCCGGTGGGGCTGTGCTTCCTGCCCGCCTTCCTGGCGGTCGGGGTGGCTCCGGTAGTGATCGGAATGGCCTCCTCGCTGTTCGGCGGGACGTGAATGCCGATCAAGAAATGAAAGTGCGTCAAGAACACGAAACGACAAGGAGTTCCGTCATGAAGATCTTCTTTCTGTTGCGGTCCCGTGGGGCCCGTGCGGTGAATGTGTGGAGTGCGCGGCGAGGGGATGCCGGGATGTCCACTTCGGAATACGCCATGGGCACGATCGCGGCGTGTGCATTCGCGGCCGTTCTGTACAAGGTGGTGACGAGTGACGTGGTGTCCACGGCACTCCAGTCGGCCATC
>NZ_RPRY01000792.1 GCF_003949795.1 Streptomyces sp. WAC06614
GCCAGGGCCACGCCGAGGCCGTCGACGGTGTCGACCACGGTGTCGTCGAGGCGGGCCCGGGCGTCCCCTTCGAGGTGGACGGCGGCGTGCCGGGCGTCGTGCAGCCTGCTGTTGCGGACCACGAGCACTCCCCCGCCGACGGGGTCGCGCAGGGCGGCGTCGAGGGTGTCGTCGAAGGTGAGGGCCGCATTGGCCGCGGCCCCGGCCCCGGCCGCGGGCTCGTCCCGGGAGCCGAGGACGTCGATCCGGCCGCCGGACACGTCGCAGTCGGTCAGGGTCAGCCCGGCCGCGTCGGCGACCCGTACGGCGGGCTCGGCGGGGTCGGTGCCCCGCAGGTCGAGTCCGTACAGCTCGCAGCCGGGGGCCGTGACGGTGAGCACCGGGCCGCCCGGGGAGCGCAGGTGGACGGTGCCGGCGCCGTACTCCGGTTCCAGCAGGACCCGCCGCTCCAGGCGCAGGGCCTCGGTGTAGACGCCGGGGGCGATGGTGACGA
>NZ_RPRY01000793.1 GCF_003949795.1 Streptomyces sp. WAC06614
CCGGCACCCACCCACTGCTCCGCAGGCCCCGCGGAAAGGGCCCGTCTCTGCTAGATTGGTCTATACCACCATCGTCCAGACGTCTCTCCAGATCGGCAGGCCCCAGCGTGGAAGTTGTCATCGTCCCGGACGCCAAGGCAGGCGGCGAGCTCATCGCCGAGGCCATGGCCGCCCTGGTCCGTCGCAAGCCCGACGCCCTGCTCGGCGTGGCGACCGGCTCCACGCCACTGCCCATCTACGAGGCCCTGGCGGCCAAGGTCCGCGCGGGCGAGGTCGACGTGAGCCGGGCCCGGATCTGCCAGCTCGACGAGTACGTGGGCCTGCCCGCCGGGCACCCCGAGTCCTACCGCGCGACCGTGCTGCGCGAGGTCGTCGAACCGCTCGGCCTCTCCGAGGCCTCGTTCATGGGCCCGGACGGCTCGGCCGAGGACC
>NZ_RPRY01000794.1 GCF_003949795.1 Streptomyces sp. WAC06614
GGCCTCGAACCGGGGCACCCCGGCCGCGAGCAGGGCGTCGTACTCGGTGTCCAGGTGGCGCACGGCCGCCCGGACCGCGACCGACACGGCGTACGGGTCCAGGGCCCGCCCGGCCGCCGTACGCCCCACCCGGCCACTGCCGCGCAGCGAGGCGTGCGCGGCGATGGCCAGGGCCCGGCCGGGCGGGCACCCGGGGAAGAGCCGCCGTATCTCGGCGGCGAACGCCGCCGTGAACCGGGTGTCCTCCGCCGCCCGCCGCCGCCGCGCCCGGTCCCGGTCCCGGGCCCGTACGACGGCGTCGGCGCGGCAGCTCCGCTCGGCGTGCGCCAGGGCCTGCTGCTCGACCAGCAGGCCCTGCCGCTCGTAGCGACGGCGCCGCTTGTTGAACCGCACCACCACGGCGGAGAGCGAACTCCCCGTG
>NZ_RPRY01000795.1 GCF_003949795.1 Streptomyces sp. WAC06614
CGGCGCGGGCGAAGCCCTGCTCAGGGGCGCGGGGAACTGCGCGGCCGGCCACGGACGGCCGGCAGCCCGCCCATCCGCATCCGCCCCCGCGCCGCAGCCGACGCGCGACCCCGCCACAGGACTTCACACCACCCGGCGACCCGAGCGCGCAGTCCCCCGCACCCCCAAAGGCGAGGCTCCGCCCCCCGGCCGCGCCAGCAGGCACGGGCAAAGCCCTGCCCAGCCGGGGGCGCGGCACGGGCAAAGCCCTGCCCGGGGGCGCGAGGCACGGCGCGGGCGAAGCCCTGCTCAGGGGCGCGGGGAACTGCGCGGCCGGCCACGGACGGCCGGCAGCCCGCCCATCCGCATCCGCCCCCGCGCCGCAGCCGACGCGCGACCCCGCCACAGGACTTCAC
>NZ_RPRY01000796.1 GCF_003949795.1 Streptomyces sp. WAC06614
CCGCTTCGCTTCAGGGCTGCAAAGTGTTTCGCTCCGCTCAGCAAGGCTCGGCTCTGCAGAGCCAGGTTTTGAGAGGTACCTAAGCGCTGCGCGCTTAGGAGAGAACGGCTTCGCTGCGCTCAGCCGAGGTGCCTTCGGCACCTCCCGCCTTCGCTGCGCTCCGGCGGTAGAGACAGCCTTCGCTGCGCTCGGCCGACAGGGGGCCTTTGGCCCCCCCCCGGGGGGAGAGAGAACGGCTTCGCTGCGCTCAGCCGAGGCGCCTTCGGCGCTTGGCCCTTCCGCTTCGCTTCAGGGCTGCAAAGTGTTTCGCTCCGCTCAGCAAGGCTCGGCTCTGCAGAGCCAGGTTTTGAGAGGTACCTAAGCGCTGCGCGCTTAGGAG
>NZ_RPRY01000797.1 GCF_003949795.1 Streptomyces sp. WAC06614
GCCAGGCCTGTTGCCGACCGACCTGGTCCGCCGGCGCCGACGCGGGCCAGTAGGCCAGGTACTGCGCCAGGAAGGCGCTCGTGCGGTGGACGAACGCCGTGGCGCCGGCCGGCACCCGGTTCAGGGCGGGCCAGGTTGGCGCCGTAGTACGCCGTGCGCCAGTCGGCGAGGCGGGGATCGGCGTAGTTCTGGTAGGCGCTGCCGCCCGCCCAGGGCCGCAGTCGCTGCCACAGGCCGTCCAGCCAGGCCTGTTGCCGACCGACCTGGTCCGCCGGCGCCGACGCGGGCCAGTAGGCCAGGTACTGCGCCAGGAAGGCGCTCGTGCGGTGGACGAACGCCGTGGCGCCGGCCGGCACCCGGTTCAGGGC
>NZ_RPRY01000798.1 GCF_003949795.1 Streptomyces sp. WAC06614
CCACGCCGTCCTTCCCGGCTCCGCCCCAGCACGGGTCCGCGTCCGCCTTCCCTGCTCCGGCTCACCCCGTGCCCCCGCCGTCCTTCCCGGTTCCGCCTCAGCCCGGGTCCGCGTCGGCCTTCCCGGCGTCGGCCTTCCCGGCTCAGGCTCACCCCGCGTCCGCGTCGGCTCTCCCGCCTCCGGCTCACCCTGCGCCGGCGCCGTCCTCCTCGGCTCCGCGGCACCCTGGGCCCACGCCGTCCTTCCCGGCTCCGCCCCAGCACGGGTCCGCGTCCGCCTTCCCTGCTCCGGCTCACCCCGTGCCCCCGCCGTCCTTCCCGGTTCCGCCTCAGCCCGGGTCCGCGTCGGCCTTCCCGGC
>NZ_RPRY01000799.1 GCF_003949795.1 Streptomyces sp. WAC06614
GAGCCGCCTTCGGGATTCGAACCCGAGACCTACGCATTACGAGTGCGTTGCTCTGGCCAACTGAGCTAAGGCGGCATGCTGGGGTGAGGATCTTCCTGGGGAAGGCTCTCATCTGCAGCGGCGCTAATTCTACAGGGTTGATTCGGGTGCACCCACACCGCGGCCTCACCCCGGCCCAAGAACAACAAAAAGCCCAGGTCACACACAACGTGACCTGGGCTTCGCCGAGCCGCCTTCGGGATTCGAACCCGAGACCTACGCATTACGAGTGCGTTGCTCTGGCCAACTGAGCTAAGGCGGCATGCTGGGGTGAGGATCTTCCTGGGGAAGGCTCTCATCTGCAGCGGCGCTAA
>NZ_RPRY01000081.1 GCF_003949795.1 Streptomyces sp. WAC06614
ACCCCGCCGCGGGCCCGCCACGCGGCGCCGAAGGCCTCGGCCGCCGCCCGCGAGGCCCGGTCGCGCCCGTGCCCGACGGACACCGCCGCGATCCGGGACCGCGGCCCCGCCAGCAGCCCGAGCGCGTGCCGCCGGCCCGAGCGGACGGTGCTCACCCCGTGCCGGACCGCCCCCGCCGACCAGCCGCGCAGCGTCCGCACCGGGCGGTCGCGCGTGGTGAACACCAGCCCGTGGCCCTGCGCCAGGGGCGTCGCGGTGCCCCGCGACTGGGCCCGGGGCCGCTGTTCCACCAGCAGGAACTCCCCGCCCGTGTAGTCCGCGCCGTACGCGTCGAGGCCGATCACCACCTGCATCGGGAAGACCATGTCCCCGAAGACGTCGCGGTGCAGGGCGTTCCAGTCGCCCTCGCCGTAGCGCAGCAGGATCTGCGCCGACCGGTCCTGGCCCGCCGCGTGGCACATCGTGATCCACTCGTCCAGGTCGTCCGGCCACGGCGCCGGCCGGCCCAGCCGCCCGGCCCAGTCCCTGGCGATGCCCAGCAGGTGGGGGTACAGCGCGGCGCGCAGCGCGGCCACGGGCTCGGGCAGGTCGTGGGTGAAGTAGCGGTACTGGCCCGCACCGAAGCGGTGGCGGGCCATGTCGACCGTGGTCCGGAAGCGCTCGGTGTCCTCGTACAGGGCGCTCAGCTCCCGGCACTCGGCCGGGGTGAGCAACGGGGGTGTCTGCGCGCAGCCGTACGCGTCGAGTTCGGCGGCGACGGCGCTCCAGTCGGCCGCCGCCACCCGCCGCGCCGCCCGTTCCCGCCAGGTCCCCGCCCCCGGGGCGCCGTGCACCGCCGGTTCCGTCGTGGTCCGCTTCGTACTGGTCGTCATGGGTCCGTCTTTCCTCGTCCGGCCGGTCAGGCGAGCATGGGCTGGAGGGCGCCCTCGTGCGTGAGCAGGGCGACCTTGCGTTCGACACCGCCGGCGTAGCCGCGCAGGGAGCCGTCCGCCCCGATCACCCGGTGGCAGGGACGCACCAGCAGCAGCGGGTTCGCCCCGACCGCCGCGCCCAGGGCCCGTACCTCCTGGCGGGGGATCCCCAGGCTGCGGGCCAGCTCGCCGTAGGTCGTGGTGGTGCCGTACGGCACCTGGTCCAGGGCCTGCCACACCCGGTGCTGGAAGGCGCTGCCGTGGGGGGTGACGTACTCCAGCCCGAACCGGGTGCGCCGGCCCGCGAAGTACTCCCGGAGCTGCTGTTCGACCTCGCCGAACGCGGCGGGGGCGGCCCGGCCCTGCGGGGGGAGCGTCGCGCCGCGTCCGCCCGCCATGGACAGCGAGGCCAGGGCGAGACCGCCCGGGGCGGTTCCCGACTCCTCTCCCACCAGCAGCAGTTCGCCCACCGGGCTGTCGGTCGTCGTGAAGAGTGTCGTGACGCGTGTCATGGCGAAAGCTCCTTTCGGGTCCCTTGCGGAGGGTGCGCGGCCGGCCCCGGCCGGACGTCCCCGCCCGCCCGCCCGCTCAGCGGGCGTCGTGGAAGATCAGTCCGAGCACGGTGCGCCGCCCCGACTCCACGGCGTTGGTGCCGTGCCGCACCGGGTGCCGCCGGAAGCCGTGGGTCCCGCGCACCGGCCGGTGCCGGACGGGGAAGACCATCGCCTGGCCCAGCCCGGGCCGTACGACCACGGCTCGGGACTGGGAGCGGGGGCGCTGCTCCACGAAGACGTTCTCCCCGCCGGTGAAGTCCTCGCCCGGCTCGTTCAGCATGATCGCGACCTGGAGCGGGAAGACGATGTCCCCGTAGACGTCCTGGTGCAGGCAGGCGTAGTCGCCCCGGTCGTAGCGCAGGAGCAGCGGGGTGGGGCGCCGCTGCCCGCCCGCCGCGCACTCGTCGAGCAGCTCCCGCAGGGTCTCCGGGAACGTCCGCTCCTTCAGCTTCGGCGCCCACTGGTTGGCCATCCACGCCACCACCGGGTACAGCCGCTCGCGCAGCTGTGCCACGACCGGGACGGTGGCCGGATCGGCGAAGTACTTGTACGTGCCCCGCCCGAACCCGTGGCGCTGCATCACCACCGTGGACCGGAACAGGTCCGGCTCCTCGAAGGTGGCGGCGATCCGCGCGCACTGCTCCCGGGTCAGCAGCGGCGGGGTGAGGGCCACCCCGGTCTCGTCGAGCCGGCGCAGCAGGTCGTCCCGGTCGAGCTCCTCGGGGGCGAGCGGGCGGGCGGGGGAGGGGCGTGCGGAGAGGTTCATGGTGTCTCGATGATGGTCGCCGCCCGGCCCGCGCGCTGGCAGCTTTCCGACGTCGCGTTCGCTGCCGGCGCCCGGCCCGTGCCGGGCCCGGTCACCGGGTGGAGCCCTGCACGTTCCGGTGGATCTCCAGGGTCGCGGTGGACTTGTTGAGGGTGATGTAGTGCAGCCCCGGGGCGCCCTCCGCGAGGAGCCGCTCCGCCATGGCGGTGGCGTGCTCCACCCCGATCCGGTGGCCCTCGGCGGGCCGGTCCCGCGCCGCCTCCAGACGGGCGGCGAGGGCGGTGGGGAAGGTGGCGTCCGACAGTTCGGCGAACCGGCGGATCTGCCGTACGTCGGTGGCCGGCATGATCTCCGGGATGATCGGGGTGTCGCAGCCGGCCGCCGCGACCCGGTCCCGCAGCCGCAGGTAGTCCTCCACGTCGAAGAACATCTGGGTGACGGCGTAGTCGGCCCCGGCCCGGCACTTGGCGACGAAGTGCCGGATCTCGCTCTCCCAGTCCGGCGAGCGCGGGTGCCGCTCGGGGAAGGCGGCGACGCCCACGCCGAAGTCGCCCAGCTCCCGGATCAGGGACACCAGTTCGTGGGCGTACGTCAGCCCCTGCGGATGCCGGACCCAGGGGCCGCGCGGGTCGCCCGGCGGGTCCCCGCGCAGCGCCAGCACGTCCCGCACGCCCGCCTCGACGTACTGGCCGACGACACGGCGCAGCTCGTCCACCGAGTGCCCGACGGCGGTCAGATGGGCGATCGGGCGCAGCGTGGTCTGCGTGGCGATCCGCCGGGTGACCTCCACCGTGCGGTCCCGGGAGGAGCCGCCCGCGCCGTAGGTGACGGAGACGAACGAGGGCGCCAGGGCCTCGATCCGGCGGATCGCCTCCCACAGGGCGCGGGCGCCGTCCGCGGACCGGGGCGGGAAGAACTCGAACGAGAACGACCGGATCCCCGAGTCCAGGAGCTGCCGCAGTGTCATCGGCCCTGCCGCGGTCGCCGGTGCCGGCGCGGTCGCCGGTCCTGTCGCGGTCGCCGTGGCCGCCGTCACGGCAGCTCCGCCAGCAGCGGCTCCAGCGCGCCGGCCGCGTCGGGGCCGTAGGCCTGTCCGATCCGCCGCAGCAGCTCCGACGGCACCACCTTGTACTCCTGGGTGCCGACCGTCTCCAGGACCAGCGTGGCCAGCGCGCAGCCCAGCAGCGCCGCCGTCCCCAGCGGCAGCCGGCGCGCCACGGCGGCCAGCAGCCCGGACCGGAAGGCGTCGCCGACGCCGGTCGGGTCGACGGCGCCCGCCGTGGGCAGGGCCGCCACGCGGCGTGCCGGACGGTCCCGCGCCAGCAGTTCGGCCCCGTCGGCGCCGAGGGTGCACACCCAGGTGCCGACCCGGTCCAGCACCTCCTCGCGCGTCCACCCGGTGCGTTCCAGCAGCAGGGCGGCCTCGTAGGCGTTGGTGAACAGGAACCGGGCGCCGGCGACCAGGTGCCGGGTCTGCTCCCGGTCCAGCCGGGCCAGCTGCTGGGAGGGGTCGGCCGCGAACTCCAGGCCCAGCCGACGGCACTCCTCGGTGTGCCGCAGCATCGCCTCCGGGTCGTTGGGGGCGATCACCACCAGGTCGGGCCGCCCGGACCGCTCCGCGACCGCCGCCAGCGAGATGTGCCGGGCCTCGGCCATCGCCCCCGCGTAGAAGGTGGCGATCTGGTTGTGGTCGGCGTCGGTGGTGCACATGAACCGGGCCGTGTGCAGGGTCCGGCTCAGCCGCACCGCGCCGGTGTCCACCCCGTTGGCGCCCAGCCAGGCGGCGTACTCGCCGAAGTCGTGGCCGACCGCGCCGACGAGCACCGGGGCCAGCCCGAGCCGGGCCAGGCCCACCGCGATGTTCGCGGCCACCCCGCCGCGCCGGACCTCCAGGGTGTCGGCGAGGAAGGACAGCGAAATCTGGTCGAGCCGGTCGGGGATCAGCTGGTCCTTGAACCGGCCGGGGAAGACGGTCAGATGGTCGGTGGCGATCGAACCGGTGACTGCGATGCGCACGTCGGGCTCTCCTCGGGAAGGGCGGGAAGTACGGCGGCCGGTCAGCGGCCGGCGACGGCCTTGAGCTGCTCGACGCGGTCGGTGCGCTCCCAGGTGAAGTCGGGCAGCTCGCGGCCGAAGTGGCCGTAGGCGGCGGTCCGGGAGTAGATCGGGCGCAGCAGGTCGAGGTCGCGGATGATGGCGGCCGGGCGGAGGTCGAAGACCTCGGCGACGGCCTGCTCGATGCGGTCGGTGGGAACGGTGTGGGTGCCGAAGGTCTCCACGAACAGGCCCACCGGCTCGGCCTTGCCGATGGCGTACGCGACCTGGACCTCGCAGCGGGCGGCCAGCCCGGCGGCGACGACGTTCTTGGCGACCCAGCGCATCGCGTACGCGGCGGAACGGTCGACCTTCGACGGGTCCTTGCCGGAGAAGGCGCCGCCGCCGTGGCGGGCCATGCCGCCGTAGGTGTCGATGATGATCTTGCGGCCGGTCAGGCCGGCGTCGCCCATCGGGCCACCGATCTCGAAGCGGCCGGTGGGGTTCACCAGCAGCCGGTAGCCCTCGGTGTCCAGCTTGATGCCGTCCTCGGCCAGTTGCTTGAGGACGTGCTCCACGACGAACTCCCGGACGTCCGGGGTCAGCAGCTTCTCCAGGTCGATGTCCGAGGCGTGCTGCGAGGAGACGACCACGGTGTCGAGGCGGACGGGCTTGTCGCCGTCGTACTCGATGGTGACCTGGGTCTTGCCGTCCGGGCGCAGGTAGGGGATCGAGCCGTCGCGCCGCGCCTGCGTCAGCCGCTGGGAGAGCCGGTGGGCCAGTTCGATCGGCAGCGGCATGAAGGTGGGGGTCTCGTCGGTGGCGTAGCCGAACATCAGCCCCTGGTCACCGGCGCCCTGCCGGTCCAGCTCGTCGACCTCCCCGCCTGCGGCGGCTCCCTCGACCCGGGACTCGTAGGCGGTGTCCACGCCCTGGGCGATGTCGGGCGACTGGGCGCCGATCGACACCGAGACGCCGCAGCTCGCGCCGTCGAAGCCCTTGGCGGAGGAGTCGTAGCCGATCCCCAGGACGGTCTCGCGCACGAGCTGCGCGATCGGCACGTACGCCTGCGTGGTGACCTCACCGGCGACGTGCACCAGGCCGGTGGTGACGAGGGTCTCCACGGCGACGCGGGAGGTCGGGTCCTCGCGCAGGAGCGCGTCGAGGATGGTGTCGCTGATCTGGTCGGCGATCTTGTCGGGGTGGCCCTCGGTCACGGACTCCGAGGTGAACAGACGACGGGACATCTACAGATCCTTCGGCTCGTCGGAAGCGGTCAGCGCCCGGGCGACCAGCGCCGGGGCGGCGCCGGTGTAGGCGGCGGGGTCGAGCAGGCGGTCCAGGTCCGCGCCGGTGAGGTGCGCGGTCACCTCCGGCAGCCCGCCCAGGACGGCCGCCAGCGGGCGGCCCTCCCGGACGGCGGTCAGCGAGGCCGCGGACAGCAGTTCCTTGGCACGGGAGCGGCCCAGCGCCGGGGCGAGCACAGCCGCCAGGCGTTCGGTGACCACCTGACTGCCGGTCAGACCGAGGTTGCGGCGCATCCGCCCGGGGTGGACGGTGAGCCCCTCGGCGAGCTCGGCGGCCGTCCACGCGGCGCCCCCGGCCAGCCGCAGGCACTCGCGCAGCAGCAGCCACTCGGCGTGCCAGGCGCCCGCCGGCCGCTCGTCCTCCGCGACCAGGCACTGGGTCAGGCCGGCGGCCAGCACCGGGACCTGGAGGGCGGCGCTGCGGATCAGCGTGGACAGCACGGGGTTGCGCTTGTGCGGCATGGCCGAGGACCCGCCCCGCCCGGCCACGTCCGGCTCGGCCACCTCCCCGACCTCGGTGCGCACCAGGACCTGCACGTCGACGGCGAACTTCCCGAGCGCCCCGGCCACGAACCCGAGCGCCGCCGCCACGTCCGCGACGGGGGTGCGCAGCGTGTGCCAGGGCAGCCCTCCGGGCACCAGCCCGGTCTCCGAGGCGAACGCCTCGACGAGCCGCCCGGCGTACTCCTGCCGGTCCTGCGGGCCCGCCCCCGGCCCTGCGCCCCCGCCGGGGGCACCTGCTCCGGCGTACTCCAGGTAGCCCGCCAGGGTGCCGGCCGCCCCGCCGAGGGAGACCGGCAACGACGCGCGGACCGCGTGGACCCGGTCCGCCGCGTCCAGCACCAGCCGGCGCCAGCCGGCGGCCTTCAGCCCGAAGGTGGTGGGGACCGCGTGCAGGGCCAGGGTGCGTCCCGCCATCACGGTGTCGCGGTGTTCCGCGGCCAGCGCGCCCAACGCCCCCGCGGTCCGCGCCAGATCGTCCCCGATCAGCCCCAGGGCCCGCCGGCACACCAGCATGGTCCCGGTGTCCAGCACGTCCTGGCTGGTCGAGCCCCGGTGGACGTACTCCGCCGCCCGGGGCGAGCGCGCGGCGACCACCTCGGTCAGCGCCCGCACCAGCCCCACCACGGGATTGGCGGTCTCCCGCGCGGCCACGGCCAGCGCCCGCACGTCGAACAGCTCGGCCCGGGCGGCCTCGGTGACCGCCTCGGCGGCGGCCGCCGGCACCGTGCCCAGCCGCGCCTGCGCCCGGGCCAGCGCCGCCTCCGCGTCGAGCACGGCCTGCAGCCACGCGGTCTCGCCGACGGCCTCCTCGACGGGCGTGCCCACCCGCACCGGGGACAGCAGCCCGGCGTCCGGGCCCCCGTCGAACGCGCCCGCCGGCCCCGTCACGAGATCACCTCCACCAGCGCCCCGCCGGGCCGCACCCGGTCCGCGGCGTGCGGGACCGGCGCCGGCGCGGGGGCCAGCGCCAGCAGCGCCCGCGCGATGGCGTCGGAGTCGCCGAGGATCACCGAGTTCACGCCCGGGCGGATCCCGGCCGCCGTCACCCAGTGCACGGACTCCGTCGGGACCCCGTACGCGAAGCGCCGCGGGTGCACCGTGCCGTGCACGTCCACGGTCCGGTACGGGCGCCGGGTGACCGCCAGGCCCCCCGACTCGTACGTGGTCCCGCAGTTGCCCTCCAGCCGGTACGGCGCGACCTGCCCGCCGGCCAGCAGCCGGCGCAGCAGCGCGTCCCCCGTCCGCCGCAGGTCCGGCTCCGGCAGCCGCGCCTCGATCAGCACCTTCGCCCGCACCGGCGGGGCGTCCACGCTGCGCGAACGGGCCGAGAACGCGGGCCCGTCGTCGCCCGTGGCGATGGTGAGCTCCATACCGGGCCCGAGGACGTCGACCACCCCGGCCTCGATCAGCGCGTGCAGCTCCTCGATCCGCGACACCGGCGGTCCGATCGACAGGAAGGCGTTGAGCGGGGTGTACCAGCCCTGGAGGTCGTCCCGGTAGGAGTTGCCCTCCAGACCGCCGTGGTCGACCGCCAGCCGGATCTCGTTGCGCAGGTCGCGCAGCACGTCCAGGGCCGCCTTCAGCGGCCCGCTGACGTTGCCGGCCCGCGCCTCGCGCATGTCCCGCGCCAGGTAGTCCAGCAGCCACCGGCGGAACGCGGCCCGGTCGGCGAACCGCCGCTCGCCCGTGGGCCGGGCCAGCGCGTCCCAGTCCCAGCGGACCGCGGCCTCGATCCCGTGCGCGTCCAGGAGCTCCCGCTCGCCGGCCCCGGCCGGCGCCGCCAGGTAGGCCCGGGTGAACGCCGGGGCCTGCGCCCCGCGCCCCCGGGAGACCAGCAGCGTCCCGTAGTAGACGCTCTCGACCTCCTTGGCGATCAGCGGCCACAGGTCGGTGGCGAAGTTGACCCGCTCGCCGTCGCGGGCCCGCCGGTGCAGCGCACCGATCGCCTCCGCGTCCAGCAGCCGCGGCTCGTACCGCCCGTGCGGTCCCTTCTCGTTCTCCCCGCGCGCGTGGTACGGGATCCCGCGCCGGGACCCGGCGTGGATCCGCGGCTCCTGGCCCGAGGGCAGGTAGACCAGCCGACCGCCGCGCCGGACGAAGGAGCCGCCCCGGCCGCGGGTCAGCAGGGCCATCTGGTCGAAGAAGTTCAGGCCCAGCCCGCGGACCAGCACCGGCCGCCCCGGCTTGACCGCCGACAGGTCCAGGTCGGCCGGGTTCGCCGGCGGTACGTACGCCAGCCCGTGCGCCGCCGCGGCCCGCGCCCAGGCGGTCTCCCTGGCTGAGGGCCGGGCCGGCAGGTGCCCCTGCGCCAGGACCACCGCGTCCAGGCCCGCCAGCCGCGTGCCGTCGGCCAGCACCAGCGTCTGCGGCCCGCCCGGTCCCGTCGCGTCGTCCTCCAGCGCCACCGCCCGGGTGCGGTGCTCGACGAGCGCGCAGTGCGCGGGCGCCGCCGCGCGCACCCGGTCGAAGACGTACTCCAGGTAGCGGCCGTAGAAGGCCCGGGTCGGGTACGTGTCCGGCCGCAGCTTCCGGGCCTCCGCCCGGGTCGCCGCGTCGTACTGCCCCGCCGGTGCGGCCGGCACCACGTCGCGCGCCCACTCGTACAGGCTCGGCCCGGGCTCGACGGGCCCGTCCATCTCCACCGTCGCATCGGTGAACACCGTCACCTGCGAGGCCACCGTGTTCATCAGCAGCAGCCGCGACTGGGAGGTGCGCCAGACCCGGCCCGCGCCCGCCGGGTACGGGTCGACCAGGTGGACCACGACCGGGCGGCGGGCGCCGGCCGCCCGCTCGTTCGCGCAGAGGCGCTCCAGCACCGACAGGCCGCGCGGCCCCACTCCGACGATGCCGACGTGCAGTGCTGCCGGACTCATGCCGCCTCCCCCGCCCCGGCCCGTCCCGAGCCGGTCACCAGTGCCACGAGTTCGCCCGGATCGGCGGGCAGCCGGTCGCCCCGCCACGCCACGTGCTGGTCGGGGCGGACCAGCACGAGGTCCCGCCCGTACAGCTCCCGGGCCTCGGGCAGGTCGACGTCCAGCACGGCCAGCGGCATCCCGTGCGCCTGCGCGGCCGCCTCCAGCGGCTTGCTGTCGGGCGTGCCGCCGCCCAGCCGCAGCAGGGTGAAGCCGGTGCCGAACCGGTCGAAGAGCGAGGCGCCCGGCCCGTGCCACTGCTCCAGCCACAGGTGCGGGGCCCGCCCGCCGGGCACGCCCGACGGGGTGTACGTGCCCCAGGAGTCGGCCGGCGGTTCCCCGTCCGGCCACACGACGGGCGAGCCGTCGTACCGGGCCCCCAGCTGGACGCCCAGCGAGTGCGTGCGCTCGCCGTAGCAGCGCAGCAGGTCCCCGACCCGGGCCCGGGTCCGCTCGCCCTCGGCGCCCTCCTCCTCCAGCGCGGCGGGGCGGTCGACGGCGCCGAGCCCCGCGTTGAGCTCGCGCGCCGCGGTGGTGTTGCGCCGGGCCACCGGGCGCCGCTCCGCCTCGTAGGAGGCGAGCAGCCCGGGGCCGCCCCAGCCCTGCACGGCCGCGGCCAGCTTCCAGGCCAGGTTCGCGGCGTCGTCGACGCCGGTGTTCATCCCGAACCCGCCGTTGGGCGTGAACAGGTGGGCGGCGTCCCCGGCCAGCAGCACCCGCCCCACCGTGAACCGCTGCGCGACCAGCGCCGCGCCCGGCGTCCACGGCCGGTGCCCGAGCACCTCCACCGGCAGCGCCGTGCCGGCGGCCCGGCGCACCAGCTGCGCGAGCCGTCCGGCGTCGGCGGTGTCGGGATCCACCGAGCTGGTGAGCAGGAAGAACTCGTCCTCGCCGTTGAGCGCGATCAGGTTCATCACCAGCTCGCTGTTGAGCGCCCAGTAGCTCCACGCCCGCCGCCCGGTCATCACGTCCCGGTGGAAGGTGGGCAGCCGCAGGTGCGCGGCGGTCGCCCGGCGCCCCAGCACCTCCTGGTCGAGGCCGCCGTGCCCGTCGTAGTGGACGCCCAGGCTCCGGCGCACGAAGCTGCGCCCGCCGTCGCAGCCGACGGCGTACCGGGCCCGCCAGCGCTCGGGCACCCCGCCGGGACCCTCCGCGGTCAGCGTCACCCGGTCGGCGTTCTGCTCCAGGCCGACGACCGTGCGGCCGGTCCGCAGGGTGATCCTCGGCCGGGTGCGCACGTGCTCGTACAGGAAGCGCTCCACGTACATCTGGTTGGCGCGGTGCACCGGCTCCGGCGTCTGGTCGGTGGCCGGCGCCTCGGCCACCTGGCGCATCCGCAGTCCGCGCGAGGCCAGCGGCAGCCGGGACAGTTCGTGACCGTGGTAGCGGGTGAAGTAGGCGATGTCGGCCGGGTGTTCGGCCGGCAGACCGAGCCGGCGGATCGGCGCGGCGATACCGAGGCGGCGGTAGTGCTCCATGGTGCGCGTGTTGTGGGTGTTGCCGCGCGGCTCGTGGTGCTCGCCCTCGGCCGCGTCGAACACCACCGACCGCACGCCGTGCCGGTCCAGGAACAGCGCCAGCATCAGCCCGACCGGACCGCCGCCGACGACGGCGACGGGCGTGTGCAGGTCCTCGGTCATGACCGCCGGCCCCCCGTACCGGCCGCGGCGGACGCCGCCCCGTGCCCGAGCGCCGTGCGCAGCCCCTCCTCCAGCGTCCGCGCAGGGTCGGCGCACACCGACAGCCGGCGCATCGCCACGAACCCGTCCGGCCGGACCAGCACCGCGCCGTCCTCGTCGTGGCCGCGCAGCCGGTGCCAGTCGCCGTCGGCGTCCCACGGTCCGCCCTGCGCCCCGACCGCGTACGCGTCGATCGTCACGCCGTAGCGCTCGGCCAGCCGCTGCGCCGCGTCCCGCCACACCTGGCCGCGGGCCCCGGCGAACAGCAGGAACGAGCCGGGCACCCGGTGCAGCCGGTGCGTGGCCACCCGCACCCCCTCGTGGTGCAGCCAGGCGTGCGGCAGCCGGGAACCGGGCCGGGCGGCCTGCGGGTAGAGCAGGCCCAGCGGGTCCACCTGCGGGCGCGGGGTGCCGTCGGGGCTGACGAAGCCGGCGTCGGCGTAGTCGTAGCCCATCTCCAGGCCCAGGTGCGCCGTGGTGATCCGGTTGGTGTCGAAGTACTCGCGCAGCACGGCCCGGCGGGTCGCGCCGTCCGGGGTGTCCGAGAACAGCGCCGTCATCTGGGCGCGGTTCCACTCCGGGCGGGCGCCGGGCACCACCCCGGTGCCGGCCGTGAACGCGATCTGGTTGAACAGCGAGAACAGCGCCCGCTCCACGACGCGTTCGGCCACCGGCCGGCGCTCGGCCTGGTAGCTGTCGAGCAGTGCCCCGTCGGCCTGGCCGCCCAGCACCAGCGCCAGCTTCCACGCCAGGTTGTGGGCGTCCTGGACCCCGGTGTTCAGTCCCAGCGCGCCCGACGGCGGGTGCCGGTGCGCGGCGTCCCCGACCAGGAAGACGCGGCCGGAGCGGAAGTCGCGCGCGACGGTGCCCTCCACCGGCCACCGGCTGATGCTCTCGACCTCCATCGGGTGGTCGTCGGGCAGCTTCAGCGTGCGGCGCACCATCTTGACGATGGTCTCGTCGTCCAGCTCGGCCGCGCCCTGCGCGCCCGGCGGCCGCGAGAACATCAGCGTCCACTCCTGCGAGTGCCGGCCCCAGCGGCGCGGCCCCATGGGCACCACCCCGCAGTGCTCCAGCGTGCCGTCGTCCGAGAGGCTGGAGACCCGGTTGACGACGGCGTCGTCGTACGGGATGAACGGCGAGAAGTCCGCGCGGACGTGCAGGTTGATCCACTCCAGGAAGGTCGGGGTGCCCTCCATCGGGATGCCCCGCATCCGGCCGACGGTCTTGCCGCCGTCCGCGGCCACCACGTACGCGGCGCGCACCGTGGACGTCCGGCCGGTACCGCGGTCCAGGACGGTCGCGGTGACCCCCGAGGCGTCCTCGGCCAGGTCCAGCAGCTCGTGGTGGAACAGCAGCCCGCCGGGCGCCCGCTCCTCGGCGTGCCGGCGCAGCAGCGGCTCCAGCCAGCGCTGGCCGAGGTTGGCGTGCGGCTGCGCGGAGGCCCGGGCGTAGCGCTCGGCCAGCTCCCCGCCGCCGTACGCGGCGGCGCGGTGCAGCACCTTGCGGTCGTAGGGCTCGTCCCCGCCGAGGCTGGACAGCCACACCATCGCCCCGGTGTTCTCCAGGGGGGAGCCCTCGCGGTAGATGTCCTCGGCCACCCCGTGGTGGTGGAAGATCTCCATCGTGCGGGCGTTGAGGATGTGCGCCTTGGGCTGCACGGAGGTCGAGGGGTGCCGTTCCACCAGCAGCGACGGGACGCCGAGGTCGGACAGGGCGAGGGAGGCGGTCAGTCCGGAGCCCCCACCGCCCACGATCAGTACGGGCACCTCGCGGTCGGCCGCGGCGGGCCGGGGGTGTGCGTTCATCGGGATTCCTCCTTCGCCGGGTCCGTCGCCGGTGCCACGACCAGCAGGCTGGTCTCCAGGGCCAGTTCGCGGACGGCCTCCAGGCGCAGGCCGGCGCCGTCCAGCAGGGTCCGGTAGCCGTCGAGGGTGCGTTCCCGGCCGCCCGCCGCCATCAGCAGGTGCAGGTCCCACAGGAGCGGCAGCAGCGCCGAGCCGTCGGTGGGCACGACCCGTTCCACGATCAGCAGCCGGGACGTGGCGGGCATCGCCGCGCGGACGGTGGCCAGCAGCCGCACACAGGCCTGGTCGTCCCAGTCCTGCAGCACCCGCGACAGCAGGTAGACGTCGGCGCCGCCGGGGACCTCGGCGAAGGCGTCGCCGCCCACCGTGCGGTGCCGGCCCGGGCCCAGCGCCCGGGTGAGCTGCTCCTCGGCGACCGGGACCACGTGCGGCAGGTCGAACAGCACGCCGTGCAGCTGCGGGTGGGCGGCCAGCAGCGTGGCGAGCAGCGATCCGGCCCCGCCCGCCACGTCCACCACGGTCCGGGCGGACGAGAAGTCGTACGCCCCGAGGACGTCCTGGAAGAACACGTTCCCGGCGTTCATCGCCCGCTGGAACTTCGCCGCCGCCTGCGGATCGGCGGCCAGGTGCCCGCGCAGGCTGGTGCCGAACGCGTGCTGGAAGCCGGAGACCCCGGTACGGACCGCGGGGACGACGGCGCCCCAGGCGCGGTGGAACTCGTCGCCGTAGATCACCGCCATGTCCCGCATGGAGCGGTCGTGGTCGCCGCGCAGCAGGTCCCCGACCTCGGTCAGCCGGTACCCCTCGTCGGGTCCGCCGGCGTACACGCCCATCGCGGTCAGCAGCCGCATCAGCCGTTCGACGCCGTCCTTCCCGGACCCGGTCGCGTCGGCGAGCGCGGCGGCCGTGGTCCGGCCGGCGTGGATGTGGTCGGAGAGGTCGAGTACGGCGGCCGCGTGGAGCGCCTGGGCCTGCCAGGCACCGGTGAGAACGTCCACCACGCGCCGCGCGGGATGCCCGTCGGCCATGTGTCGAGCCTTTCGGTATCGGATCGTTCGACGTCGTGCGTCGTGCGTCGTGCGTCGTGCGTCGTCGTCGTGCTCGTGCTCGTGCGTCCTGCGTCGTGTCGTGCGCCGTGCGCCGTGCGCCGTGCGTCGCGGGTCCGGCTACGGAGCGGCCGGCAGGGCCGCCTGGAGCGGTGCCCCCGCGGCCTCCTCCCCGGCCGCCCCGGCGTGGTCGTGGGCCACGGCCCCGCCCGGCTCCCGGCGCAGCACGTCGGCGTGGACCTCGCGGAGCCTGCGCTTGAGGACCTTGCCGGTCGGCCCGGCCGGCAGCTGGGACCGGTCCGCGGCCACGATCAGCGCGGCGAGCGGGGCGAGCCCCTTGCGGGCCAGCGCCACGTTGCACTGGTCGAGCAGACAGCGCGGGGAGCGCGCCACGTCGTCGCGGAAGAGCACCACCGCGGCGGGCAGCGCGTGCCCGGGACTGCCGGGGTCGGACACGGCGACCACGGCGGCGTCCAGCGCCTGGGTGGTCAGCAGCACCGACTCCTCCAACGGCAGGCTGTAGACCGGCCCGTCGGCCGTCCGGATCACGTCCGGGGTGCGGTCCAGGTGGTACCAGCGCCCGTCGGCGTCCCGCCGGACCACGTCCCCGGTGAGGAAGTAGCCGTTGCTCAGGGACTCCCGGCCCAGCGTGGGGTCGTCCCAGTAGCCCGGGGTCACGCTCGGCGTGCGCACGCCGAGCAGCCCGGCCTCCCCGTCGGGCACCGGCTCGCCGTGCTCGTCCAGCACCGCCGCGTCCCGGACGGCCTTGACCGGGCGGCCGATGAGCCGGCCGTACTCCGTGGTCGCGGGCGTGTACACGGTCCGGAAGAGCACCATCCCCATCTCCGAGGACCCCAGCCCGTCCACGTAGCGCGAGCCCGCCACCCGCCGCCGTCCCTCGCGCCGGATCCCGAGCGCGGTCAGCGGCCGGATGTGCCGCTCGTGCGAGGCGTCGCCCATCCCGTTCCACGTGTGGATGGACTGGGCCGCGTACGGGGTCACCTGGGCGACGTCGATCTCGGCCAGCGTCAGCGGGAAGCCGAGCACGAACGTCGGCCGGAACCGGTTGACGGCCCGCGCCACCGACGCCCCGTCCGCCCCGTCCAGCACGAGCGTGGGGATGCCGAGCAGCAGGGCCATGCTCAGGTAGCTGATGCCCGCCGAGTGGCTGTGCGGCAGCGCCGTCAGCATCCGGTCCGACCGCAGCGAGGGGAACGTCCACAGCCGCTCGCGCTTGCCGTCGAAGAACGACGCGTGGGTGAAGACCGGGGCCTTGGGACGCCCGGTGGTGCCCGAGGAGTGCGAGATCATCACGAGGTCGTCGCCCTCGTGGGCGTACGGGAACCCGGGCATCGGCCCGGACGGACGCGGTGCGCCCTGGTGGATCCGGCGGACGTCCTCCGTCACGAGGTCCTTCGCCCAGGAGCCGCCGCTGCCGGGCCGGGCCCGGACGCCGGCGGTCGCGGCCAGCAGGTCGGCGTCACCGACGAGCACCGTGGTGCGGGTGCGCCGGAAGTACTCGGCGGCCGTCTCCGGGGCCATGTTCGGATTGCAGTGCACCGCCACCGCGCCGAGGCCGGTGATCGCGATGTGGTGCAGCAGCCCGTACAGGCCGTTGCGTGTGTGGACGCCGACGTGGGTGTGCGGCAGGACGCCGTGGGTGCGGTACCAGTGGGCGTAGCGGACCACGGTGACCCGGATGTCGTTGAGGGAGTACCCGGGCAGCTCGCCCTCGTCCCAGGTGTCGGAGGTGACGTCGGGGTGGAACAGCAGCGGCCGGTCCCGGTCGGCCGCGACCCGCCAGGCGTGCCAGAAGAAGTTGCCCGCGCCCAGCCGCCGGTCGGCCGTCAGGCGCAGACGCTGGAGGGCGGAGCGCTGGGTCCCGAAGATGTTCATACGTGTGCCTCTCTCGTCCTTCGGCGGTCACGATGGGCGTCCTCGCCGCGGCCCCGCGCCCGGTCGCGGCCCCGGCCGGCACCCGGGCCCCGGCCCGGGACCGGGGTCATGTGCGTGCGCAGCCACGCCCGCAGGGCCCGGCCGCGGATGTCCGCGGGCAGGTCCCGGCCGGCCTCCGGGGCCTCGCGGAGCAGGGCCGTGAGCTGCCGGCCCAGCGCCGGGTCGGCCACCGGCGCGGGCGCCCGGTCGAACCGCTCGCGCAGCCGGCGTACCAGCGGCTCGGCGTCCGGCTCGCCGTCCGGCCCGCCGAGCACCGCGCAGACGCCGTCCGGTGTGGTGGCGGCGAGCACCGCACCGGTGCCGTGCACGGCGAGGGCGTAGCGGATCGCCACCCCGCGCCCGCGGTCGCGGAACACGGTGGGGGACATCCCCAGCAGGTCCCGCGCCACGGCGTAGAAGTGCGCCGTGGACTCGAAACCGGCCTGGTAGACGGCCTCGGTGACGGTCCGGGCCGCGGGCAGGGCCCGGCGCAGCCGCTCGGCCCGGCAGGCGGCCGCGTACGTCCCCGGGGTGATGCCGGTCGTGGCGGTGAACACCCGGTGCAGGTGGAACCGGCTGAACCCGCTCGCGGCCGCGAGCTCCGCGAGCGCCGGCGGCGGCCCCGGGGCCTCCAGCAGCCGGCACGAACGGACCACGGCCGCCGTGCCCGCCGCCGCCCGCCCCGGCCCGTCGGGCAGGCACCGCCGGCAGGGCCGGAAGCCGGCCCGCCGGGCGGCCTCCGGGCCCGGGAAGAAGACGGTGTTGGCCCGGTGCGCGGCACGGGCCCCGCACGAGGGGCGGCTGTACGTACGGGTCGTCAGCACGCCGTAGCAGAAGGCCCCGTCGGCCCGCCGGTCGCGCCCCGCCACGGCCGCCCACCGGGCCTCGTCGTCGGCGAAGGGTTCCTCGTGGGTCACGCGGACCCCCCGCCGACGACGGCCGGAGCCCGGCTCACTTCTCCAGGCAGAACTCGTTGATCGGGTAGCCCACGTGCCGGTCCTCGACCGGCAGGTAGCCGAGCACCTTGTCCCCGGGCTTGAGCTCGGTGCTGTTGAGCACCGTGCCGCCCGGGCCGAGCACCCGTACGTGCCAGTCGTCCTGGAGGATCAGGTTGGCGGTGCGCCCGTCGGGGCCGACGGCGTCGATCGAGATCAGTGGACGGCTCTCGATCTTGACCCGGCCCACGGTCACCAGCCGGGTCTTGCCGTGGATGTCCACCGCGGTGATCTTGCTGCCGGCCTTGAGCTCGCTCAGGTAGTTCGTCCGCTCGTCCTTGCCCAGCGTGTACGAGTGGATGGCGCCGGCGTTGACCCGGAAGGGGCGGGTCGGCATGTAGGGCAGCGGGTGGGTCTCGCTGACGCACAGGATCATGCCCTTGGAGGTCGAGCCGACCAGGATGCCCTCGTCCTCGCCGAAGTACGTGGCGGTGTCCACGCACGCCCGGTCGCCCATGCCCACGTGCGCGGTGGCGGTGACCTCCAGCTCCACCAGCTCCACGTCGGCCACGCCCGCCTCGGCGGCCCGGCGCAGGGCGGTGGCGTCGCCGACGGCGGCGGGCGCCATCAGCACGCCGTCCGAGCCCAGTTCCAGGACGCCGAAGATGATCTCGGCCTCCTCCACGTCCTGAGCGACGGTGACCAGGCTGCCCTCGGACCGGGCCCCGGCGGCGATCACGATCTCCAGCGGGATCTTGGTCGGGTCCCGGAACCACAGCAGGCTCCACTTGTCGGTCCGCGCCGACTGGCAGGCGTCCTCCAGGGTGTCGGCGTCGACGATCTCGACGTAGCGGCCGAACTCCACGTCCGGGTGGCGCAGCGCCAGCTCCGCGGGCTCGCCGTGCTTGGCCGGTTCGACGATGACCACGTCGGCGGGGCCGAAGTCCTCGGGCAGCGGCTGCCCCTGGGGGAAGAGGACCTTGCGGACGGTCGGCGGCAGGCCGGCCAGGTCCGCGGGGTCGGCGGCGAGGACGCCGTCCACGCGCGCGTGGATCGCCTCCTCCACGACCGCTTCCTTCGCCGATCCGACCGAACGGATGTCGATCCAGCTGAGCTTCACAGAACACCTGCCATTCGCGAGGAGGTTGCGGGAACGAGCGGACCGCCGGAGCCGTGCAGGATCTCGGCCAGTTCGAGGACGGTCGCGCGGGGGTCGGGAGAGCCGAAGACCCGGCGGCCCACGGCCAGGCCGCTGCAGCCGACGGACAGCGCCGAGACGGCGAAGTCGGCCAGGCTGGAGGTCCCGTCGCCGCCGCCGGCCACGATGATCGGCAGCGGCGAGCTGGCGACGACCTCGGCCATCCGCTCGACCGGCGAGGCGAGCACCGTCTTGACGATGTCCACGCCGAGGTCGGCGGCGATGTTGACGACGTGCGAGAGCAGCACCGGGTCGTACGGGTCGCTGACCCGGGGGCCA
Organism: Streptomyces sp. WAC06614; assembly: GCF_003949795.1. Taxonomy (GTDB): domain Bacteria; phylum Actinomycetota; class Actinomycetes; order Streptomycetales; family Streptomycetaceae; genus Streptomyces. The sequence continues at coordinate 17,869 of NZ_RPRY01000081.1, forward strand.
CGGGGGTAGATCATGGCGAGCAGCGGCATGCCCCAGCGGTCGCAGGCCGCGGCGACCGAACCGAGGTCGGCCAGCTGCTCGGACTCGGTGTCCGAGCCGATGTTCACATGGACGCTCACCGCGTCCGCGCCGAGCCGGATGGCGTCCTCGACGTCCCCGACCAGGACCTTGGCGTTGACGTCGGGGCCGTGCGCGGTGCTGGCGCTCAGGTGCACCAGCAGGGAGCGGTCCGCCAGCAGTTCGGGATCGAGCACCCGGGCCCGCCCCTTGTGGACGACGATGCCGTCGGCGCCGCCGGCGACCACGTCACGGACCAGCCCGTCGAAGTCGCGGGCGGTGGTGATCGGGCCGTCGGAGACCGAGTGGTCCAGCGGGACGAAGAGGAAGCGCCCGTCCCCGTGCCGGGACAGCCTGGCCAGGCGCATTGATTTTCCGGTGGAGGACGTTCTCGTCATCGGGAACTCCCTGGTGCGACGGATGCGGGCGGGTCGGGGGCCGTTCAGGCCTTCTTGCGGACGAGGGTCACGCCGTCGCCGATCGAGAGGATCACCGCTTCCACGCGGGGGTCGGCGGCGACATGGGCGTTGAACGCGCGCATCGTGGCGCCTTCGCCCTCGGGGTCGTTCACGACGGTGGAGAACCACAGCACGTTGTCGACGAGGATCGCCCCGCCGGGACGCATGCGGGGCACCAGCTCCTCGTAGTAGTCGACGTACCCCTCCTTGTCCGCGTCGATGAACGCCAGGTCCCAGTCGGAGTCGGCCGGCAGGGAGCGCAGGGTGTCCAGGGCCGGGCCGAGCCGCAGCTCGATCCGGTCGGCGACGCCGGCGGCCTTCCAGCCCTCCTGCGCGATCGCGGTCCACTCCTCGTTCACGTCACAGGTGAGCAGGTGCCCGTCCTCGGGCAGCCCCCGGGCGATGGCCAGCGCCGAATAGCCGGTGAACGTACCGATCTCGATGGCCTTGCGGGCGGACATCAATTGTGTGAGAAGGGTGAAGAACGTGCCCTGCGGAGTTCCGATCTGCATACGCGACCGTTCACCGACCGTGGCCGTGCTCTCCATCAGCCCGCGTTGTGCTTCGTCGACCGGAAGACTGTTCTCGACGATGTATTCGTACAGCGCCTCTGATACCAATTTCGGCCTCATGCGCAAGAGCCTGTCAGGGCCCGCACCAGAACCGCCCCAGAAACAATACAGAGATCTGGAACCATACCTTCCCGAGCAATGGAAAAAGGGGTGGCGCGAGCCACCCCTTTTCCTTTACGCCCGCCCTGCGGGAATCGGCGGTCCTACGGGAATCAGCGGTGCCAGGCCGCCACCTCGTCCGGCAGCGGCTCCAGCTCGGCCGTCTCGCTGGGCCTGCGGTGCATGTACTCCGGGTTGCAGCCCTGGTAGCCCAGCAGCCGCGCCACCGGCGCCAGCACCCCGAACAGCACCCGCTGCACGGGCCACGGAGGCGTGGTGAACCGCAGGACGTCGTCGAACTCCAGCGTGGTCACCGCCTGCTGGAGCAGGTTCGGCATCCCCTCCGGGCCGGTCCGGCCGTCCTGGGCCAGGCCGAAGAGCTGACGCAGCACCAGCTGCTCGAACCGGTCGGCCCGGCCCCGCAGCTCACAGATGTGCCGCGACTCCTCCCCGCCGGCGTTCCACCAGCGGTGCTTGGCGCCCGGCGGGATCAGGATGCTCTGCCCGGGCCGCTCCAGCACCACCTCGCGCCCGTCGACCGAGAAGCCGACCCGCCCTCTGACCAGCGTGAAGCGTTCCTCACTGAGCGGGTGGACATGGGCCCCGGAAACCGCCCCGCCCGGTTGCACGTACACGTCCATGACGGTCCGCTCGCCACCGGTCTGCGCGGCCGGCGTACGGATCACCACACGCTCCCGGCACCGCGGGTTCTCGTAGACTTCTCCCTGGCTGACGGCCATGCTGGGCCTCCCCTTCGTCGCGACGAGCGCGTCGCCTTAGGCAGTTCAGAGCCGTGCACCGCCGCTCACGTCGATGACCTGGCCGGTGATCCAGCGGGCCTGCTGCGAGGCCAGGAAGGCGACGACGTCGGCGACGTCCTCCGGCTGCCCGACCCGGCCCAGGGCGCTCTGCTGCGCGACGTACTGCGCCGCCTCGGGATTTCCGCGCAACCAGGACGCGTTGACGTCCGTGTCCAGGGTTCCGGGCGAGACCGCATTCACCGTGATGCCGCGCTCACCCAGTTCCTTCGCCAAGGTGAGGGTGAGGGTGTCCATCGCTCCCTTGGTCAGGCTGTAGGCCGCGACTTCGGGAAACGCCATGCGTGTGACGGCTGAGGACACATTAATCACGCGCGCCCCGTCACGCAATCTTCCGAGCCCCTGCTGAATGAGGAAGAACGGAGCCCGGACATTGACCGCGAACATTCGCTCGTAGTCCTCGGGCTTGGTCTCCGCGAGTGTCGCCCGGACCGACCACGCTGCATTGTTGACCAGGATGTCGACACCGGATTCCGCACCGGAATCCCGTATTCCCTCGTCGAATGCCGCCCAGAGCTGCTCGGCCCCGTCGGGCGCCGAGAAGTCGGCCCGTACGGCGAACGCGGTACCGCCCGCCGCCCGGATCCCGCCGACCACCTCGGCCGCCGCCGCCTCCCCGGAGGCGTAGTGCACCGCGACCACCGCGCCCCGCCCGGCGAGCCGTTCGGCCGTCGCCCGCCCCACGCCGCGGCTGGCGCCGGTCACCACCGCCACCTTCCCGGTCAGCTCCGTCATCGCGCACCGCCCGCGGTGGCGGCCGTACGGCCCCGGCCCAGGAACAGCCACACGATCACCGCGGAGGCCATCAGGAACAGCGCGTTGACGAGCACGCCCGCGTGCAGGCCGCCCAGCACCGCGTCCGTCGCCGACTCCGTCTCCTCCAGCGCCGACGTCCGCGCCGAGATGACGGCGCTGACCACCGGGATGCCCAGCGTGATCGCGATCTGCATGCTCATCGTGGTCAGGCCGGTGGCGAGCCCCTGCTCCTCGTCCGGCAGCCCCGACGTCGCGGTCACCATGTACGACACCAGGCTGTACGCGTGCCCGAAGAAGCCCACCGCCAGGGCCGCGAGGACCAGGACCACCCCGGTGCTGCCGTCGTTCAGCAACAGCAGCACCGCGTAGCCGACGGACTGCACCACCAGCGACAGCGCCAGCACGGCCGGCGCCCCGATCCGGGCCAGCAGCCGCGGCGCGATCGTGCCGCCGACGATCGTCAGGATGCCCGGCAGACCGATGGCCACACCGGTGGTGAACGCCGAGAAGCCCAGCACCTTCTGCATGTACAGCGTGGTGGAGAAGGAGATCGCGGTCGCCATGGCGATCGAGGCGAAGCCGCCGAAGTTGCCCCAGCGGACCGTGGTGCGCCGCAGGACCCGCACCGGCGCGAGCGGGTTGGGGCTCCTCAGCTCGATGAACCAGAACGCCACCAGCAGCACCACCGACGCGCCCAGCCACAGGTACACCGCCGGCTCGGCCCAGCCCTGGTGGCCGGCGGTGGTGATGCCGAAGACCAGCGCCAGCAGACCACCGGTGACGGTCACCGCGCCCGGCACGTCCAGCCGGGTCCGCGCGCCCGAGCGGCCCTCGGGGATCACCACCAGCGTGCCGATCAGCACCAGCAGCGCCACCGGCACGTTGATCAGGAACGACCAGCGCCAGCTGAACAGCTCCGTCAGCGCGCCGCCCAGCAGGGCGCCCGCGCTGAACCCGCCGCCCAGCAGGGCCCCGTTCAGCCCGAGCGCCCGCTGGCGCAGCGGACCCTCGGGGAAGGTCGTGGTCAGCAGCGACAGCGCCGACGGCACCGAGATCGCCGTCGCGACGCCCTGGGCGACGCGCGCGGCGACCAGCACCGTCGAGGACTGCGCCAGACCGCCGACCAGCGAGGCCGCGGCCAGCAGCACGATGCCCAGCAGGAACACCTTGCGCCGCCCGAACAGGTCGGCGATCCGGCCGAACAGCAGCGTGAACCCGGCGGCCGGCAGCGCGAAGCCGGTGGTGATCCACTGCAGACTGTCCAGCGAGAAGCCCAGCGAGTCGCCGATCACCGGCAGGGAGACGGTCAAGATGGAGAAATCGGCGGCGAGCATGAACTGGGCACCCAGCAGGACCGCCAGGGCCAGTTTCTGCTGACCGGTCATGCGCTCGGCCACGGCAGCCGCGGGGGCCCGTGTGCCGGTCATCTCCTCCACGTCGGACATTGCTTTCCCTTCACCTCGTGGGCCAGTTCGCTGGCCTGCCCAGGTGGAACACCGGCGGTCGCGCAGGGGTTGCACCAGGCCCGGGCACGGTGAATTCGACGGCAAGATCCCGAACGCCGCCGCGGGCGCGGCTGGTTAGCGTCACCCGTACAACCGGCACGAAAGGGGAAACGGGGACATGAGGACACCGAAGGGCACCCGCACCGCACTGGACCGCCGCGGCTTCCTGGCCGCCTCCGCCGCGGGCGGCGCGGCCGCCCTGACCGGCGCCACCGCGGGCCCGGCCGGCGCGGCCGCCGCCGGCGCCGCCGCCGAACCGCCCGTCGTGGTCCGACCCGGCGACCGCCGCTACGCCGACCTGGTCCGCGGCTGGAACCAGCGCTGGGTCGCCTCGCCCGAGGCCGTCCACCTCGTCCACACCCCCGCCCAGGCCCTGGACGCCGTCCAGCACGCCGTCCGCACCGGCCGCCGGCTGTCCTTACGCAGCGGCGGCCACTGCTACGAGGACTTCGTCTTCCACGCCGGGACCGAGTACGTCGTGGACGTCTCCGGCATGGACAAGGTCACCTACGACCCCGCGCACCGCGCCTTCTCCGTCGAGTCCGGCGCCCGCCTGCTGGACGTCTACGAGACCCTCTTCCGCACCTGGGGCGTCACCGTCCCCGCCGGGATCTGCTTCTCCGTCGGCGTGGGCGGCCACGTCAGCGGCGGCGGCTGGGGCATGCTCTGCCGCCGTGACGGACTGGTCGTCGACCACCTCTACGGCGTCGAGGTCGTCGTGGTCGACGCGTCCGGCACCGCCCGCCTGGTCACCGCCACCCGGGAGCCCGACGACCCGCACCGCGCGCTGTGGTGGGCCCACACCGGCGGCGGGGGCGGCAGCTTCGGTCTGGTCACCCGCTACCTCTTCCGCAGCCCCGGCACCCCGGCCGGCCCGCCCGCCGCCCAGCTGCCCGCACCCCCCGCCGAGGTCCTGCTCAGCGCCGTCTCCTGGTCCTGGGAGCAGCTCGACCGGGCCGACTTCACCGCCCTGGTCGACCACTACGGCCGCTGGCACGCCGAACACAGCGCGCCCGGCACCCCGTACGACGGCCTGTGCAGCTACCTGGTCCTGGGCCACCGCTCCCAGGGCACCGTCACCCTGGTCACCCAGATGGACGCCACCGCCCCCGACGCCCCGGCCCGCCTCGACGCCTACCTGCGGGCCGTCACCGAGGGCGTCCGCGCCCGCCCCACCGCCCAGGAGCGCGACGCCGGCGAGCACCCGGCCCTGCCCGGCTTCGCCACCCCCCGCCGGATCCCGTGGCTGACCGCCACCCGCCACCTGGGCACCACCAACGGCCTGGTGAACGACCCCACCCTGCACAGCGACTTCAAGTCGGCCTACCTGCGCCGGCCCTTCACCCCCGCCCAGCTCGCCTCCCTCCACGACCACCTCACCCGCGACGGCGCCAACCCCACCGCCGGCGTCACCCTCAGCTCCTTCGGCGGCGCGGTCAACGCCGTCGCCCCCGACGCCACCGCCTCCGCGCACCGCGACAGCGCCTTCAAGGCCCTGTGGACCATCTGGTGGCAGGACCCGTCCGAGGAGGCCGGCTGCCTGGCCTGGATCCGCGAGGCCTACGCAGCGGCCTTCGCCACCACCGGCGGCGTCCCCGTCCCCGGCGAGGCCGCCGACGGCGCGTACGTCAACTACCCGGACGCCGACCTCGGCGACCCCCGCCACAACCGCTCCGGCGTGCCCTGGCACCAGCTGTACTACAAGGACAACTACGCCCGCCTCCAGCAGGTCAAGCAGGCCTACGACCCCGGTGACGTCTTCCGCCACCGCCAGTCCGTACGGCTGCCCGGCCGCTGAGACCGGCCCCGGCGTGCCCGTGCAACCCTCCGAGACCTTCCGGTGTTCTGACCTGTGATGGACGACATGGCCGAGCAGCTGACCGAGCGCCTGGCGGTGGACCTCGACGACGGCTTCACGGAGCTGGTGCGGGTCCACGCCACGGCGGTCCGCGCGTTCCTGTTCCGGGTCACCGGATCCGCCGCCGAGGCGGACGACCTGGGACAGGACACGTTCCTGCGCGCCTACACGGCGCTGCGGGGCTACTCCCCGGCCCGGCGCCGCGCGCTGCGGCCGCGGGCCTGGCTGATGACCATCGCGGCGAACGTCTGGCGCAACCACGTCCGCGCCGGCGTACGCCGCCCGGTGTCCGCGACCACGGTCGAGGACGCCTGCCAGGCCTGGCCCGACGACCGTCCGGGCCCGGAGGAGCGGGCGTACCACGCCGAGGACCGCGGCCGCCTGGTGTCCGCACTGACCGAGTTACCCGAGAACCCCCGGGTCGCGGTCGTGCTGCGGCACGTGGTCGGCCTGAGCTACGGCGAGATAGCCGAGGCCCAGGGGTGCCCGGTCGGGACCGTGAAGGCACAGGTGTCCCGGGGAATCGGTAGCCTGCGTCAGCTGCTGGAGGCCGAGGACCCACCCACCAGGGAGGTGTTGAGTTGAGTACGAACGACGAGGGCACCGCCCCTTCGCGGCACGACCTGGAGAGCGCGCTGGCCGACCTCACCACCCCCGCACCGGTGGACTTCGGTCTGCGCGTGCTGCGCCACGTGGGGATCTCACCGCAGAAGTACGACCGCTACGTCGAGCTCGACACGGACGCCGGCGGCCTGTACGTGGCCTTCAGCCCGCACGCGATCACCGGCGCCACGCTGGTGACCATGGTCGTCAGCACCGAGATGTTCGAGGAGATGCACTGGTGCCGCACCCGGCGGACCGCGATCCGGTCCACCGCGCCGTTCCCGGGCCTGCGCCCGGCCGTGCGCACCGGCCGTGCCAAGCAGCTGCCGATCGACTTCGGCCCGCTGGACGCCGGCCACCGCGCGGTCCTGGAAGCCGTACGGACCGTGCCGAAGGGGCAGCTGCGGCCGATCGGCTGGATCGCCCGCGAGGCCGGGGTCCCCGGTGACCCCGAGCTGGTCACCGCGGCCCTCGCGGCCAACCCGGTGACCCTGCTGGTGCCGTGCCACCGGATCACCTACGACGACGGCTCGCCGTGCGACGCCGCGTACCTGCCCGGCACGGGCAGGGCGCTGCGCGCGGCCGAGGACATCGACATGGACCGGCTGGCCCGGCTCTCGCAGGACGGCGCGGTGCTGCTGGGCAGCGAGACCACCCACATCTTCTGCCACCCGACCTGCGCGCACGCCCGCCGGATCACCCCGCGCCACCAGCGGCCGTTCGCCAGCGCCGGGGCGGCCCGCCGCGCCGGCTTCCGCGCCTGCCGCAGCTGCCGCCCGGTCACCACCTGAACACCCCGAGGACACCCCCGTGACCGACCCCGCCACCCACCCCGACGGAAGGACCTCCGCCATGCCCTCCGCCGACCCGCTCCGCCTTCCGCCGAGGGCGGTCGGCGTCGTGACCGTCAGCCATCCGACCCCGCTGGGCACGCTGACCCTGGCGGCCACCGGCGACGCCCTCGTCCACTGCGCCTTCGGTACGCCCGGCACCGCCGGGCGCCGGCTCGCCGAGCTCCCCGAGGTGGCGCCGGGATCCGCCGCCGCGGCCGGCCCGACGGCCGTCCTGGACGAGGCGCGCGCGCAGCTCGACGCCTACCTCAGCGGCCGGCTGCGGGAGTTCACCCTCCCGCTGGACCTGCGCCTGGTCACCCCGTTCGTCCGCGAGACGGTCTCGGCGCTCGACGCCTTCGTCCCGTACGGCAGCACCCGCACCTACGGCGAGCTCGCCGAGCGGCTGGGCCGGCCCCGGGCCGCCCGGGCGGTCGGCACCGCGCTCGGCAACAACGCGCTGTGCGTGGTGCTGCCCTGCCACCGCATCGTCGGGGCCTCCGGCCGGTACACCGGCTACGCGGGCGGCGCCGCCGCCAAGCAGTACCTCCTCGACCTCGAAGCCGCCTGAGCCGCCCCCCCCGCACGGCCCTCGGGCCGCCCCGAACGGGAGCCGGTGGGCCACATCCCCCGTAC
>NZ_RPRY01000007.1 GCF_003949795.1 Streptomyces sp. WAC06614
GTCCCTCCCACCGTGCCCGCCGCCCCCGCCGAGCAGGTCGTCCGGCTCCTGCCCGGACCGGCCGCGCGGGCGCCGCGCCGCCGGGTGGCCCCCGTACGGTTCGGGCTCGCGGCCGCCGTGGCCAGCATCGCGGTCGGCGGGGTCGCCGCCGCGGCGGGCACCGGCCTGCTGGGCCGGGCCCTGCACACGAACGCGGGCCCCGCCCCGTCGGTCTCCGTCAGCAGCACCGGTACGCCCGACCCCACGGGCCGGGCCACCTCGCCGGTCCCCGCACCCAGTGGCCCGCAGCGGCCGCTGCGGGAGAGCCCGGAGGCCGGGACCACCGCCGGCGCGCACACGCCCGGCGGGCTCGGGGACGAAGGGACGGCCGGGTTCACCGGCGGGGGCGGCAACGAGCCCTCCGGGGACGGCACCGCCCGGGAACGCGACCCGAACCGCGAGCGGGAGAACCGCACCCGCGCCCTGGACCTGTGCAAGGACTACCGATCGGGCCGGATGGACGACGACCGCCGCGAGCGGCTGTCCAAGCTGGCCCGCAGCACCTCGGGGATCGCCCGGTTCTGCCAGACGGTCATGGACGGCGACGACCGGACCACCGGCCGCGAGGGCGCGGACGGCAGCTCCGACGGGAGCGGCGGGGGCAAGAAGGGCACCGGCAGCGGGATCCTCCAGGTGCCGACGCCGTCCCCGTCGTCGGTGCCGCTGCCGCGTGCCAACGGCGACCTCGACGCCCTGCGCACCACCCGCTGACCTGCCCGCACACCCCGCTGTAACACTTTTCGAGCGGCCGGCGCAGTACATAACGAGCCGACTGGTCATCGGCGGCGCATGAAGCCGGGGTTCCCCCCGTACCCCTGGGCTCTGCGCAACTGGCGCGGGCGGGGCACGTTCCCCCGGCCCTGCCCGCGCCACTCACGCACCGCCGCCGGTCACGGCCGGACGATCACCAGCAGGCCGTCACGATCAGGCCGCGCCGTCACGATCAGGCGCGGCGGTCACCCGCGGACGGTCACCAGTAGACGACGACCTTGTCGCCCACGTTCACCTGCTCGAACAGCGCGGCGAGCTTGCCCTTGTCACGGACGTTCACACAGCCGTGCGAGGCACCGTTGTAGCCGCGGGCCGCGAAGTCGGCCGAGTAGTGCACCGCCTGGCCGCCACTGAAGAACATCGCGTACGGCATCGGCGTGTGGTAGATCGTCGACGTCCACTCCTTGGCCTTCCAGCCGACGTTGAAGACGCCTTCGCGGGTCGGGGTGTTCTCCGAGCCGAAGCGCACGTCCATGGTGGAGATGACCTTGCCGTCGATCATCCACGCCAGGGTGCGGCTCTCCTTGCTGATGCACATCACCCGGCCCTGCATGCAGCGCGGGTCCGGAGCGTCGGCCTGGTTGACCGGGGCCGGCGGGTTCAGCTCCTTGTCGGAGGGCTTCTTGGTGACCTCCTGGATCTTCTTCCAGGTGGCCTGGTCCACCGCGCCGTGGGCCGGCAGCTGGTGCTTGTTCTGGAAGGCCTTGACCGCGGCGGTGGTCTTCGAGCCGTAGAAGCCGGTCGGGTCGGTCTTGAGCAGGTCGAGCTGCTTCAGGCGGGCCTGGAGCTCCCGGACCTGCTCGCTCTCGTCCCCGTTCGACATGATCGCCTTGACGCTGGGCGAGGGCGAGGCCGACGGGGAGGCGGAGGACGAGGCGGACGGCGAGGGCGAGGCGTCGCCGGGCTTGCCGTCCTGGGACGCGGAGGCCGACGGGTCGGGGGTGCTGCCCGCCGCGGACGCGGACGGGGACGGAGCGGTGGGACGCTTGGCGTCCGACGCGCCCGTCCCGCAGGCGGTCGCGGCGAGCGCGACGGCGGTGGCGACCCCGAGCGCCCGGACAACTCTCTGGCGGTGCATGTGGCGGTGCATCTCTTCCCCCCGAAATCTGCGTGTGTATCTAGACGATGCCTGGGTGGCGTGGATGGTTGCGCACGGTCCGGGGATGTTGCGCCATTGTGACCGGGGCCGTTTCGCGGGGACGGTTCTATCAGCACCGGGCCCGGTGACACTACGGAGGTCTTGGTCACATGCCACGTACCGAGAGCGGTCTGCCGTTCCAACCCGTCTACGGGCCCGAGGCCCTGACGGACTGGGACCCGGCGGTCAAACTGGGGCAACCCGGTTCCTACCCCTTCACCCGAGGCATCTACCCCACGATGTACACGGGCCGGCCGTGGACGATGCGGCAGTACGCCGGCTTCGGCACCGCCGCCGAGTCCAACGCCCGCTACCGGCAGCTCATCGCGGCCGGCACCACCGGCCTGTCGGTCGCCTTCGACCTGCCCACCCAGATGGGACACGACTCCGACGCGCCGCTGGCGCACGGCGAGGTCGGCAAGGTCGGGGTGGCCGTCGACTCCGTCGAGGACATGCACGTGCTGTTCGACGGCATCCCGCTCGACCAGGTCTCCACCTCGATGACCATCAACGCTCCGGCGGCGGTCCTGCTGCTGCTCTACCAGCTCGTCGCCGAGGAACAGGGCATCCCCGCCGACCGCCTGACGGGCACGGTCCAGAACGACGTGCTCAAGGAGTACATCGCCCGCGGCACCTACATCTTCCCGCCCGGCCCCTCGCTGCGGCTGGTCGCCGACACCTTCCGCTACTGCCGCACCGAGCTCCCGCGGTGGAACACCATCTCCATCTCCGGCTACCACATGGCCGAGGCCGGGGCCTCGCCCGCGCAGGAGGTCGCCTTCACCCTCGCCGACGGCATCGCGTACGTCCGTACGGCGATCGGCGCGGGCATGGCGGTCGACGAGTTCGCGCCCCGGCTGTCCTTCTTCTTCGTCTCCCGCACCACCCTGCTGGAGGAGGTCGCCAAGTTCCGTGCCGCCCGCCGGATCTGGGCCCGCGTCATGCGCGAGGAGTTCGGCGCCCGCGACCCGAAGTCGCTGATGCTGCGCTTCCACACCCAGACCGCCGGGGTCCAGCTGACGGCCCAGCAGCCGGAGGTCAACCTCGTCCGGGTGGCCGTCCAGGCTCTGGCCGCGGTGCTCGGCGGCACCCAGTCGCTGCACACCAACTCCTACGACGAGGCCATCGCCCTGCCCACCGACAAGGCGGCCCGGCTCGCGCTGCGCACCCAGCAGGTGCTGGCCTACGAGACGGACGTGCCGCACACCGTCGACCCGTTCGCCGGCTCCTACGCGGTGGAGTCGATGACGGACGAACTGGAGGAGGCCGCGCTCGCGCTGATGGCCCAGGTCGAGGCGTACGGCGGGGCGGTCGCCGCGATCGAGCGGGGCTTCCAGAAGGGCGAGATCGAGCGCAACGCCTACCGGATCGCCCAGGAGACCGACCGCGGCGAGCGGGTGGTGGTCGGCGTCAACCGGTTCGCGCTGCCGCAGGAGGAACCGTACGAGCCGCTGCGCGTCGATCCGGCCATCGAGGTCCGCCAGACCGCGCGGCTGGCCCGGCTGCGCGCGGAGCGGGACGCGGGCGCGGTCGAGGCCGCGCTCACGGAGCTGCGGATCGCGGCGGACGGGACCGAGAACGTGCTGCCGCCGATGAAGGAGGCGCTGCGGGCGCGGGCCACCGTGGGGGAGGTGTGCACCGCTCTGCGGGAGGTCTGGGGGACGTACGTCCCGGCCGATTCCAGCTGGTGAAACACGTTGGTCGACAGGAGCAAACCTATGTGACACTCCTGCGCATGCTGGGTGTGACCGATCTGCCGACCTACCTCGCCGCGCTGGCGCTGATCATTCTGCTGCCCGGCCCGAACTCGTTGTACGTACTCTCCGTGGCCTCCCGCCGCGGGGTGCGCGACGGGTACCGGGCCGCGTGCGGCGTGTTCACCGGGGACACGGTGCTGATGGCGCTGACCGCCCTGGGTGCGGGGGCGCTGCTCCAGGCCAGTCCCCTGGTGTTCGGCGCGGTCAAGGTGGCCGGGGCCGGCTACCTGGCCTGGATCGCGCTCGGGATGATGCGTACGGCCCGGGGCATGTGGCGCAGCCGTGACGCGGGGGCCCCGGCGGGCGCCGGTGCGGCGGTGGCCGGGGCCGTGGAGCGGGCCGGGGCGGAAGCGGCGGGCGCCGTGGCCGGCGCCGGTGGTGCGGGCGGGGCGAAGGCCGGGGCCGTGGAGCGGCCGTACCGGCGGGCGCTGGTGGTGAGCCTGCTCAACCCGAAGGCGATCCTGTTCCTGCTGTCCTTCTTCGTGCAGTTCGTCGACCCCGCCTACGCCTACCCGGCGCTGTCCTTCCTGCTGCTCGGCTCGCTGGCGCAGCTGTCCAGCTTCCTCTACCTGAGCACCCTGATCTTCAGCGGTGCCCGGCTGTCCGCCGCGTTCCGCCGCCGCAGGCGGCTGACGGCCGGCCTGTCCTCGGCGGCGGGCGTGCTCTTCCTCGGCTTCGCGGCGAAGCTCGCCACGAGCTGACCGGCCGACCGGCTGACCGGCCGACCGGCCGACCGGCGGCGCGGCCCGGCGGCTGCGGGGCCGGCCCGGCTCAGCGGCTGCGGGCCACCGCCCGGCGCAGCCGCCGCACCCGGCGTACGGCGCGGCGCAGTACCGGGCTGCCCGGCAGGAACGCGAGCTGGGCCGGGATGCCGCCGGGCAGCGCCAGCGAGGTCAGCCGCTTGCGGGTGACGTACCGCCAGGTCCGGGCGTCCAGGTGCGCGGCCAGGTACCGCTCGGCCTCCCTCCGGCGGGTGTGCAGCACCTGCGGCTGCATGGTGAAGCCGACCGCGGTGACCAGCCCGGCCACCTCCTGCCCGCCCCGGCCGGGCCCCGGCGGGGTCCAGCCGCGCACGGCGTCGGCGTCGGCGAGGTCCGGCAGCAGCGCGTCGACCAGGGCGAGGGGGATCCGGTTGCTGTTGGGGTACGGCGTGAGCCGGGCCAGCACGTCGGCGGTCCCGGTCCGGGCGACCGGCAGCCCGTACAGCGTGGCGGCGGTCAGCAACCCGGTCGAGAAGCAGCCGACGACCAGGGCCGGCCGCAGCCGCCGGTAGAGCACCTCGGCCAGGCCCGGACCGGCGGCGACGGTGAGGCGGACGCCGAGCGCCTCCGCCTCGGCCGCCGCCCGGTCCCACGAGCAGACCGGCGCGGTGGGGTGCGGCTTGAAGACGATCTCGCGGTGGCCGAGCGCGTGCGCGCCGCGCACCATCGCGGCGTGCAGCTCCTGCTCCTCCGCGACGGAGAGCAGGTCGAGCGCGGAGAGGTACTGGCCGAGCAGCAGCGCGGGCCCGCGGCCGGTGCACGCGGCCCGTTCGGCCGCCGCGGTGACCTCGGCGGGCAGCTCGGCGTCGTCGGCGAGCTCGTCGAGCACCTTGCGGAAGGCGGCGTCGGGCACCCGTTCGGCCGGCACCCCGAACTCGGTGAGCAGCAGCGGTTCCAGTCCGGGCACGAGGTCGAGGTGGAGCACCCGCCGGATGCGCATGCCGATCTGCGGGTCGAGCTTGAACCGGGTGGGGCCGTAGCTCATCAGGCCGTCGGCGTAGACCTCGACGGCGGCGCCGGGGAAGAGCTGGCACAGCGCCTGGGCGGGGGAGACCTGGATGGACTCGACGACCAGGTCGATCCGGTCCTCGCCCAGCCCCCACACCGACCGCAGCTGCCGCTCCCACAGCGGTACGTCGTCGGGGCGGGGGGCCCAGGCGCTGGGGTGGAACGGCGCGACGGTCCCGTTCCAGTCGATCACCTGGTCGAAGCGGGTGCGCAGGGCGGCGAAGCCGGGCATGTCGGTGACCCCGGGGGTCACCTCCGGGACGGCCGCGTTGTTGCTGGTGAGCAGGATCCGGCGGGCGGCCGGCGGGAAGGCGCCGCAGTCCAGGGCCGCGGCGAGGGTGGCCACGCCGTAGAGGGTGGAGGCCAGGAAGATCTGGGTGGTCCGCGGGGGGTGCGTGCTCATCGGGCGGCCGCTCCCGTCACGGCGCGGCGGCGCAGCCGGCGCAGCAGGGCGGAACGTTCCCCGTCCATCGCGTCCAGAACGTCGTCCAGGACCTGCTGCGGCATTCTCCGGAGGGCGTCGGCGCTCGTCGAACGGAGTTTCTTGGCCACGGCCGGTTCGAACCTTTCGATGGATCCGTTATGGTGCGCGATAATCGCACAATATGTGCGAACGGCTTTCGGGAGGAGTCGTTCGGCTTCTCGATCAAGAGCTGTTTCGGCCAAAACTTGATCGAATGCGCGAATGAAATCGAGCTGCCGCTCGTCGCCGATCTGGGTCAATGAGGTGGAAACGCCGCGACGGTAGAAGATTCCGGGCATCCCGACCGCCGCGAACGAGCGCGCCCGGCGGTGCAGCCGCCAGATCCACGGCCGGTCCTCGGCCGTGCGCAGACCGTCCGTGAAGTGCAGCAGCCCCGCGTCGAGCAGCCGCCGGTGGTACATCCCGGCCCAGGCGTACGGATAGTCCACCGAGGACGACCGGTCCGCCGGCAGGATCGCCGTGCGCGGATCGGCCACCACGTGCTGCGGGCCGTACGGGATGCGCTGCACACTGCGCGTGCGGCCCGCCGTACGGACATGGTCGGTGCGGACGAAATCGCAGCTCAGCGCCTCGATCGCGGCCAGGGTGCGGGCCAGGTGGCCCGGCGCCAGCCAGTCGTCGCCGTCCAGGAAGGCCACGTACCTCCCGCCGGCCGCGTCCAGGCCGGTGTTGCGCGCCGTGGCCAGGCCGCCGTTGGTCCCCCGTCTGAGCACCCGGGCCCCCGGCAGGGTCCTCGCCGCGCGCTCCAGGAGCTCCGGGGTCCCGTCCGTCGAGCAGTCGTCGACGAGCAGGAACTCGAAGTCGTCCCGGGCGTTGAGCGCGAGGCTTTTCAGGGCATCGGGTGCGTATGTCTGCACGTTGTAGAACGGCACGACGACGGAGAGCGTGAGCACCCGCCGAGATTATTGCGGCATACGGCATTCACCGTGGACCGCATGCGGAATGTAAATGAACGACAGGCGGCAGGCATGTTAACCGGCCTGGATTCGCAATTCGTCGACGGGCTGTTCACCCGCTGTTGAGCACTCGTTGGGACGATCACCGGAATTCCGGCATAGCTTCTGGCCCGTGCCAGTAGCGAAGCGGGTCGCAGTGCTCGCCGATTCCGATACGCGATGGAAATGGGGCGCGCTCACCGCGCGCCGCCTCGCGCCCGAACAGAATCCCACCGGTTATCTGCTGCGGGGCCGTGCCACCCCCACCGCGCGCCAGCTCGGCGAGGTGGGGGTCGAGGCCGCCCGGCTGACCGAGGTGACCTGCGCGGAGTTCCTCGCCGAGATCGAGCGCGAGGCGTACGACGTGGTCGTCCTCGCCCTCGTCGGCGGCGCCGTGCAGGCCGTCCTGCACGGCGTGCGCGCCCTGTGGCCCGAGCCGGCCGCGCGCCCGGTGTTCGTCACCGGCTACGTGGGCGTCGTCTACGAGAAGCTCGCCGACGGCCTGCTCCTGCGGCACGGCGCCGACGTGGTCCTGGCCAACTCCCGGGCCGACGCCCACCGCTTCCGCGGCGTGTACGAAGGGGTCGGCGCCGACGCCTCGGCCGTCACCGAGACCGCGCTGCCGTTCCTCGACGGTGCCCCGTACGAGCCCGCCGGGCTGCGGGCGCACACCGTGGTGTTCGCCGTCCAGCCGTCCGTGCCGGAGAACAAGGCCGACCGCGGCTACCTGCTCGGCCGCGCCGTCCAGCACGCCCGGCTGCACCCCGAGCGCGAGGTCCTGGTCAAGCTGCGCAGCAGGCCCGGGGAGCACACCACGCACCTGGAGGAGCTGCCCTACCAGAAGCTCGCCGAGAAGCTCCCCGGCGGCCTCCCGCCCAACTGCCGGCTCGCCTACGGGAACATGGGCGAGGTCCTGGACCGCACCGACCTGCTGGTCACCGTCTCCTCCACGGCCGCGCTGGAGTCCTTGCACCGGGGCATCCCCACCGCCGTCCTGACCGACCTCGGCATCCGCGAGGCGCTCGGCAACCACCACTTCCTCGGCTCCGGCTGCCTGGCCTCCTGGGACGAGATCGACGCCGGCGCCCTGCCCGAGGCAGACCCCGCCTGGCTCGCCGCCCAGGGCGTCGGCGCCGGCGAGGAGGCCTTCGAGGCGGCCCGGGCCCGGGTGGACGCCCTGTGCGCCCGCGCCGCGCTGCCGCCCGTCGCCCCGTACTACACGGCCACCACCGCCCCCGGATACCTGCCCGGCATCCTGGCCCGCCACCACCTCGCCCCCGACGGCACCCCGATGCCCGGAGCGCTGCGCCGCCCGGCCGGCGAGGAGTCGTGGCTGCGCCGCTACCTGCGCGCCCACCTGCGCGAGGCCGCGCGCGGCGCCTACCGGCACGGCGTCCAGCGGGTCGCCCCCGTGATCCGACGGCTGGGGGAGCTGTGACCTCCGCGGCCCCCCGCCGGGTCCTCGCCGTCATCCCCGCCCGCGGCGGCTCCAAGGGCGTCCCGGCCAAGAACCTCGCCGAGGTGGGCGGCGTACCACTGGTCACCCGCGCGGTGCGGGCCTGCCTGGCCGCGCCCACCGTGACCGACGTCGTCGTCTCCACCGACTCCCCGGCCATCGCCGGGACCGCCCGCGCCGCCGGCGCCGCCGTGGTGCCCCGGCCGGCCGCCCTCTCCGGCGACACCGCGAGCAGCGAATCGGCCCTGCTGCACGCCCTCGACGCCTTCGAGGAACTGCACGACACCGAGGTCCACGTGCTGCTGCTGGTCCAGTGCACCAGCCCCTTCCTGGAGCCGGCCGACGTCGAGGCGGTCGCCGCCGCCGTCGCCACCGGCGCGGCCGACTCGGCCCTGACCGTGGCCCCGTTCCACGGCTTCCTGTGGCGCCGCGAGGACACCCCCGAGGGCTTCGGCCACGGCGTCAACCACGACCGGGCCACCCGCCCGCGGCGGCAGGACCGCCCGCTGGACCTGCTGGAGACCGGCGCCGCCTACGCCATGGACGTGCCGGGCTTCCGCACCGCACGCCACCGGTTCTTCGGCCGCACCCTGCCCGTGCCCACCGACCCCGCCCGCGTGCTGGAGATCGACGACCCGCACGACCTGGCGCGCGCCCGGGCGCTCGCGCCCCTCCTCGACCCGCCCCACCCCACCCCTCTGCCCGCACCGTCCGCACCCTGCGTACCCACCGAAGGACACCGCTCATGAACGCCCGCCAGAGGAACCTCGGCCCCCGCACCCTCGGCCCCGGCCGGCCCGTCTACGTGGTCGGCGAGATCGGCATCAACCACAACGGCGACCTCGACACCGCCTTCGCCCTCATCGACGCCGCCGCCGACGCCGGCTGCGACGCGGTGAAGTTCCAGAAGCGCACCCCCGAGGTCTGCACCCCGCGCGACCAGTGGGACCTGGAGCGCGACACCCCCTGGGGCCGGATGAAGTACATCGACTACCGCCACCGCGTCGAGTTCGGCGAGGACGAGTACCGCGCCGTCGACGAGCGCTGCAAGGACCGCGGGATCTCCTGGTTCGCCTCCCCGTGGGACGTCGAGTCCGTCGCCTTCCTGGAGAAGTTCGACGTACCGGCCCACAAGGTGGCCTCCGCCTCCCTCACCGACGACGAGCTGCTGCGCGCCCTGCGCGCCACCGGCCGCACGGTCGTGCTGTCCACCGGCATGTCCACGCCGCGCCAGATCCGGCACGCCGTCGAGGTCCTGGGCAGCGAGAACATCGTGCTCTGCCACGCCACCTCCACCTACCCGGCCAAGGCCGAGGAGCTCAACCTGCGCGTGATCAACACGCTCATGGAGGAGTACCCGAACGTCCCGATCGGCTACAGCGGCCACGAGACCGGCCTGCAGACCACCCTCGCCGCCGTCGCCCTCGGCGCCTCCTTCGTCGAGCGCCACATCACCCTCGACCGCGCCATGTGGGGCTCCGACCAGGCCGCCTCCGTCGAGCCCGGCGGCCTGACCCGCCTGGTCCGCGACATCCGCACCATCGAGACCGCCCTCGGCGACGGCGTCAAGCGCGTCTACGCGTCCGAGCTCGGCCCCCTGCGCAAGCTCCGCCGCGTCCAGGGCGAACTCGCCGGAGAGCTCGCCGCGGTCTGACCGGCTCCACCCGCTCGCACCCCGCCGAACAGGAGCCACGCCGTGACCCCTCCTGCCTCCACCCTCGCCTTCGTCGAGAGCCCGGTCCAGTTGCTGAACGTGCTGGAGTGGGCCCACGCGGAGCACCCGGCCGCCGCAGCAGTTCCCGCCGCCCCGTCCGCCCCGTCCGCCGCGTCCGCCGCGTCCGCCGCGTCCGCCGCGTCCGCCGCGGCGGACGCGGCCGCGGCCGGTGACGGGCCGCCCGTGCTGGACGCCATGCCCAGCCAGCCGACCCGGCGGCCCGCCGGGCCGCCGCCCCCACCCCGGGCCGGCGGGGGCGGGCACCCGGTGCAGATCGTCGTCCTGCCGCCCACCGACCCGATGTCCCGCGGGCAGCTTCGCCGCGTGGCCACGCTGGCGCGCGACGAGGGACACCGGGTGCGGTGGCAGGAGGCCCGCGGCGGCGCCCTCGCGCCGTTCAAGGCGCTGGCCGCCCTCTGCGGGGACGTGCG
The DNA here is from genome assembly GCF_003949795.1 of Streptomyces sp. WAC06614. Lineage (GTDB taxonomy): Bacteria > Actinomycetota > Actinomycetes > Streptomycetales > Streptomycetaceae > Streptomyces. The sequence continues at coordinate 10,495 of NZ_RPRY01000007.1, forward strand.
CCGGGCGGACCGGATCGTCGTGGGCGACCCGTTCTCCCGGTTCGTGCAGCTGCTGCTCGCCCCGGCCCGGGCCAAGGAGCTGGTGGTCGTCGACGACGGCACCGCCACCATGGAGTTCGTCGCCCAGCTCGGCCGGGGCGAGCGGCTGCGCCGCTGGCACCGCACCGGCGGCGGGCCCCTGGGCCGGGCGCGCGAGCTGGCGTACGCGCCGGTGTCCGCCACCGCCCGGCGCCGGCTGCGCCACGTCGAGCTGTTCACCTCGATGCCGGTCACCCCGCTGGACGGGATGCGGCTGCGGGTCAACGACTTCGGCTGGACCCGGGCCCGGTTCGGGCCGCCCCGGCTGACCCGGGGCACCGACCTGGTCGGCACCTCGCTGGTGGAGACCGGGGTGGTCGACCCGGCCCGCTACCAGGAAGCCGTACGGGCGCTGGCCGCCGAGCACGGGGCCACCCGCTACTTCGCGCACCGCCGGGAGTCCGCCGACAAGCTGCGCGCGCTGAGCGAGGCGACCGGGCTGGAGATCGTCCGGCCCGACCTGCCGCTGGAGCTGATCGCCCGGCGCGGTCCCGTGGGTCGTACGATCGTCAGCTTTCCGTCCACGGTCGTCCACACGCTGCCGTACGCGCTCTGCGGCACCGGTGTGACCGTCGCCGTGGTGGACGTGGACCCGGCCTGGCTCACCGGTCGGGCCTCGCCGCGGGCCCGCAGCTTCCTGGCCGGGGTCACCGAGACCGCCCGTGATGTGCACGGACTCCCGGCGGCGACCGCTTCGGCGGCCGGATGAGCGGCGGAGTTTACCCCTCGCGACCGGAGGCCATGCACCCGGAGGACGGTTTTTTCTCCCCGAACGGGTAGAAGATTTGCTGATCTCCAGCCAGTTGACCTAGTGGTGCGCCTACTCTTCAACGGGTGAACCAGTTGATGTCCCGCGAGTCCCAGACCGCCCTGCCCGGAAAGCCCGCTCAGCCCGAGCTGCCCGGCAAGCTCCCGGAGAATCTGCGTTCTGAACTGATCGCGTTCCGCCGGGACTTGCACATGCATCCCGAGCTCGGCCACCAGGAGTTCCGCACGACCGCCGCCATCAAGGCGAGGCTGGAAAAAGCCGGCCTGCGACCACGCGTGCTGAAGTCCGGGACCGGCCTGATCTGTGATGTGGGCACCTGGGACGGGGTACGGCCGATGCTGGCCCTGCGCGCGGACATCGACGCCCTGCCCATTCCCGATGCCAAGACCCACGTCCCGTACCGCTCCACCTTCCCGGACCGGGCGCACGCCTGCGGCCACGACGTGCACACCACCACCGTGCTCGGCGCCGGTCTGGTGCTGGCCCAGCTGGAGCGCCAGGGGCTGCTGCCGCGGCCGGTGCGGCTGCTGTTCCAGCCCGCGGAGGAGGTGCTGCCGGGCGGGGCCACCGAGGCCATCGACTCCGGCGTGCTCGACGGGGTCGGGCAGATCATCGCCGTGCACTGCGACCCCCGGGTGGACGCCGGCAAGATCGGCCTGCGGCCGGGCCCGATCACCTCGGCCTGCGACCGGCTGGAGGTCACCCTCTCCGGCGCCGGCGGGCACACCGCCCGCCCGCACCTGACCACCGACCTGGTCACCGCCGCGGCCCGGGTGGCCGTGGACGTGCCCGCGCTGCTGGCCCGCCGGATGGACGCCCGCTCGGGCATGTCGATCACCTGGGGCCGGATCGAGGCCGGGCACGCCTGCAACGTGATCCCCATGCATGCCGAGCTGTCCGGGACCGTGCGCTGCCTGGACCTCAACGCCTGGCACGAGGCCCCTGACCAGGTCTATGCGGCCATCGACGAGATCGCTACGATGCACGGGGCCAAGTTCGAGATCAACCACGTGCGCGGGGTGCCGCCGGTCGTCAACGACCCGGTGGTCACCGAGCTGCTGCGCGAGTCGATGACCGCCCGGCGCGGCCCGGAGTCCGTCGAGGACACCGAGCAGAGCCTGGGCGGCGAGGACTTCTCGTGGTACCTGGAGCACGTGCCGGGCGCGATGGCCCGGCTCGGCGTCCGTACGCCGGGGGACACCGCCAAGCGGGACCTGCACCGCGGGGACTTCGACGTGGACGAGTCCGCGATCGCGGTCGGCGTGGAATTCTTCACCGCCGCGGCCCTGCTCGACGGGCGTCGCGCGAGGCCGCTGGGCTGAGCGGAGCAGATCTCCGTACACCATCGGCGTGTCCGCCGGCGGGAGCGTCCGGCCCTTGATACACAAGGGCTGGGCGCCTGGCGAGTTACCGAGTGGTCACTGTCCGGTTCGCGACGATCCGATAACGACTCATGAACGGGCCTTTAACTGACATCTACGCGCGTTACGATCGCCGCGAAACCAGCGCCGGTCAGTGGCGCTTCGGTCAGGTTTTGAAGGAGCCTCCCCTTGCGCCGGATCACCAGGATCGCAACCGTGGGCGTCGCGTCCGCGGCCCTCGCCCTCACCGCCACCGCGTGTGGCGGCAAGAAGTCCTCCGACTCGTCCTCGTCGTCCTCCTCTTCGGAGAAGTCCGCGGCCATCGCCTACGACATCGGCGGCCGTGGTGACCAGTCCTTCAACGACGCCGCGTTCGCGGGTCTGGAGAAGGCCGAGAAGGACCTGAAGATCAAGGGCGCGGAGGCCGAGCCCACCGAGGGTGAGAGCGAGGCGGACAAGGTCCAGCGCCTCACCGAGCTCGCGCGCAAGGGCAACAACCCGGTCATCGGCGTCGGCTTCGCCTACGCCCCGGCCATCAAGAAGGTCGCCGAGAAGTTCCCGAAGACCACCTTCGGCCTGATCGACGACACCTCGGTGACCGGTCCGAACATCGCGAACCTGGTCTTCAACGAGGAGCAGGGCTCCTACCTGGCCGGCGTCGCCGCCGCCAAGGCCTCCAAGACCGGCACGGTCGGCTTCATCGGCGGTGTCGAGGTTCCGCTGATCAAGAAGTTCCAGGCGGGCTTCGAGCAGGGCGTCAAGGACACCAACCCCAACGCCAAGGTGCTGTCGGCCTACCTGACCCAGCCGCCGGACTTCACCGGTTTCGCCAAGCCCGACCTCGGCAAGGCCGCCGCCAAGGGCCAGCTCGACGCCGGTGCCGACGTCGTCTACGCCGCCGCCGGTCTCGCCGGCTCGGGTGCCATCGAGGCCACCGCCAACGCCGGCAAGTGGGCCATCGGTGTCGACTCCGACCAGTACAACCAGGCGGGCCTGGCCAAGTACAAGGACAAGATCCTGACCTCGGTCACCAAGGACGTCCAGAGCGCGGTCTACAACCTGATCAAGTCGGTCGAGGACGGCAAGCCGCAGACCGGTGAGATCCGTTACGGCCTGGACAAGAACGGTGTCGGCCTGGCCGACTCCAACCCCGAGTACAAGAAGATGGCCGAGCTGATCGCGGCCGTCGAGAAGGCCAAGGCCGACATCATCGCCAAGAAGATCACCGTCAAGACCGCCCCGTAAGGGACGGCCCGACGGGCGGACGACACGGGGGGTCCGGGGGCGGCGGCTCAAGCCGCTCCCGGACCCCGCGCCACGTTCGTCGGCCTGCTGGCCGATCTTGTGGCTGCAAGATGGCCACAACTTTTCACTTTCGACAGTGCTACGCGCGTAGAGGTCTCGTGGACGCGATACCGTCGCCCCCCGCCCTGTCCCCCCTGCCTCCAGCTCCTTCGCGCCAAGGAGAGTGCGTCATCACCGCGTCCAGCCCCCCCGCCGTTGAACTGCACGGCATCACCAAGCGTTTCCCCGGCGTCGTCGCCAACAAGGACATCGCCATCACCGTCCGCAAGGGCACGGTCCATGCCCTCATCGGTGAGAACGGTGCCGGCAAGTCGACCCTGATGAAGATCCTCTACGGCATGCAGAAGCCGGACGAGGGCACCATCGCCATCGACGGGGAGCAGGTCTCCTTCACCAACCCGGGCGACGCCATCGCCCGGGGCATCGGCATGGTCCACCAGCACTTCATGCTGGCCGACAACCTCACCGTCCTGGAGAACGTCGTCCTCGGCGGCGAGAAGCTCTACGGCATCGGTGCCAAGGCCCGCAAGAAGATCCTGGAGATCTCGGACGCGTACGGCCTCGGGGTGCGCCCCGACGCCCTCGTGGAGGACCTCGGCGTCGCCGACCGCCAGCGCGTGGAGATCCTCAAGGTCCTCTACCGCGGCGCCCGCACGCTGATCCTCGACGAGCCGACCGCGGTGCTCGTGCCGCAGGAGGTCGACGCGCTGTTCGACAACCTGCGCGAGCTCAAGGCCGAGGGCCTGACCGTCATCTTCATCTCGCACAAGCTGGGCGAGGTGCTGAAGGTCGCCGACGACATCACCGTCATCCGCCGCGGCACCACGGTCGGCACCGCCGACCCGAAGACCGCCACGACCAAGCAGCTCGCCGAGCTGATGGTCGGCAGCGAGCTGCCCACGCCCGAGACGCGCGAGTCGACCGTGACGGACGTGGCGATGCTCAAGGTCGAGGGCGTCACCCTGGCCGAGGCCGGCGGCATCCCGCAGCAGCTGCCGGCGAACCCGGCCGCCCCGGAGGACGACACCTACCTCCACGAGCCCGCCGCCGTCGCCGGCCGGCTGCTGCTGGACGACATCGACCTCACCATCCACAAGGGCGAGATCCTCGGTATCGCCGGCGTCGAGGGCAACGGGCAGACCGAGCTCATCGAGGTCCTGATGGGCATGCTCTCCCCGGACACCGGCACGGTCACGCTGGACGGCAAGGACATCACCAAGCTGCCGGTGCGCAAGCGCCGCGAGGGCGGCATCGGGTACATCCCCGAGGACCGCCACCGCCACGGCCTGCTGCTGGAGTCCCCGCTGTGGGAGAACCGCATCCTCGGCCACGTCACCGAGGCGCCCAACTCCAAGCGCGGCATCCTCGACCCGAAGGCGGCCCGCAAGGACACCGAGCGGATCGTGCGCGAGTACGACGTGCGCACGCCCGGCATCGACGTCACGGCGGCCTCGCTGTCCGGCGGCAACCAGCAGAAGCTGATCGTCGGCCGCGAGATGAGCCACCACCCGAAGTTCCTGATCGCCGCCCACCCCACCCGTGGTGTGGACGTCGGCGCGCAGGCGCAGATCTGGGACGCGATCCGCGAGGCCCGGCGCGAGGGCCTGGCCGTGCTGCTGATCTCCGCCGACCTGGACGAGCTCATCGGCCTGTCCGACACCCTCCGGGTCATCTACCGCGGCCGCCTGGTCGCGGACGCCGACCCGGCGACGATCACGCCCGAGGAGCTCGGCACCGCCATGACGGGCGCCGCGACCGGGCACCTGGAAGCAACCGACGACCACTCCGCCGCTGCCGACGGTGACACGACGGAGGACGAGGCCCGATGAAGAAATTCGACAAGGACCGGCTGCTGATCGCAGCCGCCGGACCGGTGCTCGCGCTGGTCAGCGCCTTCGTGCTGACCATGATCGTGCTGGCCGCCTCGGGCGTGGACCCGATCGACCCGCTGCGGATCATGATCGAGCAGGCCGGTTACGAGGACATCCAGGTCCTGATCGTCAACCAGGCCGGCATCTACTTCCTGGCAGCCCTGGCCGTCGCCATCGGCTTCCGGATGAACCTCTTCAACATCGGCGTCGACGGCCAGTACCGCCTCGCGGCGATGGTCTCCGCGGTGGTCGGTGCCTCGGTCTCGCTGCCCGGCCCGCTGCACATCCTGCTGATCGTGCTCGTCGCCATGGCCACCGGCGCCTTCTGGTCCGGCATCGCCGGCCTGCTCAAGGCCCGTCGCGGCGTGAGCGAGGTCGTCTCGACGATCATGCTCAACGCGATCGCCACCTCCCTGATCGCCTGGCTGATCCTGCCGAAGAACCTCGGCGTCCAGCCTCCCGGCTCCAACGACCTGACCAGCGGTGACATCCCGGAGTCCGGCTGGTTCCCGGCGCTCACCCTGCCCGGCGGCGACATCTACGGCTTCACGATCGTGGCCTTCGCCCTCGGCGTCGTCTACTGGTTCGTGCTCAACCGCACCCGGTTCGGCTTCGACCTGCGCGCCTCCGGCGCCAGCGAGTCCGCGGCGCAGGCCTCCGGCGTCGAGCCCAAGAAGATGATCATGACGGCCATGCTCATCTCGGGCGCCGTCGCCGGCCTGACGGGCATGCCGCTGCTGCTCGGCGAGTCGCACACGTACAACCTGTCCTTCCCCCTGGGCATCGGCTTCACCGGCATCACCGTGGCCCTGCTCGGCCGCAACAACCCGGTCGGCCTGGTCTTCGCGGCGTTCCTGCTCGCCTTCATCAAGCAGACCTCGGCCGGCCTGGACACCGCCGGCTACGCCCAGGAGATCGGCACGATCATGCAGGGCCTGATCGTGGTCGCCGTCGTCGTCAGCTACGAGCTGGTCCGCCGCTACGGCATCCGCCGCCAGCAGCAGAAGGTCGGCGAGGAGCTGGCCGCCGGTCACGCCATCACGACCGAGAAGGAGGTCGCGGCGTGAGCACCAGCACCGTTTCCGCGACGAAGTCCGCGCCCCAGGGCAGCGGCCGCCGCAAGCTCACCCTGCCCTGGATCCTGCTGATCATCGCGGGCGGCCTCGCGCTGCTCTCGCTGGTCCGGGTCATCTCCGGGGCCAACGACCTGACCTCCATCGGCCAGGTCTCCGGCGCCCTCCAGCTCGCCGTTCCCATCGGTCTCGCCGGCCTCGGCGGCCTGTGGGCCGAGCGCGCGGGCGTGGTCAACATCGGCCTCGAAGGCATGATGATCCTCGGCACCTGGTTCGGTGCCTGGGCCGGCTACCAGTGGGGTCCGTGGACCGGTGTCGTCATGGGCATCGTCGGCGGCGCCCTCGGCGGCCTGCTGCACGCGATCATCACCGTCACGTTCAACGTGAACCACATCGTCTCCGGTGTGGCGGTCAACATCCTGGCCCTCGGCTTCACCCAGTACCTGTCGAACTTCACCTTCGACAAGGCCCCGGGCGGCTCCTCCAAGCAGTCCCCGCGCATCGACCCGCTGACCGAGATCACCGTTCCCGGCCTCTCGGACTGGCTGGCCACGCTCCAGGCCAAGCACTGGTTCCTGGTCTCCGACCTCGCCGGTGTGCTCGGCGGACTGGTCACCAACCTCTCGCTGCTGACCGTCGTCGCCGTCCTGCTGGTCCCGGCGACCTGGTGGGTGCTGTGGCGGACCGCCTTCGGTCTGCGCCTGCGCTCCTGCGGTGAGAACCCCGTCGCCGCCGAGTCCCTCGGCGTCAACGTCTACAAGTACAAGTACATCGCCGTGGTCGTCTCCGGCGCGATGGCCGGTCTCGGCGGCGCGTTCCTGGCGATCGTCTCCACCGGCATCTACCAGGAGGGCCAGACCGGCGGCCGCGGCTACATCGGTCTCGCCGCGATGATCTTCGGTAACTGGATGCCGGGCGGCATGGCCCTCGGCTCGGGCCTGTTCGGCTTCACCTACAGCCTCCGGCTGCGCGGTGGCGCCGAGAACGTCCACGCGATGCTCCTGCTGATCGCGATCCTGCTCGTGCTCGTCCTGGTCTGGCAGCTGTACAAGAAGAAGTACGTCCAGGCCGCGGTCGCGGGCGTCTTCGCGGCGGCCCTGTTCGTCTGGTACGCCCTGACGGACTCGGTCCCGAGCCAGTTCGTGGACGCCGCCCCGTACCTCACCACCCTGCTGGTGCTGGCCCTGTCGGCACAGCGCCTGAGGATGCCCAAGGCGGACGGACTGCCGTACCGCAAGGGACAGGGCAAGTGACGTCCGAGCAGGGCCCGGCCGGCGGTGCGCCGGCCGGCGGTCCGGCCGGCGGCTGGGAGGTCCTGCGGGAGGCCGCCCGGGACGCCATGTCCCGGGCGTACGCCCCCTACTCGGGCTTCCCGGTCGGCGTCGCCGCGGTGGTGGACGACGGCCGGGTGGTCACCGGCTGCAACGTGGAGAACGCCAGCTACGGGCTCGGTCTGTGCGCCGAGTGCGGACTGGTCTCCCAGCTGCAGAACACCGGTGGCGGTCGGCTGACCCACTTCACCTGTGTCGACGGCAAGGGCGGCCTGCTCGTGCCGTGCGGCCGCTGCCGCCAGCTCCTCTTCGAGTTCGGCGGTCCCGACCTCCAGGTCGACACCCCCGAGGGCGTCGTGCCGCTCGCGGCGATGCTGCCCCAGGCCTTCGGGCCCGACCACCTGCGATAGCCGTGCCGACGGCCCTCCGCTCCCTGCCGGGCGGAGGGCCGTCGTGTTCACTGTTCCCGACACCCTTTTCCTCCTCGATCCCCCTCTTCGACTCTCTATGCGCGTAGAAGGTCCGCGCGTAGCGCAGGAAGTAAGGAAGTTCTCCATGGACGTCATCTCCGTCATCCGCACCAAGCGCGACCGCGGTGAGCTGAGCCCCGAGCAGATCGACTGGGTCATCGACGCGTACACGCGCGGTGTCGTCGCCGACGAGCAGATGTCCGCGCTGGCCATGGCCATCCTGCTCAACGGCATGAACCGGACCGAGATCGCCCGCTGGACCGCCGCCATGATCGCCTCCGGCGAGCGCATGGACTTCTCGTCCCTGTCCCGTCCGACCGCCGACAAGCACTCCACCGGCGGCGTCGGCGACAAGATCACCCTGCCGCTCGCCCCGCTGGTCGCCGCCTGCGGCGCGGCCGTCCCGCAGCTCTCGGGGCGCGGCCTCGGCCACACCGGCGGCACCCTGGACAAGCTGGAGTCCATCCCCGGCTGGCGCGCGCTGCTCTCCAACGAGGAGATGCTGCACGTCCTCGACACCACCGGCGCGGTCATCTGCGCGGCCGGCGACGGCCTGGCCCCGGCCGACAAGAAGCTCTACGCGCTGCGCGACGTGACGGGCACGGTGGAGGCCATCCCGCTGATCGCCTCCTCGATCATGTCGAAGAAGATCGCCGAGGGCACCGGCTCCCTGGTCCTGGACGTGAAGGTCGGCTCCGGCGCCTTCATGAAGAACATCGACGACGCCCGCGAGCTGGCCCGCACCATGGTCGGCCTCGGCACCGACAGCGGCGTGAAGACGGTCGCCCTCCTGACGGACATGTCGACCCCGCTCGGCCTGACCGCCGGCAACGCCCTGGAGGTCCGCGAGTCGGTCGAGGTCCTGGCCGGCGGCGGCCCCGCCGACGTGGTCGAGCTGACCATCGCCCTGGCCAAGGAGATGCTGGAGGCCGCCGGCATCAAGGACGCCGACCCGGCCAAGGCCCTCGCGGACGGCTCCGCGATGGACGTCTGGCGCCGGATGATCGCGGCCCAGGGCGGCGACCCGGACGCGACCCTCCCGGTCGCCCGCGAGCAGCACGTGGTCACCGCCCCCGAGTCGGGCGTCCTGACCCGCCTGGACGCGTACGGCGTGGGCGTCGGCGCCTGGCGCCTGGGCGCGGGCCGCGCCCGCAAGGAGGACCCGGTGCAGGCGGGCGCGGGCATCGAGCTCCACGCGAAGCCCGGCGACACGGTCACGGCGGGCCAGCCCCTGATGACCCTCCACACGGACACCCCGGAGAAGTTCGACTACGCCCTGTCGGCCCTGGAGGGCACGTACGACATCGCGGCGGCGGGCACGGAGTTCACCGCCCCGCCGATCGTGCTGGACCGCATCGCCTGACCTGCGGTTTCCCTTGCGGGCGAACGGGACCGGTGGACCCCCACCGGTCCCGTTCGGCATGCGGGGACCACCACACACCATCTGATCGCGGCCAAGGTGCAGCGTCGGCCCGCACGCTCGGTGCGGGCCCTGCTCGTGGTGACGGGGTCGGTCAGCCGATGGAGGTGAAGGTGTTCCAGCCCTCCTCGTCGACGCGCCAGGGGTTCTGGGCGGTGCTGCCGCCGTAGAAGAGGTGCAGTGTTCCGTCCTTGCGCGTCAGATAGAAGTCCGGGAAGCCGTCCTCGTTGAGGTCGGTCGTGCCGCGTACGAGGGGCCACGTGGCACGGTCCCACCCGGGTGTGCCGTACTCGCCCGCTCCGCCGTAGGGTCCGCCCAGACCGTAGAGCCGGTCGCCGTCCAAGGACGCGGCGGCGGTGCCGATGGAGACCAGGTCGACGCCGCCGTTCGCACCCGGCTTGCCCTTCCGCAGGACCAGGCGCTGCGGGGACGTGGCGTCGTCACGGAAGATCAGGTCCGGGACGTTGTCCTTGTTGGCGTCGCGGACCCCGACGATGTCCCGCTTGCTCCAACCCGTGCCGCCGATCTGCTTGACCGAGGTGAAGCCGGCGCCCGTGTAGCCGGTGAAGGCCCAGAAGGTGTCGCCGTTGTCGGCGAGGGCGAAGAAGTCCGCCATGCCGTCACCGGTGACGTCCTCGGTGGGGATGAGCTGGGTGAACCCGGCCGGGTCCGGCGAGCCGGCCGGCAGCAGCATCTCCATGCGGCGGCTGATGTCGAACCGGCCGAATCCGTCGCCCGGGTAGACGTACAGCTTGCCGTCGGGCATGCGGGCGATCAGGTCGGTGAGACCGTCGCCCGGGAACCAGTCGGTGGAGTGGCCGATGATCGCGGCCTTGCCGGTGGCGGCGTCCTTCCAGTAACCGTCCGGTACCGGCTTGCCGTTGTCCGTGGCCGCGGGCATCCACGCTTCGATGTCGCCCTTGTACGGGGCCTTGGGGTCGCCCGGGTACGTCCTGAGGTTGCCCTTGGCGTCGACGGCGAGGATGTCGGGTGCGCCGTCGCCGGTGACGTCGTTGGGCCGGTCCAGGCCCGGCCGCGGGCGGACGTAGAACAGGTAGGTCGTGGGGACCGAGACGTTGCCGGCCTTGCTGACGGTGCGGACGTGGAGCACGTTCGGGCCGGCGGTGTCGACCTGGAGCTTGATGGAGGCGAGGTCGGCGTTCCAGGGCCAGACCTTCTGGTCGAAGGAGGCCTGGTTCAGGCTCCACTGGTACTCGCGGATGTCCTCGGGCTTGGTGCCGTTGCCCAGGACCTCGATCCACTGGTCGGGTGTGCCGGCGGGGTTCGTGCTCCATTCGGCGCCGTCGGGCCCGGGTGCAGGGAAGGACGAGGAGCGCACGGTCGGGTTGGCGGGGGCGGTGTGGTCGACCGTGAAGGTGCACCATCCGCCGGCGCCGGAGTCCAGGGGGCCGCTGCCGGACCACCAGTTGTCCCCGTCGATCGCCTGGGCGAGCCAGAAGTAGGTCTTGCCCGGCTTGAGCTCGTCAGCAGTGACATCGATCCAGGCCAGGCCCGTGCTGTCGACGTCGTCGAACCGGTTGATCGACTCGGTTCCGTCGGCGGACCAGATGCGGAAGTTGACCTGCCGGAGGTTTCCGTCGCCGTCCGAGGCCTTCGCCTCGAACCTCACGGTGGCCTTGCCGATGCTCGTTCCGGTGCCGGTGGTGAGGCAGGGGCCGCCGGGAGTGGTGCTCATGTTCGCCGCGACCGGGGTGTCGGGGCGCTTGTTGTAGTGGATCTCGACGTACGGGGCGCTGTCACCGTTGGCGAGGAATTTCTTCCAGCTGTTTTCGTCGCTCTCGTTGTCCGCGCGGAATCCGAAAGTGATGGCCTGCCACTGGCTGGCGGCACCCTGCTCGACGGTCCGCTTCACATCCAGCCGGACCCAGTCGTCGTTGCAGCCGTACGTACCGTTTCCGTGTGCCACATTGGCTCCGGTCACCCGGTTGCCCCAGAACGAGCCGTTGTCCGTGTTGTTCCACGTGCTCGAATGGGTGACGTAGGGGGTGGCGTAGACGCTGAAGGGGCTGGGAGTGCAGCTCCACGAATGCGTCTCCAGGGCGTGCAGCGTCGCCTGGTAGATGCCCGCGCCGTGAAACGCGCTGCTGAAGGCGAAATTGAAGACCGAACGGGATGTCCCGTAGCTGTCGGTTTCATGGCCGACACGTGCATCGCTGGTTCCCGGGGCGTTGTAGTTCTCCCCGTTGAAGAAGCTTGCGTTGCCCGGGTATTTGTAGAGCAGGGTCCAGCCGTACTTGTGCATGTTGAGCGCCGGGTCGATGAAGACCGGATAGACCGTGCTCTCGTGGTGGAGCAGGCCGGTGTCCGGCTTGAGGCTGAGCGTGTTGTCCTCGGAGAGCGAGGCCTTGGCGACGGCCTTGTGGGCGCCTCCCGAGCCGGCGATGCCGGGCAGGGCGAGCGTGGGGTGATCCTTTGCAGCCGGCCCGGGTGTGAACGCCGGGCCGCCCGAGGGGGTGACGACCTTGCCCGCAGAGTCCCACATGAGGGTCGTGGGAGCGCCCACGACATCCTTGCCGGAGGCGTCGCGTCCGCTGAGCGTGGAGGACTCCTCGTCGACGCGGAAGGTCAGCGAGGGGCTGCTCAGGCGGTAGTTCAGCTCGCCGAGCAGGGGGTCGGCCGCGGCCTTCTTGTCCTTGACGACGAGCAGGTGGGAATAGCCGCCGTCCAGGGCGGTCATCACCAGGTCGATGCCGGGGCGAATGTTCTCGTACAGGGCGCGGGGTCCGTCCACGACCGGCTCCGGCAGTGCGCCGGGCCAGCTCAGAACCATGTCGTGGCCGTCGGCGTTCAGACGCACCAGCTCGGTCCAGGAGGAGCCCGCAGCCGGCCCGCCACCGGAGCTGAAGACCAGTCGGCTGTTCACGGCCTTGGGCGCATAGCCTCCCTCGACGCGCTGGAGCGTGGTGTCCACGGGCTTCCACTCGTTGCCCACCTTGGCGTGGACGGCCGACGAGTGGACCTTGGCCTTGAGGTGGCCGTCCGGCTGCGCCCAGACGGTGGTGTTGGCCTGCCAGTCGGCGGTGGCGGCGACCTCCTTGCCTGTCTTGCGGGCCTGGCGGAGGGCGTCGGCGGCGGTCACCGGACCGGTGCCGCGACGGTTCTCCTCCGGCTCCTTGTCCTGGTGCGGGTCGGCGAGGTGGACAGCGAGCGGCAGCGCCAGGGCTGCGGCCGCGATCGCGGCGACGGCAGCGAAAAGCCGCTTGCGGCGGGGCCTTTTATCCGTTGCTGCGGGACCGTCGTTCCGGTTTCCGTCCTGCCCCGGCGGAGAGGCCGCCGGTTTTTCGTCCAGTGGCTGAAAAGCCGCCATGGTTGTTCTTCTCCCCCCTCGGGCGGACACGGCATGGTCGCCCTCGGAACTCATGGTGATTTTCGGCCCTTGGCCGAAACGCCGACAGTCAGGACGGTCGGGTAATGCCGGGGCCGGGACGAAAGGACCGCTCCCCACGTTCCTTTCGTGCACAGGTCTGCGGTCAGAGCATGGACCATCCCTCCGACAACGTCACCCCGCCGGCTCGCCACGGCGCCACCGCATTGCCCATTTTGGCGCGTTCGTCCACGCGTATGCAAGCGTTAAGGTGACGAGGATCACATCAAATGCGGAAACCGTGGACTTTTCTTTGTCGCGTGCCACACAATCACCTGGCTATTTGTCAGTTCTCTGCCCGTCGTGCGTCGATTACCGCGCCGGGCAGCGCGTGGGGGGGTCCACATGTCGCCGTTTTCGGCGAGCAATTTCCGCATGCCCGGAAACGGGCGAAGTCGCAGGCGTGCCGCGCGGCAGGTCGCCGTCGCGCTGTCGGCGCTGCTGACCGTGACGCTGCTGCCCGCGCAGGCATGGGCCGCGGGGGCGGGCGACCGCAACGGCATCTCCCTGCCCGGCCTCCAGCAGGAAGCGCCCGTCAAGCTGGACAAGGACGCGGCGGCGAAGTTGGAAGGCTGGGCGGGCAGCCCGGCGCAGCCGCCGGCCGAGTACGTCCCGACCGACGTCACGCCCCCACCGGCCGGTACCACCCAGGTCGCCCTGGGCGGCGACCAGCTGGTCCAGGCCGGCTCCCTCCCCGTCGCGATCGGCAAGGCTTCGCCGACCGAGGCCAACCCCACGCCTCCGGCGCCCTCCGGCACCTGGTCGGTCTCGGTGGAGGGGCGCACCTCCACCGAGGCCGCGGGCGTCGACGGCGCGATCATCAAGGTCACGCCGCCTGCCGGGGCCGCGACGCCGGTGGACGTGCGACTGGACTACAAGAAGTTCCAGGACCTCTACGGCACCGAGTGGGCGTCCCGCCTGGAGCTGAAGCAGCTCCCCGAGTGCTTCCTGACCACCCCCGACCTGCCCGAGTGCACGACCTCCAAGACCGTCCCCTCTACCAACGACCCCGCCACCGGCACCGTCCGCGCGACCGTGGACCCGGCGACCTCGCCGGGCATGGGCATGCGCACCATGGCGGTCGGCGGCGGTGGCCCGATGGTCCTGGCCGCGTCCGACTCGGCGTCCGGCGCCGGCGGCACGTACAAGGCCACCTCGCTCTCCCCGTCCGGCACCTGGTCGGCGGGCGGCAGCGGCGGCGGCTTCTCGTGGACCTACCCCCTGACGGTGCCGCCGACCCCGGCCGGCCCCGCGCCGAAGATCGCCTTCTCGTACTCCTCGCAGGCCGTGGACGGCAAGACCTCGGCGAGCAACGGCCAGGCCTCCTGGATCGGTGACGGCTGGGGCTACGAACCCGGCTTCGTCGAGCGCCGCTACCGCGCCTGCTCCGAGGACCGCAAGGCGGGTGCGAGCGGGGCCGCGAACAACGACAACAGCACGGACAAGAAGAAGAGCGACCTCTGCTGGGCCGGCGACAACGTCGTGATGTCGCTGGGCGGCTCGACGACCGAACTGGTCCACGACGCCACGACCGGCGCCTGGATTCCGGCTTCGGACGACGGCTCGCGCATCGAGCGGAAGACCGGCGGCTCCAACGGCGCCAAGGACGGCGAGTACTGGGTGGTCACCACCCGCGACGGCACCCGCTACCACTTCGGCCTGCACGACGTGGACGGCGCCGGCAGCCGTGCCGTGACGAACTCGGTGTTCACCGTCCCGGTCTTCGGCAACCACCCGGGCGAGCCCTGCTACCAGAGCTCCTTCGCGAGTTCCTCCTGCACCCAGGGCTGGCGCTGGAACCTCGACTACGTCGAGGACGTGCACGGCAACGCGATGGTCGTCGACTGGGCGCGGGAGACCAACCACTACGCGAAGAACGAGAAGTTCAAGGAGAAGGTCTCCTACGTCCGCGGCGGCTACCCGACCCAGATCCTCTACGGTCTGCGCGCGGACAACCTCTCGGGCGCCCCGGCCGGCAAGGTCGAGTTCACCGTCGCCGAGCGCTGCATCGCCGAGGGCGGCACCAAGTGCACCGACACCGAGTTCGAGTCGAAGAACTACGGCGACAAGCAGCCGTGGTGGGACACCCCGTCGACGCTGCACTGCAAGGCGGACGCCAAGGACTGCTACGTCTCCTCGCCGACCTTCTGGTCCCGTAAGCGGCTGACGTCCGTCACCACGTACGCCCAGCGCACCTCGGGCTCGACCGATCTGTCGGCCGTCGACCGCTGGAACCTGACCCAGTCCTTCCCGATGCAGCGCACCGACACCCACCCGCCGCTGTGGCTGGAGTCGATCACCCGCACCGGCTACGGAGTGAAGGACGCGCAGGGCAATCAGCCCAGCACCGCGCTGCCGCCGGTCTCCTTCCTGCCCAACGTGCAGGACATGCCCAACCGCGTCGCCACCAGTGCCACGGACGCCACCCCCGACTTCGACCGCCTGCGCGTCGAGACGATCCGCTCCGAGACGGGCGGCGAGACGTACGTCGACTACTCCGACCCCTGCCCGGTCGGCGGCACGCACCCCAAGCCGGAGGAGAACACCACCCGCTGCTACCCGGTCCACTGGTCGCCCGACCCGGACCTGGAGAAGCCGCCGATCGAGTGGTTCAACAAGTACGTCGTCGACCGCGTCGTCGAGCGGGACCGCGTCGCGCGCCAGCCCGACGTCGTCACGAGCTACACGTACGAGGGCGACGCGGCCTGGGCCAAGGAGACCGACGAGTTCTCCAAGCCCGAGCTGCGCACGTACAGCCAGTGGCGCGGTTACGCCTCGGTCGTGGTGAAGAAGGGCGTCACTGCGAACGCCGGCAAGGCCGACGCCACCGAGCAGTCGATGACCCGGACCCGCTACTTCCGCGGCATGTCCGGCGACGCCGGCCGCGCGAGGATCACGGTCAAGGACTCCACCGGTGCGGAGGAGCTCGGCGAGGACCTGCCGCAGTACCAGGGCCGGGCCGCCGAGACGATCACGTACACCAAGGTGGGCGGCGAGATCGCCGCGCGCGAGCTGACCTGGCCGTGGTCGCAGAAGACGGCGACCCGGCAGCGTGAGGGCACCACCCCGCTGGAGGCCTTCCGCAGCAACACCGCCCGGACGGACGCCATCCAGGCGATCAGCGGCGGCCGGTCCGGCATCCTGCGCACGACGAACACGTTCGAGCCGGCGTACGGCCTCGTCACGTCCACGGAGAAGGCCGGCATCACCCTGTCCGGCTCCGGGGCCTGGACCCTCTCGGACCAGACCTGTACGAGCACGACCTACGTCCACAACACCGACAAGCACCTGATCGGCCTGCCGCAGCGGGTCCGTACGACCGCGGGCGAGTGCGCCAAGGCGGGCATGGCCGCCATGCTCTCCGACACCCGCACCTCGTACGACGCCCTGAACGCCTTCGGCACCGCGCCGGTCA
Source organism: Streptomyces sp. WAC06614 (assembly GCF_003949795.1). GTDB lineage: Bacteria > Actinomycetota > Actinomycetes > Streptomycetales > Streptomycetaceae > Streptomyces. Next base: position 26,913 of record NZ_RPRY01000007.1, read on the forward strand.
AGGGCCTGCCGTACCAGATCGACACCAACGACGCGGCCGGCACCGGCTGGGTCACGACGGCCCGGACCGAGTACGACGCGCTCGGCCGCGCCACCAAGGCGTACGACGCGGCGGGCACCGCCACGTCCACCGCCTTCACCCCGGCGACCGGTCCGGTCTTCAGCTCGACGGTCACCAACGCCCTCGGGCACACGGCGACCACCAAGGTGGACCCAGGCCGTGCCACGCCGCTGGAGACCACGGACGCCAACGGCCGCAAGGTCACGACGGCGTACGACAACCTGGGCCGCACCACGGCCGTCTGGACGCCGTCGCAGAAGCCGGGGACCGACAAGGCCGCCTACACCTTCGAGTACCAGATCGCCGAGCACCAGCCGCCGGTCGTCACGAGCGGCGTGCTGCGTGACAACGGCACGTACGAGAAGTCGCTCACGATCTACGACGGCCAGCTACGCACGCGTCAGACCCAGACGGAGTCGATCGCGGGCGGCCGACTGATCTCGGACAACCTCTACAGCGCCAACGGAACGGTTGCCCGGTCGAACGCCGCGTACTACACGCAGGGCGCACCGGACTCGAAGATCTTCACGCCCGTGGAGTCCGAGGTCCCCAACTCGACGAGGACGGCGTACGACGGCCTGGGCCGCGCCGTACGGGTCACGACCTTCCACGAGGACACGGCGAAGTACTCGTCCACCAGCCGCTACGAGGGCGACTGGACGCTGACGCGCACCGGGATGAACGAGACCGGTGACGCGCCCCTGGCGGGCAGCCGGTCGGTGCGGACGACGACCGACGTGATGGGTCGCACGACGCAGATCCACCACTACAGGACGACGGACCTCACCCCCCAGAAGATCACGGCCCCGACGTCCGACGACGCCAACGTCACCTCGTACACGTACGACATCCGCGGCAAGCTGGTGAAGGTCACGGACCCGGCGCTGAACACGTGGACGTACACCTACGACGCGCGCGGCCGTAAGACCGCCTCGTCCGACCCGGACATGGGCGACGCGTCGTTCGGCTACGACAACCTCGACCGCCTGGTCTGGGCGAAGGACTCGGCCGGCCGTACGCAGTACACGACGTACGACGTCCTCGGCCGGACCACGGCGCTGCGCGACGACGCGGCGGACGGTCCGCTGGTGGCGGCGTTCACCTTCGACACGCTGCCGGGCGCCAAGGGCAAGCCGGTCGCCTCGACCCGTTACTACGACGGCAAGGCGTACACGAGCGAGGTCACGGGCTACGACGCGGAGTACCGCCCGACGGGCTCCCGGATCACCGTCCCGGACACCGCGGCCACGAAGGGCCTGGCCGGCACGTACGCGTACGCGTCGACGTACACCCCGACCGGCAAGGTCCAGACGACCACCCTCCCGGCGACCCCGGGCGGCCTGGCCGCCGAACGCCTGGTCACCCGCTACAACGCCCAGGGCGCGCCGATCACCCTGTCCGGCCTGGACTGGTACGCGGCGGACACGGTCTACAGCCCGTTCGGCGAGGTCATGCGCACGGCGTCGGGCAGTGCCCCGCGCCGGGTGTGGGCGACGAACCTGTACGACCGGAACACGCGCCGGCTGACGGACTCGATCACGGACCGCGAGACCCCGAACCAGCCGGACCCGGCCAACCCCAACCGCATCAGCCAGCTCTCGTACGCGTACGACCCGGTCGGCGACATCACGTCGATCACGGACACCCGGCCGGGCGGCCGCGTCGACAAGGAGTGCTTCACGTACGACCCGATGGGCCAGCTGACGCAGGCCTGGACGGGCAAGGCGTGCGGGGCGGACGTGAAGGCCGATGTCACGGCCGGCCCGGACGGGGACGGCTACTGGCAGGAGTACTCCTTCGACTCGATCGGCAACCGCACCAAGCTGGTCGACCACGACTTGGTGGACCCGTCCCTGAACGACGAGTTCACGTACGAGTACGGCGTCACGATCGCGGGCAACGGCACACAGCCGCCGGTCAAGATCCAGCCGCACGCGTTGACGAAGGTGAACCAGACGACCCGCAAGCCGGGCCAGACCGTCACCTCGCAGTCGACGTACGGCTACGACGCCGCGGGCAACACCACGCGCCGCACCGTCGGGGGCGACACCCAGACCCTGAACTGGGACCGCCGCAACAAGCTCACCTCGGCGACGAGCCCGGGCATCGGCGCGGTGGCGGTGCAGGGCCTGGCCGGCAAGTGCCTGGACCTGCAGTCCGGCAACACGGCGGACGGCACCCCGCTCCAGCTCTACAGCTGCAACGCGTCGAAGGCGCAGCAGTGGCGGCTCACGGGCGACACGCTCCGCTTCCAGGACAAGTGCGTCACCAACCAGGGCGGCACACCGCGGCTGGCGGCGTGCGACGGCAGCGCGGCGCAGAAGTTCGTGTACCGCCCGGGTGACAGGACGATTCACCACCCGGCGACGAACGAGTGCCTGGACGTCCCGGCCGGCAACAGCAACGACGGCACGGTCCTGAACATCTGGACGTGCAACGGGGCGCCGTCCCAGGCGTGGTCGTTCAGCAACACGACCACGTACCTGTACGACGCGTCGGGCAACCGTCTGATCGAGGACAACGGCAGCACGCGCACCCTGTATCTGGGCGAGAGCGTGATCACGGTGAACTCGGCCGGCCAGGCCCTGGACGCCCAGCGCTACTACGCCTCCCCGGGCGGCCTGACCACGGTCCGCCAGACGTTCGGCAGGACAACGGGCCACAAGCTGACGGTCCAGGTCTCCGACCACCACGGCACGGGCACGACCTCGATCGACCAGGCCAACGGCCAGGCGATCACCCGCCGCAAGTTCGACCCGTACGGCAACCCCCGCGGCACCCAGCCGACCAACTGGTCGGGCACCCGCACCTTCCTGGGCACGGGCGTGGCGGACGCCTCGACCTCGCTGACCCACATAGGCGCCCGCGAGTACGAGTCCCAGACGGGCCGCTTCATCTCGGTCGACCCGATCATCGACATGGCCGACCCCCTCCAGATGAACGGCTACACGTACGCCAACGCCAACCCGGTCGGCAACGTCGACCCGGACGGCCTCAGGGTCATCGTGGGCGAGGACAAGGGCTGGCTGGACAGCGGCGGCAAGGGCGGCGACGACACCTACGCCAACAAGGAGAAGGCCAACGCCTCTTGGCCGTACGGCGGACAGGCGACGAGCAAGGGCGATGTCACCAGCAGCGGCAGCTCCGGTAAGAGCAGCAGCGGCAAGAAGAAGTCCGGGTGCGGCCTGCTGTCCTGGTGCAACGTCAAGAAGCAGTGGAATGAGCACAAGCACCAGATCGTCGGCTTCGTCGTCGAGGTCGCGGTCGGCGGAGTCTGCATGGCTGGTGCGGCAGCTGCCGGTATCGCCACAGGCGGCGTAGGTTTCGCCATGGCTGTCGGCTGCGGTGCCTTGGCTGCCGCTGCAGGCGCCGCAATCACCAATGCCATGGACCCGAATGCCGATCACAGCACGATGGGTGTGCTGGGCGACATGGCCAACGCCGCGCTGTGGGGCGCGGCGGGAGGCGCTGCAGGCCATGTACTCGCTCCGCTCATTGCGGCGGGGGTATCAAAGATCGCCTCTCGTCTTGCCGGTGGTGCGGCCGGGAAGGCGGCGGCCGGGAAGGCGACGGGTGAGGTTGGGGAGGCAGCAGCCCGTGGCGCCGGTTGCAACAGCTTCACGGCAGGCACGCGTGTCCTTCTCGCCGACGGCAGCTCCAAGCCGATCGAGGAATTGAGCGCCAGCGACGAAGTCCTGGCAAGTGATCCGGAAACGCACCAGACCGAAGCCAAGGTGGTCACGGCCTCGATCTTCACTGAGGACGATAAGGACTATGTCGACCTCACCGTCGAGGGTCCTGCCGATACGGAAAAGATCACGACGACGGCCCACCACCCGTTCTGGTCGGAGACCCAGAAGGCCTGGGTCGATGCCGGCGAGCTGTCGGTCGGAACCAAGCTGCGCACGGCAGACGGCGGCACGGCCACGGTCAGTCGCATACGCACCTACGGCGCAGACCTGGAGACGTACAACCTCACGGTTGCGGACTTCCACACGTACTATGTGCTCGCGGGCGCCACACCGGTCCTGGTCCACAATTGCTCAACCAATCTTCTTTCGGCAGAAGACCAGCTGAACGGGTTTATACCGAAAGTCGAGCGCGCTGAGGGATATCACGACGTTTGGATCCATGGTTCCCCTGATGGCGTCGCCCCCAGCTTCAATGCCGCAGAAGGTGGATCCGGTCTAATTAACCACCGGGTGCTGGCGGGCCTGATAAGGAGTGATCCGAACTACGCCGGCGGGCCGATTAGGCTCTGCTCCTGCCAGACTGGTGCTTCTCGAGGAACCTTCGCGCAGGATCTTGCCAATAAACTCGGCGTGGAAGTCCTGGCACCCACCGGCTACTTGTACGTACGTCCCAACGGTAGGATGAGTATTGGTCGTGAGGGTGCAGCGCTTGGTCGATCCCACTTCCATGGCGAATGGGCGAGTTTCCTTCCCGGAGGGGGCAGATGACAGGAGAGGACATCGTGAGACGTGCAGGATTCTATGGATCTGCTGAGGAAGTCTCCACCGCGGCGACCTCTGTCGAGCACCCCTGGGAGGCATTGGCGGCGCGCTATCTAGAAAAAGGGGAGGTTATTGTCGCCGCAAGCCAGTGGGTTGATGATCTACTGGATGTGAGTGCCAAGAGAATCTGCCAGTATTCAATTCGGACAGATGGCTCCTGGGTGTGGCCGAGCAGCCTGGTGTACTATGTGAGGCGATATCATGTGAAACTCCCCGCCGAGTTCCTCGATCACATGGCAGCAAATGATTGGATGGTGGGGGAATTGGAGGAGGCCGCGGTAGATGAAATCTATGAGCGGCTGGACGAGTTCACCGAATCCAGTCAATGAAAAGCGACGATAGAATCTGACCAGTCTCGACGCGCGGCTTTGCGGAGAGCGGGGCCCGTCAGATGCCAGAGGCCCCACCGGAGCATTCCGGTGGGGCCTCTGTGGTGCTTGACGGCAACGGTGACGGCAACGTCAGAAGACGACGGCAGCGCCGGGTGGGCTGTCAGGGGTGTCGCTGTCTCCGCTGAGGGCGCCGTCGAGTGTGTCGATGGCTTGGCGTTGGAGGCGAAGCCTTACGTGGGCGTAGACGCCGGCGGTGACGCCGATATGGGCGTGTCCGAGGAGTTCCTTGATCACGACGAGGTCGACGCCTTGCTCCAAGAGCAGCGTGGCAGTCGAGTGGCGGAGGTCGTGGAATCGGATACGCCGGAGTTCGGCGCGGTCGAGGAAGCTGCGGAAGCGGCGGGTGAGGTTGGCCGGGTCGAGAGGTGCGCCGGTCGGGGTGGAGAAGACGAGGCTGCTATCTCTCCAGTCCAGTCCTGCGGTCTCGCGTTCCTTGTCCTGCCGTTCCTTGTGTGCCTTGAGGTAGGGGATGCACTCAGTGGGGAGGGCGATGCGGCGTTCGGATGCTTGGGTCTTGGTGGGCAGGTGGGTGAGGCCGCCGGTGCGGGTGCGCTGGAGTGAGCGGCGGATGCTGGCCGCTCCGGTTGTGAGGTCGAGGTCTTCCCAGTGGAGGCCGAGGAGTTCGCCTTTGCGGAGTCCGGTTCGCAGGGCGAGTTCGTACAGCGCGTGCAGCCGGTCGGTGCGGGCCGCGTCGAGGAACTGGCGGGCCTCGGCTGCGGTGAGCGGACGGAAGCGCCTGGGCTGGTGCGTAATGGTCTTGACGTTGCGGGCGACGTTGCGGGGCAGTTCGTCTTCGCGGACGGCATGCTCCAGTGCCGATTTGAGCACCGAGTGCACGTAGGTCACGGTCAAAGGGGACAGCCGTTTCTGGCAGCACTCGCCGATGGCGCAGCACCTCTTCCGTTCGGTGTCCAGGCCCTGGGTGCAGCACTGGCAGGTGGCGCGGAGCCGGTCGAGGAAGAGACGCACGTCCTTGGCCGTGAGGCGGGCGACCTTCTTGGTGCCGAGGCCAGGGATGAGGTGGAGGCGGACGCAGGCGGCGTATCGGGTGTGGGTGTTCTCCCGAAGCCGGTGGACGGCGACGCTGCCGAGCCAGTAGGTGAGGTAGTCGCCGACGGTGCTGTCGGCGGTGGCGACAGGGAGGCCGCGGTTGCTGTCGGCGATCTTCTCGGCGAGTTTGTCGGCAGCTTCCCTCCGCGTGCTGCCGTAGACGCGGACACGTTTGCGGGTGCCGTTGGCGGCGAGGACGTAGCCGGCGGCTTCCCAGCGGCCGTCCCTGCGCTGGTAGATGGTGCCTTCGCCGTTGGCGCGGGCCTTCTTGCGTTTGGGGGCGGTCATCGGGCGGCCTCTTCCAGGTGGCGCTGGACGTAGTCGTCCAGGGCGTGGGCGGGGATGCGGCGGGCGCGGCCGATAGTCAGGGAGGCCAGGCGCCGGGTGCGCAGGAGGTCGTAGAGGGCGGAACGGCCGATCTTGAGGCGGGCCATGGCCTCGGAGACGGTGAGGAGTTCGTCGTCACGCACCGGCTGTCACCCCCTGGTCGCGTGTCGGGCCGCCGTTGATGAGGGCGGCGAGGCGTTCGAGGTCGGGGGTGAGGCCGGTGCCGTCGTAGGCCCAGTGGGCGAGGACGAGGGTGGTCGGGGAGGGCGGAGGGGTGTGGCGGCGGTGCCAGGCGGCTCGGGCAGTGCGGAGGGCGCCGAGGGTGGTGGAGTAGGCGCGGGTCTTGGTGGAGAAGTGGCCGCGGAAGCCGAGCATGTGGGCCCACTTGCGCAGGTTTAGGTGCTTGAGGTCGTCGCGGTTGCCGAGGGCCCAGGCGGTGCGGATCATCCGGGTCGGGCACGGACTCGAACCAGAGATCGGTGATCTTCTTCAGGCGGTGGTCGAGGGTGCCGGTGGTGGCTTCGGTGCCCTTGGTGGCGTACTTGGCGACGTATCCGGCGACCTTGTCCTCGGTGATCGTGGTCCCGCCCTGGAAGGCGGAGGACCGGATGACCCTGGTGTCGATCTGCTCGCCGAAGGCGAAGGAGCGGGCGCGCCCGTTGATCTCGGGCCCGTCGATGTGGGCGCGGGTGGCCGCGAGCTGGATGGTGTCGGCCAAGAGTTCGGGGGTGGCCCAGGCGGGCGGCGGGGTGTAGGGGCCTGCGGGGCCGTCGAGGCGGATCACTGCGTGGAAGTGGATCATTCCCCTCTGCTGGTACTCGGCGACCTTGGCGTACGAGACCCGGACGAACTTGTGCAGCAGTCGCTGCGGGAGGCCAGCTGCGGCAGCGATGGTGCGGCGCAGGTTGAGCATGAAGCGGGCCCACAGAGCGGGGGCGTGGGCGTTCCACAGCACGGCGCCGGTGTAGTCGTACCGCTCCGGGTCAAGCGCGGTGCCGAGGAGCGGGTCGCCCTGGGCGTGGGTGCGTCCGCAGCGGCAGCGGGCGGAGCCGCCCACGCGTCGGCCGTGGACGGGCCCGTATGAGGGTGCGGTGAGGGTGGCGAAGACGCGGGGGTGGGTGGCGACCTGTTCGGGGATGTTCTTGCCGCCGCGCAGGCCGGCGGCGATGAGGTGGTAGGTGTCCTGGCGGTAGAGCTCGGCGCAGGAGGGGCAGCGGGTAGTGCGGCGGTTGCCGCAGCGCACCAGGAGGTGCCCGGCGGGCAGTTCCTTGGACTTCAGCTCGCGCAGGATCGCGCCGGTGAAGGCGTCGATCTCGGTGCGCTGGCCTTCGAGCCGGATCGGCCGGGCGCAGCCGCCGAGCGAGGACAGTTGCCGTACCAGGCCGAGCAGGTCGCGGTACCCGGTGAACGTGGGTAGCGCGGGTGCGGCCGGTTCGGGGTGGGGGATTGTGGTGGTGGGGTGGTGCGGTGGCATGCTGGCGGGACCTCTCTGCGCTGCGGCACACGTGTGCCGTGGATGGATGGGAGGGAGGCCCCGGCAGGGGCGAGGGTTTGGCGACTACACGCCCTTGCCGGGGATCGCTGCGAAGCGGGACCAGGAGGCGGCGGTCACGCGGCCTTGTCCAGGTCGATGTGGTCGGGCAGGTCGCGGACCTTGAGCCCTTCGGCGCACATGAGGTCGTTGATCTGCCAGCAGGCTTCGGTGGGCAGGTAGACCGAGCGCAACCGGACCGGGGTGCGCATGTCGCCGACGGAGGCGATCGAGACGCCCTGGGGCATGGTGCGGTCGGCGGCGGTGATGTCCAGTTCCCGGCCGTCGGGGAAGAGGTGCAGGAAGTCCTCGACGGTGTCGACGCGGTGGCAGATCCGGGCGGACAGGTTGGTCCGTACGGCGGTGGTGAGCACGTCGGCGGAGGGCTTCTGGGTGAGCAGCCACAGCCGGATGCCGAACTTGGCGCCCTGGCTGGCGATGGCCAGCAGCTCGGCCTCGAAGCGTTCGCGGGCCTTGCGGTCCGGGTGCCGGGTGTAGTTCGCGACCTCGTCGATCACCACGAGCAGTAGCGGCAGCTCGGGGCTGAAGTCGGTGATGCGGTCGGTGCGGCCGGACCAGAACAGCCGCTCCCGGCGCTGCATCTCCTCGCGCACCCAGCGCAGGATCTCGGTCGGCTCGTCGGGGTGGATGGCGTCGGAGACCTTGTAGGCGGTACGCCACCAGGGCGCGACGGCGCCGAGGTTGGGGTCGATCACGATCAGCCGCACGTCCCGCATGAGCGAGGCGTAGGCCAGCAGGGTGTTGACGGTGATCGACTTGCCGGAGCGGGTGAGGCCGGCGACCAGGGCGTGCGCGGAGTAGGCGAGGTTGAGCACGATCGGGGTGCCGTCCTCGTCCCAGCCGAGCAGCACGTCATCGGTGGAGACGAACTGCCCCGGTCGGCAGACGGGGGAGCCGTCCGGGCCGAGGAGTGGTGAGCGGATCACCGCCTCCAGCGGCTCGCGCCGGAAGCCGCGCGCGACGATCACTCCGGGCTTGGGCTGGCTGATCCGGATGCGCCGCATCCCCCAGGCGTCGCACAGGCCCTCGCTGGCGTCCTGCCAGGCGCTCAGCCCGACCTGCGGGAGGGCATCGGCGGTGCCGGTGACGCCGAAGGCGTCAGCGCGGGTGCGCAGGCGTGGCACCAGCACGCGCGGCTTGGTCGGTTGGTCCTGCGGGCCGTATTGCTGGAGCACGGTCGGGGTGGCGTCTTTGACCGCCAGGCCGAGCATCGGGGCGAGCCGTTTCCAGCCCCACCGCATCCGCCGCGCCTGCCGCAGGCTGATACGGGTCTCGGCATCGGCCCGGTACCAGCGGGTGAAGCAGTGCCCGGCCCAGCCCAGCAGCCCGAGGACGCCGAGGCCGACCACGGTCAGGAGCACAAGGCCGAGGGGGCTGTCGGTCATCAGGCACCGGCCTTGGCGGTGACGGCGTCGGCGCGCAGGGAGATGCCGTGGCGGTCCTTACCGTTGATCTCGTTCTCCCAGGCCGAGGCGACCAGGCCGGTGAAGACGACCGGCAGGCCGACCTTCAGGCCCTTGCCGAGACCCGGCTCCGGGACCTTGACGGTGATCACTTCGGCGCGGCCGTTGAAGGCGAACATCACGTCCACCAGGTGCAGGTGGGCGCCGGTGGGCCGGTCGATCGCGGGCTGCTGGCCTTCGCGGTCCTTGAAGTGTGGGCGGGACTCGGAGGCCAGGATTACCAGGGCCTGGGACTGGTCGATGGGCATGGTCTTCACGGCAAACCTCCAGGTAGAAGGGGTGCAAGTCGCCCGTGTGGGTGATCGCGTGCCGCAACCATACATTCATTCCATCCGAAGTCCATCCCTATTGAGTTCCATCCGATCTTGCGGTGGTCCATCCATCAGGCGGCTACTCTGACCCCGTGAGGCCGCTGAGCTGGTGAAACACGACAGTCAGCGGGCGGCCTGCGGCGGGTGGAATCGGACCGGGACCAGGGATGGACATGGCTGCTGCTGACGAAGCGCGCTTGACGTTCGAACGCATCGCGGACGACCTGCGGCAGCAGATCCGGGACGGCGAACTGCGTCCGGGCCAGCTTCTGCCGACGCAGAGCCAGCTCATGCAGACCTACAAGGCATCCAGCCTGACCGTGCAGAAGGCGATCAGGCTTCTCAGGAACGAGGGCTGGGTCATCGCCCGCCAGGGGCGCGGCACGTTCGTCACGCGCTCGGCCGACTTCGAGGACGCCTTCGAGAAGGTCGCCGGCGATCTCACACAGCAGATCTACTCCGGCACTCTGGCGCCCGGCGCCCGGCTCCCGGCCCGCGAGGTCCTGGCGGAGCACTACGCGGTGCCGCTCAACGTGGTCACCAACGCCATTGCTCTGCTGGCCGGCAACTTCCTCCTGCGCTACCCCGGGGAGCTGCCCGGCGACGAGGTCTACGTACGTGACTGGGACGACCACGGCTTCGCCACCCAGCTCATCCACGGCCGCCTGGTCCGCAAGATCAGGGACGGATCACTGGCCAGGGGAGCCAGGGTCACCGTGGACGAGGTGGTTGACACGATCGGCGGCGACCCGGAATCCGCAGACCAGGCCCTGACCTTCCTCGCCCTGGAGGGCAGGATGAAGAAGGCCCACCAGCGCAACGGCTCGATGGCGTATGTCGTCGTGGGGGGCGAGTTCGGCACAGAGGTACCGGTAGCGGTGCAGCCGGTGGACGAGCCGGACGAAGCGTCGGCTGCCCCGCCAAACGAGTTCCCGGCGGTGGCCGGAGTGGCGGATCTCGCCTACAAGCTGGAACGAGCCCTGGAGCGGATCGAGGAGCTGGAGGAGCGCGTCGAACGCCTCGAAGGCCGCGACACCAACTGAGGCGGGTACGTGAACGGCAGCGTCCCCGAAGGCCGCAGGCTGGCTTTCGGGGACGCTTCGCGTGGATCGGTCAGGGCTGGTACTCGTAGCCGATGGTGAATCGAGGCGGCAGGCACCATTCCCCGTACTCGATGATCCCCTCCGCGTCCGACCAGCGGTGGGCGCCGACCAGGATCGGGGAGCCGACCGGCAGCCCCAGCGCGCTCGCCTCTCGGGCATCGGCGGGACGGGCGTGCATGTCGTCGCGGGCGTGGGTGATCGTGCGCCCGGTGGCTTCCAGAACCCTGGCCGAGAGTCCGTGATTGCGGCCCGGGGCGGTGTTCAGCAGGTCCGGCACGAGGGCGGCGAACGGGGCCGGGTACCAGGTCACGGCGAACACGGTCCGGGTCTTGCCCCGTCCGGCCAGCCACTCGCGCCGAACCACCTGATCCCCGGCCTCCAGATCGAAGATCTCCGCCACGTACAGCGGCGGGATGATCAGCTCGGCGGCCGTCACCCGGCTCGTCTCCCCCTCGGCCAGGAACGACTTCACCCGCTGGACCCGGGCCAGCCGGTCCCGCGCCGACAGCGTCCAGCGAGGGTCATCGGCGACGTAGGTGCCCCGGGGGGTGGTGCGGATGAAGTTCTCCACCTGGAGAGCCTGCAAGGCGCGGGAGACGGTGGCGGCCGCGGCCTGCCACTGCCCGGCGATCTCCCGGTTGGTCGGCAGCTTGGCGCCCGGCTCAAGCTCTCCGGACAGGATGCGCTCCCGGAAGTGATCCGCGATCTTCGTGAACGTCTTGGGACTGGGCATAAGGCGTGCCCCTCCGTTGAGTTGACGTGCTGTCAGTGAGGGCACACTAGTGCACTACGAACCGTAGCGGGAGCGCTTCGGCCACTCGAATACTGAACTAGAGCACCGATCTGTCAAGAGGTCGGCCATGTGACGTTCGAGAGGTGGCGATGTGCATGACGGAGCCGACCAGATACTCCACCCAGCCGGTCGAACTCCCCTTGCGCCTGGAACTGGAGCCGACTCCCGTTGAAGGCTGCGCGGGCTGTACCGAACTGGCCAACGTACGCGACCGGGCCCGCGCGGTCGGCGACATGACCACCGTCAGCGACTGCAACGTCTACATGCGACGCCACCCGGAGGGCCACCAGTGAGCCCCCGCGCCGTCTACCGGCACGTCAGCCACACCATCCGCCACGCCCCTGAAGGCGGCATCACCTACGAGGCGTTCTGCGTCGCTGCCAACTGCGGAGCCGAATCCGGCCCGCGCGATGAACAGGAAGCCGCACAGGACTGGGCACTCCGCCACACCGGACGCACCGTGGCATTAACGCTCTGGTTCGGCTCCACTTTCCGGCTTGAGTTGGCCCCACTCCTGGGGGCGTACGAGAGCGTTCGGGGGTTGTTCCGGTCTGATCTGGCCCCACCGGGTGGCGGGTGGTGGGACGGTCGTGGTGGGCCACCGTGTGGGGGCGATGCCGGATGGAGTTGTCGAGGGAAGAGCTGTTCCTGCGGATCCGCCGTGACTCGTGGCAGGAGGGGCTGTCGATGCGGGCGCTGGCCCGCAAGTACGGCGTGCACCGCCGGCTCGTACGCGAGGCTCTGGCGTCGCCGGTGCCCAGGCCGCGGAAGACGCCGGTGCGGCCCTCGCCCAGGTTGGATCCGTTCAAGAAGACGATCGACGAGTGGCTGCTGGGGGATCTGGAGGCGCCGCCGAAGCAGCGGCACACGGTCCAGCGGATCCTGAACCGGCTGCGGCAGGAGTGTGGGGCGGAGATCGCCTACACCACGGTCTGGGACTACGTCTCCCGTCGGCGTCGGGAGATCGCCGAGGCTGCGGGGGCGGCACCGGCGGCGGGGTTCGTGATCCGCCACAACCAGCCGGGCATGGACGCCGAGGTCGACTTCGGCGAGGCATGGGTGGACCTGGCGGGCGAAAGGACGAAGTGCTTCGTCTTCGCCCTGCGTCTGGCCTACTCGGGCAAGGCCGTGCACCGCATCACCACCTCCTGCGGCCAGGAGGCTTTTCTGGACGGCCACGTTCACGCCTTCCGCACGCTGGGCGGTGTTCCGGGCGGGCAGATCCGCTACGACAACCTCTCCCCGGCGGTCTCCCGGGTGATCCACAAGAGCCGGTCACGGGAGGAACACCCCAGGTGGACGGAGTTCCGCCAGCACTTCGGGCTCACCCCTTTCTACTGCGAGCCGGGACTTCGCGGCGCCCATGAGAAGGGTGGAGTGGAGGGTCAGGTTGGCTACTTCCGCCGCAACTACCTCACGCCCGTTCCCCGGGTGGGCTCTCTGGACGAGCTGAACGCGTCCTTCGCCGAGTTCGAGCGGTCTGAGGAAGGACGGCGGATCGGGATGCGGATCCGCACGATCGGCCAGGACTTCGCCCGCGAGTCCGTGCTCCTGATGCCGCTGCCTCAGGATTCCTTCGAGACCGGCGTCGTGTTCACCCCGCGGGTGGACCGCTACGGGATGATCGCGGTGAGGGTCTGCCGCTACTCGGTTCCGGCCCGGTTCATCGGCCGCACCGTCCGGGTCGTGCTCCGCTCCAGCGACCTGATCGTCTTCCACGGCCGCACCGAGATCGCCCGCCACCCCCGCCTGACGGCGAAGGGCGCCGAGCGCGTCGTCCTGGACCACTTCCTCGAAGTCCTGCTGGCCAAGCCCGGCGCGATGGCCGGCTCCGAGGCCCTGGACCAGGCCCGCCGCGAGGGCACGTTCACCGCCGCCCACGAAGCGTTCTGGGCTGCTGCGAAGAAGGCCGAGGGCGACACCGAAGGCACCAAGCAGCTGGTCCACGTGCTCCTGCTGCACCGCCACCTCGAACACCGCGATGTGTTCGCCGGAATCCGATCCGCCCTCGCAGCTGGCGCCCACACCGCCGACATCGTCGCCCTCGAAGCCCGCAAAGCCGCTCAGACCGATGGCCGTTCCCCCACCGTGACGGTCACCCGGCCGGCTCCTGTCCTGCCCGGGCCGGAACCCAGTGAGGTGGTCAGCCTGAACGCCCATCGGGCCGTCCGCCTCCCCGCCGACCAGCGTCCCCTGCCCTCTCTCGACCGCTGGGACCAGCTGCTGAACCGCTCCAGGAAGGACGCGCCATGACCGGCCTGCACCACAACCTGACCGAGACCGCCTCCGACGCAGCGATCGACACCGCCTGCCGGGTCCTGCGGCTGCCCACCATGCGAGCCCAGTTCCCGGACCTCGTCGCCCGCGCCGAACGCGAACAGCTCTCCTACCGAGGGTTTCTGGCCGAGCTGCTGATGTCCGAGTGCGAGGACCGGGACCGGCGACGCTCGGAGCGACGGATCCGGGCGGCCGGCTTCCCCCGCCAGAAGTGGCTCTCCGACTTCGACTACAGCGCCAACCCCAACGTCGTCCCGGCTGTGGTCAACAACCTCGCCACCTGCGACTGGGTCAAGAAGGGCGAGCCGCTCTGCCTGATCGGGGACTCCGGCACCGGCAAGTCCCACCTGCTGATCGGGCTCGGGACGGCGGCGGCCATGGCCGGCTGCCGCGTCCGTTATGCCCTGGCCGCCAAGCTCGTCAACGAGCTCGTCGAGGCAGCCGACGAGAAGCAGCTGTCGAAGACGATCGCTCGCTACGGGCGCGTCGATCTGCTCTGCATTGATGAGCTGGGCTATCTCGAGCTTGACCGGCGGGGAGCCGAGATGCTGTTCCAGGTTCTGACCGAGAGGGAGGAGAAGAACAGCGTGGCCATCGCTTCGAACGAATCGTTCGGAGGCTGGACCAAGACGTTCACCGACCCGCGCCTCTGCGCGGCCATCGTCGACCGGCTCACCTTCAACGGCACCATCATCGAGACCGGCACCGAGTCCTACCGCCTCGCCCAGACCAAAGCCAAGCAACAGGCGAAGAAGTAGCCCTCACAGATGACCGGTCACCCTCTGGATGTGGATCAAGGCTTCCGGCGACCTTGGCGATCGAGATAGTCGACCAGCTTCGCTTCGCTGCGGCGCAGTCGAACAGACTCGTCCTCAGGCAGGGACCCCAATGCGTCGATGAGGACACGTGTTCGCGGAATGTGGACCATCGCACCGGAGTAGATCCGGCACCCGGAGCACCATGCCAAGCCGACGCACCGCTCGAACATCGAGGACTCAGGCGGATAGAGACGGAACTGGTAGGAGCGGACCGCTGTCCCGCAGGCAGCACAGATTCGGCGATCACCGTCCCTGATCGTGTCCCAGGTCGCCACCTTGACCCAGTGCCACCGCCCTGCCGGTGCTCTTCAAGTCGTCATGCGCAGCATTCTCGCTCATGGCCCATCAGCCCACCTCAACAGCCCCACGGCTAAAATGGCTGGCCCTGCTGAGACCGGAACCCGGAGCCACTTCAGGCCGGAACAAGCGCCACTTCAACCACCGACGTGGGGCCAGCCCAGACCGGAAATCTGGGGCCATTTCGCGCCGTTAACGCCAGCACCGGCCACGACCTCTTCAGACGCGTCTTCACCGACCACGCCAAGGTCACCCGAGCCGAGTAGAACCACCACCGCCAGCCGGAACAGGACCCACAACCCGCAGACCATCGCACCAGGCCAGCAGCCCAGCCGAACGCTCAACCGAAGCCAGGGCAATACCGCCGAAGCGGGATGCGTCCAAACTTTCTCTACGTCTTCAAGGCGACCCGCTGACGCGGGTCGCGCGCGGCACGGCCGCCCACCCGGCCCGCTCTCGGCTCCGCCACCGCGGGCCGGCCAGCGACCAGGCCGCGCAGAAACAGCGCAGCGTCGCGCCGGAAGCGAGGAGAAGCAGGACGCGGCCAGCGCGGCGAGCGCCAGGCAGACGGCGAGGCGACGGCAGGGAGTTGGCCGGGGCGGAGGCCCGGAGGTGGGGTCGGTCGGCTCCGTGGGCTTTACCCACCTCCCCGGGCCGGGGCCCGCGTCGGGCAAGGCCAGGGGGCCACTCGTTCAAATTCCGGGCAGGATCAAGACCTGCCCGAGTTGCCGGGCCAGCGTACGGCCCCTGACCATGCCCGACCCCAACCCGGGCAGGACACCGGCCAAAGCCCACTCCACCGACCTCACGCGCGTTGCCGTCTGACGGCAACGCCGACGGCAACAGGGGCGCACGGCAGGGGACTTCCACGTACGCCCTCGGACCCGCCGGAATTCGCTGACCAGCGAAAATGCAGGTGACGCCTGCTCGGCGAGCACACGTACTATGTGCTCGCCGGGGCTACGCCGGTCCTGGTTCACAATTGCGGTGGCACAGCGACGATCCATTACGACGGTGGCCATGCTTCGATCGAGGTCAGAGCGGGCGGGGAGACTCTTCACACGCACCAGGTCGGTGGTCTGGTGGAGGTGGGAGGTGAAACGATCGCTACGCCAGTGAGGTCAGAGATCTTCACAGGAGCCGTTTCGTCCAGCGCACGTTCGGTGACTTTTGACCTGCCGAATCCTGGCGGCGCTATGGCCTACCAAGAGGTCTTTCTTGGGAGGGGAGCCACTGGCACCTATGACGCTGCGACAGAAACGTGTTTTCACTACTGTGCGAGGGTTCTGCAGGCAGGTGGAGTCCCGAATGTTCCGGCCCAAGGAACAATCAGAGAGCTGGCAGTCTTCCTGCGTCGAGCGGGCCAGTGAATCAAATGGGGATCCTGCGGGGAGAAGAGGTAGAAGGTGGATGAGTTTGATTGGCTGGATGACCTGCCAGACGCATGGTCCGTGCCTCCCGAACTTCAAGGCCCCACACGAGTTCACTTCGTGAATTTCGTGATCTGTGTAATTTCGAGCGACTATGCGTCAAACTCGATCAATGAAGCAATCGGCGAACTTCTGGCCGAGCATGGACGCTTCAATGTTTCTTACCAGCTCAGCGCAAAAGAACGCCTTCCGGACAAGGACCTCATGGGGCTATCGGCTGCTCTAGAAGGTGTACTCAAGAAATGTTGGGAAGCATGGCTGAAGTACCAGCAAATCTGGACCTCCGGAAGTGCTCCATCTGGCGGCGACTATCAGCAGCTGCTGACGGATCTACGTGCGAGTAGAGACGAAATTAGGCGCATTAGACCAGTCTGAGTAGACTTCCGAAGGAGCCGAGGTCTGCCGCTGGGACTCAGCGGATCCGTCTGGTAGAGATTGAATGAGCCGAAGCCCCATCGGGATATCACTCCGGTCGGGCTTCTGGCCGTCTTGACGGCAGCAGTTGACGGCAACGGCGGCCCTTCATGTGGGATGCAGGGAAGTTCTGTGGCTGCTAGCAAAACGAACCGAGGGGGGTTTCAAGAGCATGGATGCGCTTGGCCCTGGTCTCTACCCAGACCTCTTCGCTGCGGGCGGCCTTATCTCGGCGATGGAGCTAGCGTCGGAGAAGAAGAATCTCGACCTGGGGCGGCTCTACAGTCACTACGCATCGGGACCTGGCCTGCTAGCCACAGCTGAGCTGGATTCGAGTCGCGGAAAGGCTTCTGTTCAGCTCGGTAGCCAAAGCAGGACCTTCTACGTAGCAATCCAGGGGCAGGGATTCACATGGGCTGAGGGTGCCACTGATGATCTAGGCGATCTGATTGAGGCATTGGCTGCATGGCGGGATGGCATTTCCGTGGATGACTTCGCTGGAAGGTTCCCATTCATGATGTCGGGGCGGCTAGCGAGAGCCCACGAGTCAGGAGACCCGGTACCCGCTCAGTGGAGTTGGTTGCGGACTGCAGAAGAGTTCTCCGAGGAGCGCCTGCTAGTGGAAGCGGCCTACGCAGATGGTCGGTTCGGCCATTTCTTCCCAACTCTCAGCCATGGAACGCTACGTCTTAGATCGGTGCACCGACAGCAAGGGGCCAAGGAAGTAAGCATTACTCCACTTTCTGGAGGTTCCTACCGTCTGGAGAACCCTCGATTGCTCAATCCGACAGTCGTAGATTCTTTGGGGGAGGCACTTTCTGTGGCTTCTGAAGCTCTCGCGAGTGACGAATGACACGTTCGCTTCAGTAAATGAGGAGCCCCGCCGACCTTGGTCCGGCGGGGCTCCTGCGTTGGGAGCTCCAGGGTTGATGACGACGAGTTCGACTCCTTGTTCCAGCAGCAGGGTGGCGGTCGAGTGCCTGAGCTCGTGGAAGCGGATGCGGCGGAGGCCGGCCTTGCGCAGTGGTGAACACGCGCCCGTCGCGCTGCCATGTGGTGCCCGCGGCCTCACGCTCGGTCTTCTGCTGCTCGTGGTGGAGCTTCAGCGACTGGATGCAGCGGGTGGGGAGGGCTATGCGGCGTTCAGAGGCCCGGGTCTTGGTGGGCAGCGTGGTGAGCCCGCCTGCGCTTGTGCGCTGAAGGGTGCGGCGGATGGCGGCGGTGCCCGAGCCGGGGTCGAGGTCTTCCCAGTGCAGGCCGAGGAGTTCGCCTTTGCGGAGTCCGGTGTGGAGGGCGAGTTCGAACAGCGCGTGCAGCCGATGCCCCTGGGCCGTGGTGAGGAACTGGCGGGCTTCTTCGGCGGTGAGGGGTTCGAAGCGTCGGGGCCGGGGTGTGCCGGTGCGGACGTTGCGGGCGACGTTGCGCGGGATCTCTTCCTCATATACGGCGTGCTCCAGGGCGGACTTGAGCACGGAGTGGATGTAGGTGAGCGTCAGCGGGGAGAGCGCCTTGTGGCAGCACTGGCCGATGGCGCAGCAGCGGGGCTGGTCGCGCCGGGCGTCGATGCCGCGCGTGCAGCACTGGCAGGTGGTGCGGAGGCGGTTGAGCCAGGTGCGGACGTCCTTGGCGGTGAGCTTGGTGAGCTTCTTCTTGCCGAGGCCGGGGATGAGGTACCGGTGGACGCAGGTGGTGTAGCGGGTGTGGGTGTTCTCGCGCAGGTGGTGGACGGCGACGTTCTCCAGCCAGTACGCCAGGTACGCGGCCACGCTGCCCTGGGCGGACGGAATGGGGAAGCCGCGGTTGCTGGCGGAGATGTTCTCGGTGAGCGTGGCCAGGGCGTCTTTGCGGGTGGTGCCGTAGACGCGGACGCGCTTGCGGGTGTTGCCGGGGGCGAGGACGTATCCGGCGGCTTCCCGTCTTTGCGCTGGTAGACGGTTCCGTCGCCGTTGGCGCGGACGCGGCGGGAGGCGGGGGTGTCCCGGGGCGTGGTGTCGGCCGCGGAGTACCGGTGGCTCGCCTGCCGGCTGACCGAAGCCCTCACGGATGCACTCCGGGTCGCGGAATCGCACGGTGACCGCATCCCCGACCCGCCCGAGACCCCCGACTCTTGACGGCAGTAGCGACGGCAACAACCACGGATTCAGGCGCACAATCACGGACTCCTGCGGACCGCAAAACCCCTCCTCACCTGCATAAACGCTGCTAGAGGAGGGGCTGCCGGCACACGTACTATGTGCTCGCAGGTGCCACGCCAGTACTCGTCCACAATTGCTCCGTCAGCCCTCATGAAGTGGAGCGAACGGAGCAGCTCGGCGGCGCCAGAGACCGTGAACGGGTCGATCAAATTGCCGAAAGTATGGCCACGGATGGATGGGTCGGAGAGCCCATCGAGGTCTTCGAGCATCTGAACCGGCGCTACGTAATCAACGGCCATCATCGAGTTTCGGCGGCCAAGAAGGCAGGGATCGATGTTCAGTACCGATCTCTTACACTTGATGAGGTCAAGGCGTACGGTTACAAGTCCGCCGATGAAGTGGTCTGGGCGGCTATCGAAGTGGGCGGAGATTTTCCCGAGGAGCGGAGAGGGCGGAGGCGCCGGTGAGCCAGTCGAATCAAGCTGCTGTCTGCGTGCGTTCCTTCCTGCGGTATCGCACGTTCATCAGAGCGGCGCTGATGGTCAACTATCCTCAGTTCGACATGCTGGAGCATGTGCTGAAGGCTGTCCGCGCGGGGGAGCTCGAACGAAGAGGGCAGACGGATGGCGGCTTCTCGTACACGGTCCATGGGCGCGGGTATCGGATGGTCGGACCCGATGGCGCCGAGATTGAGTTGGACCTACTTCTAGACGGGTCGGAGGCGTTTGATACTTGGCGCCTGGAGGTTTTTGCGCGGAGCATTCGCATGAGTCCCGTTCCCTCTAAGGAAGACCTTATGCAGGTATGCCGCGACATGACGCAAGGTGGAGTCCTCGACGAGCCGGAGCCGGGATGGTTCCACTTCATCGAATGACGAGTAATTGCCGAGTGGGTATTCCATCCAGATGGAATACCCACCTCGACAAGCGGCCAAAGGGATGGCTAGTGGGTTCCCTGTCCAAGTCAAATCGCATGCGCAGGGCCGGGCGGAATAGGTGTACGGCAGATGGCGTAATGCGCACACGCGTCACTGGATTTCTGGCATCCCGCCAACGGTCCTCTGAGGAGCTTTGACGGCAACGATGACGGCAACGCAGCCGGACGCCGACGGGCCCCACGAGTCTTCTCGTGGGGCCCGTCGGCCGTTCTGGGTGACCGCAGCGCTCATGGTTGGCAGCCTTGCCGCTTTGGGCGGCCTCCGCTCCAAGGGCACTGCCCAGGACCGGGCACTCCGCCCCACCGGACGCACAGGCCATGACCGGTTCCGATGCGTCTTCTCCGACCACGCCAAGGTCACCCGAGCCGAGTAGAGCCCACTGGCGGGTGTAGCACCCACATGCCGCAGCCCATCGCGCCGGGCCAGCAGCCCAGCGAACGAGCCAGGGCATACCGCCGGAGCGGGATGCGTCCAAACTTTCTCTACGTCTTCAAGGCGACCCGCTGACGCGGGTCGCGCGCGGCACGGCCGCCCACCTGGCCCGCTCTCGGCTCCGCCACCGCGGGCCGGCCAGCGACCAGGCCGCGCAAAGACAGCGCAGCGATGACCAGAAGCGCGAGGAAACTGGGACGCTCCCGCACGGCGAGCGCCAGGCTGACGGCGAGGCAGCGACAGGGCGTTGGCCAGTGCGTAGCTTGCGGGTGGGGCGGTCGGCTCCGTGGGCTTTACCCACCTGTTCGGCCCGGGGCCCGCGTCGGGCAAGGCCAGGGGGCCACTCGTTCAAATTCCGGGCAGGATCAAAGCCTGCCCGAGTTGCCGGCCAGCGTACGGCCCCCTGACCATGCCCGACCCCAACCCGAACAGGACACCGCCAAAGCCCACTCCGCCGCCCTCACGCGCGTAGCCGTCTGACGGCAACGCCGACGGCAACAGGGGCGCACAAGGGGGCACTTACACGCACACCCACGGACTGGCCGAATTTCGCTGACCTGCGGAAACGCAGATGACGGCACCTCAGCCAGCACACGTACTATGTGCTGGCGGGCGCCACGCCGGTCCTCGTTCACAACTGCGGCGGCAATAGTGCCCCCTTCAAGAACGACGTGGAAGGGCGATACAACCTCGCCGATGAGCTGGATGCAGCAGAAGCGCGAGGAGTGCGTTCGGTCAGCCCGGGGCAGGCCGGTTGGGAGGAGGCACTCAACTCGGGTGTTGTGAAATGGGTTGTCGACACGAACGAAGTGCTTCATGTGGTGCCTGCGACCGATGATGCAATCAAACACAGCATCATGACCAGAGGCGCTCCGGTGCTTGCGGCGGGCGAGGCAGACGTGGCCGGCGCAGGTGGAATGTTCTTCGGGATTCGAATCTCAAATCAGAGCGGTCACTATCTCCCGTGTAGATGCAGCATCAATCTAGGGATTGAAAAATTCCGACAGGCTGGGATCGACTTCTCCCCCGGGAGCGTGGAACTTGTTGGGCCCTAGCGATGAGGACATCCGCCATCTGGTGGAATTGGGGGAGGAGGCGCGACGGGGCTGGTTGTTGACCCGTCAGCCAGCCGACCCGGATGACCGTTTCTACTGGTGGGAGACGCTCGTGGAGGTCTCCCTGGATCGGGTGCGCAGCAGCACACTGTCGACCTCGATGCGGCGCAAGTATTCGTTGTTGGCCGCGCAAGCGACGAGGGAAGCCGTGAAGCTGCAGGTAATGCCATCTTGGAAGGGGTGCATGCGACTTGCATTCCTGGTTTCTGAGTACGGACGCTACCCGGGCAGTGACGTTCAGGAAGTTTTGCACCCGGATCAAGTAGCTGAGGATGCGCTTCGGGCGATTGGGAAATCACCCGAAGAGGCCGTGAGGGTCGCGGATAACTGGCCATCGCGACCTATTGATGAGATAGCCGAGTTGCGGAGGGTGAAGAATATTGTTCACGCTTTGAGTGCAATGCGGTCACACGTTCTTGATCCCAAGGTGCGTGCAACCATCTCGCGGTGGCTAGACATCTGCGAAAGGCTGCCGTAGGTGATGCGGGAACGCTAATTTTCTAGCGTTGAGCGCGCAGATTCATCTATCAATCGCCTGCGAGCCAGGCAAATGCCTGAACCCCCTTCCCGGAGCGTGGGTGAGGGGGTTCAGGGCTTCATGACGGCAATGGTGACGGCAACGTCAGAGGACGACGGCTGCGGCGGGCGGGTCGTCGGGGTCGTCGTCCTGGCCGCCGAGGGCGTTGCCGAGGGTGTCGATGGCTTGGCGTTGGAGGCGGAGTCGGACATGGGCGTAGACGCTGGCTGTGACGCCGATGTGGGCGTGACCGAGGAGTTCCTTGATGACGACGAGGTCGACCCCCTGTTCCAGGAGCAGGGTGGCGGTTGAGTGGCGGAGGTCGTGGAAGCGGATGCAGCGGAGGCCAGCTCGGTTGAGGAAGTTGCGGAAGCGGCGGGTGAGGTTGGCCGGGTCGAGAGGCCCGCCGGTCGGGGTGGTGAAGACGAGTTCGCTGTCCTGCCAGGCTGACTCAGCGGTCTCGCGCTCCTTGTCCTGCCGTCCCTTGTGCTCCTTGAGGGAGTGGATGCATTCGGTCGGGAGCGCGATACGGCGCTCGGACGCCCGGGTCTTGGTGGGTAGGTGGGTGAGGCCGCCGGTGCGGGTGCGCTGGAGCGAGCGGCGGATGCTGGCCGTCCCGGTTGTGAGGTCGAGGTCTTCCCAGAGGAGGCCGAGGAGTTCTCCCTTGCGGAGTCCGGTTCTCAGGGCGAGTTCGTAGAGCGCATGCAGCCGATCGGCGCGGGCCGCGTCGAGGAACTGACGCGCCTCTGCCGCAGTGAGCGGCCGGAAGCGTCTGGGCTGGTGCGTGGTGGTCTTGACGTTTCGGGCGACGTTGCGGGGCAGCTCGTCTTCGCAGACGGCGTGTTCGAGGGCGACTTTGAGGACCGAGTGCACGTACGTCTCCGTCGAAGGGGCCAACTGCTTCTGGCAGCATTCGCCGACCGCGCAGCACCTCTTCCGTTCGGAGTCCAGGCCTTGGGTGCAGCACTGACAGGTGGTGCGGAGCCGGTCGAGGAAGGTGCGGACGTCCTTGGCGGTGAGGCGCGCGACCTTCTTGGTGCCGAGGCCGGGGACGAGATGGAGGCGGACACAGGACGCGTAGCGGGTGTGGGTGTTCTCGCGGAGCCGGTGGACGGCGACGGTGCCCAACCAGTAGGTCAGGTAGTCACCGAGCGTGCTGTCAGCGGTGGCGACAGGGAGGCCGCGGTTGCTGTCGGCGACCTTCTCGGCGAGTTTGTTGGCGGCTTCTCTGCGGGTGGTGCCGTAGACGCGGACGCGTTTGCGGGTGCCGTTGGCGGCGAGGACGTAGCCGGCGGCTTCCCAGCGGCCGTCCTTGCGCTGGTAGATGGTGCCTTCGCCGTTGGCGCGGGCCTTCTTGCGCTTGGGGGCGGTCATCGGGCGGCCTCTTCCAGGTGGCGCTGGACGTAGTCAGCGAGGGCGTGGGCGGGGATGCGGCGGGTGCGGCCGATGGTCAGCGAGGCCAGGCGGCGGGAGCGCAGGAGGTCGTAGAGGGCGGAGCGGCCGATCTTGAGGCGGGCCATGGCCTCGGGGACGGTGAGGAGTTCGTCGTCAGGCACGGGTCGCCACCGCCTGTTCGCGGTGAGCCGCGTTGAATAGAGTCCCGCCAGTGGCCGTAGCGGGAGCCACACCCGCAGGCCATTACACCAGGTCAGCAGCCCCAGCCGAACGCTCAACCGACAGCCAGGGCGTAGCGCCGAAGTGGGATGCGTCCAAACTTTCTCTACGTCTTCAAGGCGACCCGCTGACGCGGGTCGCGCGCGGCACGGCCGCCCACCCGGCCCGCTCTCGGCTCCGCCACCGCGGGCCGGCCAGCGACCAGGCCGCGCAGAAGCGCGTAGCGGATCACCGGAAGCGTGGAGCAGGCCGAACGCGCCAGCACAGCGAGCGCCAGGCCGACGGCGAGGCGACGATTGGGAGTTGGCCGGGGCGCAGGCCCGGAGGTGGGGCCGGTCGGCTCCGTGGGCTTTACCCACGTCCCCAGGCCGGGGCCCGCGTCGGGCAAGGCCAGGGGGCCACTCGTTCAAATTCCGGGCAGGTCCAAAGCCTGCCCGAGTTGCCGGGCCAGCGTACGGCCCCTGACCATGCCCGACCCCAACCCGGGCAGGACACCGGCCAAAGCCCACTCCACCGACCTCACGCGCACTGCCGTCTGACGGCAACGCCGACCGCAACAGAGGCGCACAGCACGCCACTTCCGCGCACATCCACGGACTGGCCGAATTACGGTGACCTGCGAAAACGCAGATGACGGCACCTCGGCCAGCACACGTACTATGTGCTGGCGGGGGCTACTCCGGTCCTCGTTCACAACAGCAACTGCCCTCTGTACACGGTGGGTGGGCCGAGGGTTCGCCCGGGGAAAGATATCGATGTGGATGCGGACGGCTTCGTCAATGGGCCTACTGCTGAGAAACTGAAATCTCTGGATGTGCAGGGGCTCTCGACGTTTGATTCGGTGGAGAACGCCAGCCGTATCGGACTGAAGGGGCAGGTTCGTACCCCTACGGGGCCACTTCCTGACGGGTTGGGTGTTATCGCCGACGGTAGAGGGGTCGGAGGTCCGCGCGCACTTGGTCACCACACCATCTACCCAACGCGTCGCATGTCGTTCGACGAGTATGTAGGGCTCATCCAAGGGATGAACTGGCAGAACATAGGAAAGAAACTGTGAGTCCAGAAAGAGATGCCCTGGGAATGGAGGAATGGCGTGCCTTGGTGGCAGCCGAACGAGAGGTCGCTCAATGTCGCGCCGAGGTGAACCAGTTGCCCTCACGCGTGGAATTGCTGGCGAAGGCACTTTCAAGCAGTTCGGCGTGGGATCGGTCTGCCGCTCTGGATTTCCTCCACCTCTTCCCTGAGGACGTTCCGAAGCTGCTCGATCTGCTGGTTGACCTTTCCTTGTCGACTGGGTGGGCGCTGCCCGCCCGTGAGGCGATCCGGGCAGCTCGGAAAGAAATTGATCCATCGAAATTCGCGCGGGTAGCGCTAAAGTGCCTATCTAGCGGTGAAGTGGAAGACTATCTCAGGCTGGCTGACGTACTGGCCGAGGTTGAAGCGTGGGAAGCTCTGAGTGCCGTGATTGGCAAAGCTGCCGAGAGTGGCGACCCTGAAATCCGGGAAGTTTCTCGCAGTTTCACTGAAAGCCACGGCGGCATGCTGCCTTGATTGGCGAGTAGCCTTCGTTGGTGAAAATGGGCCGAGTCCCGTGTTCTCCGAATTTCCGACCTGCTGAAATTCGGGTCTACGACGGGTGTAGGTCTGCAAACCCGAAGCCCCGTCAGGTGCGTCCTGGCGGGGCTTCGGCACTTGGTGACGGCAGTAGTTGACGGCAACGTCAGCGGACGAGGGAGGCGCAGGGTGGCGGTTCGTCGCCGTCGGAGCGTGCCGTCTTGGTGTTCTCCGGGCTGCCGAGTGCGGTGCTGAGGGTGTCGATGGCGTTCCGCTGGAGGCAGAGCCTGACGTGGGCGTAGACGGTGGCGGTGACGCCGATGTGGGCGTGGCCGAGGAGTTCCTTGATCACGACGAGTTCGACGCCCTGTTCCAGCAGCAGGGTGGCGGTGGAGTGGCGGAGGTCGTGGAAGCGGATGCGGCGGAGGCCGGCCTTGCGGAGGAGCGTGATGAAGGCGCGGGTGAGGTTGGTCGGGTCGATCGGTCGGCCCTGCGCAGTGGTGAACACGTGCCCGTCGTGCCGCCACGTGGTGCCCGCGGCCTCATGCTCGCGCTGCTGCTGCTCGTGGTGGAGCTTCAGCGACTGGACGCAGCGGGTGGGAAGGGCGATGCGGCGCTCGGAGGCCCGCGTCTTGGTGGGCAGCGTGGTGAGCCCGCCTGCGGCGGTTCGCTGAAGGGTGCGGCGGACGGCGGCGGTGCCCGCGTCGAGGTCGAGGTCTTCCCAGTGCAGGCCGAGGAGTTCGCCTTTGCGGAGTCCGGTGTGGAGGGCGAGTTCGAACAGCGCGTGCAGCCGGTGGTCCTGGGCGGCGGTGAGAAACTGCCGGGCTTCTTCGGCGGTGAGGGGTTCGAAGCGTCGAGGGCGTGGGGTGCCGGTGCGGACGTTACGGGCGACGTTGCGCGGGATCTCTTCCTCACGGACGGCGTGCTCCAAGGCGGACTTGAGCACGGAATGGAGATAGGTGAGCGTCAGCGGGGACAGCAGCTTGGAGCAGCACCGGCCGGCGGCGCAGCAGCGGGGCTGGTCGCGCCGGGCGTCGATGCCGCGCGTGCAGCACTGGCAGGTGGTGCGGAGGCGGTTGAGCCAGGTGCGGACGTCCTTGGCGGTGAGCTTGGTGAGCTTCTTCTTGCCGAGGCCGGGGATGAGGTACCGGTGGACGCAGGTGGTGTAGCGGGTGTGGGTGTTCTCGCGCAGGTGGTGGACGGCGACGTTCTCCAGCCAGTACGCCAGGTACGCGGCCACGCTGCCCTGGGCGGACGGTATGGGGAAGCCGCGGTTGCTGGCGGAGATGTTCTCGGTGAGCGTGGCCAGGGCGTCTTTGCGGGTGGTGCCGTAGACGCGGACGCGCTTGCGGGTGTTGCCGGGGGCGAGGACGTATCCGGCGGCTTCCCGTCTTTGCGCTGGTAGACGGTTCCGTCGCCGTTGGCGCGGACGCGGCGGGAGGCGGGGGTGTCCCGGGGCGTGGTGTCGGCCGCGGAGTACCGGTGGCTCGCCTGCCGGCTGACCGAAGCCCTCACGGATGCACTCCGGGTCGCGGAATCGCGCGGTGACCGCATCCCCGACCCGCCCGAGACCCCCGACTCCTGACGGCAGTAGCGACGGCAACACTGGGTGAGGTCTTCCGACAGGAAGATCGTGAAACGTCTCTGCGATCCAGTGACGGTCGCCATGTAGACCCGAGCTGTTCCTGCGGCCTGGAGTCCGGTGATGGCTTCCGCAAGTCCGGGCCGAGGTGTGACACCCGTGTCGAGCATGACTTCGCGCCGCCAGGACCAGATGTCCCAGAGCTGTTGCGCAGAAGCCGTTTGGTTCAAGAAGACCTCGAAGTCCGCGCCTGCCTTCAACTCGGCCAGAGCTGCGCGTGCAGAGATGCAGCCACCTTGGGACAGTGCGGATTGCAGGGCGTCTCGGTTCATGCGATCAGTTTGCCGGGCCGGCCAAGGACAGCACCTGGCGGTGGGTGATCAGGCAGCACGCGAGCTTGAGGAAGGCTTCGTGGATGTCGGCTCGGCGTTCCCAGCGGACGCGGAGTCGTTTGAAACCGTGGAGCCAGGCGAAGGTGCGCTCGACCACCCACCGGTAGGTGCCCAAGCCGCTGCCATGGGCTGTGCCACGCCGGGCAATGACGGGGAGGATCCGACGGGCCCGGACCTGGTCGCGGTAGATGTCGTGGTCGTAGCCGCGGTCGGCGAAGACCGACTGAGGCTTGCGGCGAGGCCGCCCGGGCCTGCCTCGGACGGGCGGGACGGCATCAAGCAGGGGCACGAGCTGGGTGACGTCGTTGCGGTTGCCGCCCGTGAGGATGACCGCGAGCGGGGTGCCGTGTCCGTCGGTGATCAGGTGATGTTTGGAGCCGGCCCGCCCCCCGGTCGACTGGCGACGGGCCTGTCTGGAGCCCCCTTTTAACGCCCTGACATGACTGGAGTCGACAACCGCCCTCGACCAGTCGAGCCGGGCCGCCGCGTTCAGCTCGGCCAGCAGCACCTCATGCAGCTGCTGCCAAACCCCGGCCTCGTTCCAGTCCCGCAGTCGACGCCAGCACGTCATACCGGACCCGAAGCCGAGCTCCTGGGGCAGGTGTTCCCACTGGATGCCGGTGTGCAGCACGAACAGGATCCCGCACAGCACCTGCCGATCCGGAACCGGCTTGCGACCCGGGTACCTGAACCGTCGCTCCCGCTTCGGCAAGAGCGGCTCGATCCGCTCCCACAGGTCATCCGACACGATCCACGGTGAAGCCCCCATGTTCGGACAACGCCGATCCCGACGACCGGACACGGCCACCAGGACCGATCCACCTCATTGTGTTAGGCGTTCTCAGGCGCACAATCACGGACTCCTGCGGACCGCAAAACCCCTCCTCACCTGCATAAACGCTGCTAGAGGAGGGGCTGCCGGCACACGTACTATGTGCTGGCGGGGGCCACGCCGGTCCTTGTTCACAACTGCGGATTTACGCGTGGCGGCAACGAAAGCACTTACTCTATTTCGCATGATGCGAGTGGAAGCGGCGTGATTGCCGACCGTGATAGTGACGGCATTCTGACCATGATGATGCACAACAATCCCGACAAGGGTTCGCCGCTGCGGGGTAAGGCGATGTTCGACGAGGTTATGGGCCACTTCGGGGACCGAGTTCAGGGCATTCAGGGGATCTGGGTCTGCGGAGATAACCTTGGAGGCTTCAACGAAGCTGTCCGTGGTGGTGCGAGCCTTGTATCGGCAGCCAAGGGAACCTGGACTGGAAGACAAGCAGCCAGATATGGCCTCACTCGTGCGAGGATCGATGAAGCAGTTCCGAGGCTCGACGGGGACTTCCAGCAAGTCCTTGCCGCATTCCGAAGATGAGGGAACTGATGGACGAGGAAATTGAACGATTGGCGCGCTTGGCCGTCGAGTACCACGGGATTGGGTGCAGCGTCGCAGAGATCACCGATCTCCTAATTGATAAGCATCCGGACTTGAGGTCGGCGCCGTTCCGGCTGTCCCAAGTGCTTCGATCGGCCTTCGGTCTTTCGGTTCATGACCTGCAATACGTCACCGCATGGGTGCAAGGTGAGATTTCACTGGAAACACTGGAAGAGCGCCTTCAGGTGACTCGGTAAGTCAGCCTCAGCTCATAACATTCTGTAGACATTTCGAGAGGCCCCACCGAATAGCTATTCGGCGGGGCCTCTCGGGCGTTTGACGGCAACGCTGACGGCAACGTCAGCGGACGACGGCCGCGGCGGGTGGGTCGTCGTGGTCGCCATCGGTCGACCTGAGGGCGTTGCCGAGGGTGTCGATGGCCTGGCGCTGGGGGCGGAGCCTTACGTGGGCGTAGACGCCGGCGGTGACGCCGATGTGGGCGTGCCCCAGGAGTTCCTTGATCACGACGAGGTCGACGCCCTGTTCCAGAAGACGGGCCGCTTCATCTCGGTCGACCCGATCATCGACATGGCCGACCCCCTCCAGATGAACGGCTACACGTACGCCAACGCCAACCCGGTCGGCAACGTCGACCCGGACGGCCTCAGGGTCATCGAGGGCGACGACAAGGGCTGGCTGGACAGCGGCGGCAAGGGCGGCGACGACACCTACGCCAACAAGAAGGAGGCAGAGAACCGACCTGTTCTGGGCCATGGCAGTAACAGCACCACAGTGACCGGACCAGTGGGCGGGCAAACCAATCAGACCCGACCAGGTGTCAAGTTCAGGTCGGCTAAATTCGGCGAAGGAAGTCAGGTGACGAACGAACTGATGGTCAGTGACCTAACGGCGAATCACCTTCGCGAGATCGCCGGGCAATATTACGGGCTTGGGAAGACGAGTGGGTGTCTGTCTTCTTATTCAATCTCGGATAATCCTGACAAGCTGGCCCAGTGTCAGGCGTCCATGTCGATCGCTTCCTTTGCGCACATAGTGACGGGCTACAAGACGCCGGCGAAACAAGGCGGCGCAAGCGTTGTGGAGTGGACACACGCTGGGCTACAATCCGGCCCCGCCGTTCCTTGGTGCGGGCGGCGAGCGGCAGATGATGATTTCATTCAGGGTTTACATTCCGAGATGGGATGCTGCGGCTGCCCTTGGGAAGTGAAGCGTGACGGTCGTACTGTACGAGATTGGCGGGAGTGTGGAAAAATTGCCTGCGAGGGCCAAGATGCTTGTGTGGCCGGTAGTGGCGACCTTCTTGGTCTCGGGGTGCGCCGCACTGGAAAGTCCCGAGCTTAAGTATCCAGCCCCTGTCCAGGTTGACGGGAAAATGCTGGAGCGCGAATGAAAATCGGGATCTGTTTCGCTGACCCTAAGGGGTGACGGCAGCTTCCAGGCGAAATATCTGCAGTCTGAGTATTACGACTGTGGTGGTGATTCTGGGTCGCACGGCGTCTACGCAAAGACGGGAGTTGGCGTGTGGCGTACATTTGTGGCGACTCAGGGCGGTTCTCAATCCGTAATTATCAAATTCGAGGATTCCTGTTCAAGTACCTGGTGGGTCGGGAGCGAACAAGCGGGTACCGTGCTGTGGAATGAGCCAAAGCAGGACGAAGTTCAGCTATTGAGGTGATGTGGAGGGCAGCGCTGCGACGGGCTGTCTCGGACCTTCGGTGTCGGTCGGTCTGAACTACGGACTGCTGGGCCGGGACGCCACGGTTGGCCAGCTTGGCCGGATAGGAGTTCAATCTTCACCTTCCCGGGTGGTGTGAAATTTGCTGGCGGCTACACTTACACGGTTACGAGGCTTCGTTGATGGATGTTTCGGAGAGGGTTGAGCGAGCCCTGGCCGGCCTTGCTGTGCAGGATCTTGAATGCCGCGTTCGCGCGATTGAGGAACTCGCGGCCTGCTCCTCCATCATCGCTGGTCATGTGGCTTCTGCGTTCGAAGAGGACGAGGAAGCCCGATTCCTGATCTTCGAGCGGCTTGGCAGGTTCGGGTCCCTGATGATTGAACCTCTGGAGCGTGTATATCGTGAGGCAGGGGAGCCCGGTTTGAAGCTGATGTCGGCATCGGCGCTAACTTACCTGGGCAGCTATGAGGGAATTTCCTCTCTGTTGGAGGCGATCAAGGCTGGAAATCCGAATCTGTGCATGGCGGCGCTTTCTCTTTCTGCTGCGGGAGTGTCTGAGGCGGTGGCGCCAATCGAGAATGTCCTTCTGGAATGCGATCTCTCGGACGTCCAAGCCCTGGAGTGTCTTGTCTCCTCGCTTCGGAGGTTGAACCATCCGATGTCCGAGAACGTGCGCCTTCGTTTGTCGCTGATTGAACCGAAGTGGTTGCGCGATTCACTCCTCGAGTGAAGATGGCACGCGGTCCGGGAGGTCGAACAGCGGGAACCAGCGGTCCGTGTCCAGGAAGGCGTTCAGGCCCCTGATGCGGCCCTCGTGGAGTTCCAGGATCTGGAGGGCCCACGGGGTGTGGCCCTCGCCTGAGGGGTTCGGGCGGTATTGGGCGAAGGCCGGCATGCCGTTGGCGCTCGTCGGGATCAGGCGGGAGTTCTTGCAGCCTATGCCCTGGTTCAGGTGCCAGGCGGCTATGTCCTGCTTGCCCTGGAGCCAGAGGTCGTACGGGGGCATGGAGAGGACCGCGTCCTCGTGGAGCAAACCTGTCAGCGCTTCGATGTCGTACGACTCGAAGGCATGCGTGTAGCGGGTCAGGAGCTCCTGCTGCTTGCTGTCGAGGGGGTCCGCCGGTTCCGATTCCTTGATCTGCATCGTCGACATCGTGGCGCGGGCGCGTTGCAAGGCGCTGTTGACCGAGGCGACCGTCGTGTCCAGGAGGGTGGCCACCTCGTCCGCCTTCCAGGACAGGACCTCGCGCAGGATCAGGACCGCTCGTTGTTTCGGCGGGAGGTGTTGCAGGGCCGACATGAAGGCCAGGCGGATCGATTCCTTGGACACCGCCGATTCCGCCGGGTCCGAGGAGAGGACCCTGGAGTCCGGGATCGGCTCCAGCCACGTGACTTCCGGACGCGCGTTCAGCACCGCCGTGGGTTGCGAGCCGACTGTGGTCAGGTCCATCGGGCGGGCGCGGCGGGTGCCCGCCTTCAGGGCGTCCAGGCAGACGTTCGTGGCGATGCGGTAGAGCCAGGAGCGGAGGGAGGCGCGGCCCTCGAAGCCCTCGTACGCGCGCCAGGCGCGGACGTAGGTGTCCTGGACCGCGTCCTCCGCGTCGAAGGACGAGCCGAGCATGCGGTAGCAGTAGCCGGTCAGTTCCGTGCGGTACGTCTTCAGGGCCTCGTCCAGGGCCGCTGCCGCCGGCGTCCTCGTCGTCATGCTCGTGACGCTACTCCTGGGCACTGACAGACGCCGCCCGGGAGCGTCACGTGCCGGGCTTGCGGCCGTACACGTAGACGTCGTCGCCGTTCTTCAGCATGTTCCAGTACGCCTCGGCGTCCGTGGGGGTCATGTTCACGCAGCCGGCGGAGCCCGGGGGGTTCCACATGCTCTTGTCCACGGAGTGGAAGGCGATGCCGCCGTCGAAGAACTGGGAGTACGGCATCCACACGTTGTAGAGCGTCGACCAGTGGTTGCGGCTGCGGTAGTAGATCGTGTTGTGGCCGGTGCGGGTCTCCGTGCCGGCCTTGCCCGTGCGGACCGGGACCGGGCCGTACTTCAGGCGCGAGCCGTCCTGGATCCAGGACAGCTGGCGGGTGAGGTCCACGCAGGCGATGCGGCCCACGTTCGTCGGGCAGTCGCCGTGCTTGTTGGGGTTGTGGCCCGCCGCGCGCTGCGCCAGCATCGTCCGGACCGTCTGGCCCGTGAGCGGGCCGGCGTAGCCCTCGGTGGGGGTGATGCCGTGCTGGGCCTGGAAGGACTTGATGGCCCGGCAGTCCGCGGCCGACTGGACGCCGTCGACCGAGAGGCCCAGGAAGGCCTCGACCTCGCGTTGGTACGGGCCCGTGCTCATGTTGCACGAGGCCGCCGCGGCGGGGGTCGCCGTGATCGCCGTGACCGGCAGGGCCATGGCCACCGCCGCTATCGCGCCCGTCAGTGTGCGTGTTCTCGGCTTCACGCCGTCCCTCCCCGAATTCCTTTGGTGCGCCTCCAGTTGTACGTCCTCGGAGGCGGGCCGGGGAAGACCTCCCGCCCGCCTCCTTCCGTTCCGGCTACGACGGTTGCATGACCTGTCGTCACAAGTGGGCGTAGACCGGGCGAGCCGCGGCGATCATGGGCTCGTCCGTCGTCAGGCGGGTGGTGGTGATCGACCCGGTGAAGACGTCGTGGCCCTTCTGGTGGATGCGGACGTGGACCTCGCCCGTGCGCAGGTCCTGCTCCGCCTCGATCCAGGTGGGGGCGTCGAGTTCGGCGAAGCGGGTGAAGCGGGTCTCCATGGCGGTGGCGACCGTCGGGAGGGGGCCGGAGACCACGTGGGCGGCCTGGCGGGCCGCCTCCAGGAGCAGGGCGCCGGGGACGTGGTCCACGGGGTGGTCGAACAGCACCGGGTGGGAGGTGTCCACGCGCAGCTGCCAGCGGTTGGCGGCGCGGGTGGCGGCCAGGACCACGTTCTCGCGCAGCTTGTGCCCGACGCGGTGCGCGGGCAGGGGCAGCGGGACCGGGACGCTGGCGGCCAGGGCGGCCTCCTTGTCGGCGTACTCGCCGCGCAGGCGGCGGTAGACGGCCGGCGCGTGGACGGTGAAGCGGGTCTCGGCGCTGCCGAGGCGGACCCCGTCGCGGCGGGCCTCGACGTGCAGGGAGAGGGCCGCCAGGGCGCCGCGGCGGTGGACCACGTCGTGGCAGTCGACGTACAGGGTCACCTCGGCCGGGAGCAGGCCGGCACGCAGGGCCTCGGCGCCGGGCTCGGTGTGGTAGCTGAAGTGCTCCCAGATGAGGTGGTGGCCGAACGGAACGGTGTATGCCGCATGCGAGAGCAACGGAAAGACCTGACGAACCGTTTCGGCGAACAGCATCGGGTCATGGACACCGTGCCGGGAGCGGTAGAAGCTGTGCGAGCGGGGCCACTGGGCGGTGACGGTGAACGCGTCGTCGTCGGTCCGGTGCCAGCCCGTCAGCAGGACCTCGGCGAGGGCGGCTTTGTGCACGTACTCTCGGGGGACGGTGGTGGTGACGGTGGCCGGCGGTTCGGCCGGACCGCCGAACGTGGACCGGGAGGCGGCGCCGGACCGGTACTGGGCGTACTCGAACTCCATGTGGTTCCCCCTGAAGAATGTGCTTACGGGCACGGGCGTGGCTCGGGCATTGCTCGGGCGTCTTCGCTCGGCAGGGCGCGGACGGGCGTGGTGCGGGCACGTGGCGCGCTGTGCGGAGTGCCGGGCGTGGGTGGCACGGGCGTGGCTCAGGCGTGGCGCTGGTGTGGCACGACAGGCAGGGCGCCAGCGGGGTGAGGGGCGGAACCGGAGTTCCCCCTGTGGCTGACCCGTCACGGCTTAAAGTAGAGAGTGCTCGTTTTGTTTGTCGAGTGGGAAGCGATTGAAACCCGAGAGTGGCTTGATCTGACCGGCCCAGGATGCGTTGATCGTCCCTGAGGACCCCACGACTGCTTCGCATAACATAGAGGACGTTCGCTTTTTTGCGATGGGGGACCGTCAGACAGCCATCCAGTGGTACTTGGAGTGATCGTGTCGCAGCCAAGGCAAGCCCGAGCCATCCGCACCCGGGAGAAGATCATCCGGGCCGCCGCCGAGGTGTTCGACGAGAGCGGCTTCTCCGGCGCGAGCATGAACAAGATCGTGCGCAGGGCCGAGACGACCATGGGGGCGATGTACTTCCACTTCGCGTCCAAGGAGGAGATCGCCCAGACGGTCATGAACGAGCAGGCGGCCGACCTCACCTTCCCGGACGGCGAGGACGGGCTCCAGCGGCTGCTCGACATCAACCTCGAGGTCGCGCACCAGATGCGCACCAACGTGCTGTTCCGCGCCGGCGTCCGCCTGGCCGTTGAGCAGGGGGATTTCGGGATGCGGGACGCCGCTCCCTACCAGCTGTGGACCGAGCTGTTCCGGGAGCAGCTGGAGGCGGCGGCCCGACGCGGCGAGCTGCTCCCGGGGGTGGACACGGCCGAGTTCGCCGAGATCCTCGTCGGGGCCTACACCGGCACCCAGCTGATGTCGAACATCGCCACGGGCCGCGAGAACCTCATAGAGCGCATCGCGACCCTGTGGCGGTACCTGCTGCCGTCCATCGCCTCGCCCGAGGTGATCGCCCGCCTCGACCTCACCGGCCGGGCCGCCGCCGCCAGGAAGCGGGCGATGCGGGCCGTCGAGAAGGCCTGACCGTGCGTCCGGGGTCGTCCGGCCCCGGCTCGCTCCCCGCGCCGGACCCGGTGGTTCCGCCGGCGTCCACCGGCTGCGGGGAGTGATCGACTGCCCGAAGGGGAACGAGAAGGGGCGATCCGTCGGGCAGTGAAAGGTTGCCTGGAGGTTGCGGAGCGGGGTCGAATTCAGGCCATCCGCGGGTCGTCGTAGGGTCCGTCCGCCCGGTCGGACCCCTCCGCCGGGGCCCCGGCGGGACCCGATGTACGAGGTCCGGGCTGGGTCCGGGCGCGTCGCCCGGCGATCCCCGACCAGAGCACCTCCCACACTTCGGCCAGCCGGCCCCGTACGCCCCACGCGCCCCCGAGCGGGGACTCGTGCGCCCGCAGCGCCGAGACCTCCAGGTTCGACACCACGCACGCCACGAGGACCCCGGCCAGCTCCTGGTCGTCCTCCTCGGGCAGTTCGCCGCTACGGTGCGCCTGCGCCAGCAGCGTGCGCACGGTCGGCACCCAGGACTCCAGCCAGTCGTGCTTGAGCGGGAGTTCGCGCGAGAGCCGGGCCGCCGCCTGGACCACGGGCCGGTGCTCCAGCAGCTCCGCCAGCGCCCGGGTGACCTCGGCGACGGCCTCGGCGGGGGAGTGGGCCGCGGCGGCCGCCCGGTCCACGGCCTCCCGGGTCAGCTCGCAGCCGAGTTCGCCGACCGCCTCCGCCAGTTCGTTCTTGGCGGGGAAGTGGAACGTCAGGGCCCCGATGGTGGCCATCGCCGCCCGGCTGATGCGGGTCAGGGAGGTGCCCGCGTACCCGCGGCGGGCGAACTCCTCGCCCGCCGCCTGGATGAGGAGGGCCCGGGTCCGCCCGGCCCGCTCCTGCTTGATCCCTGCCCGTTCGTGGTTCGTCATGTGTGGCCCCTTGCGGTGGTCGGCGTCGTTCCGGCCCCCCGGCCGAGTCGTACTGCATGTAGCATCCCAGAAAAACAAAGCGAGTACTCTCTATGGTGTAGAAAAAAGAGCGAGCATTCTCTACGCTTCCAGTGGAGTGAGGAGGAGATGCACGATGACTCGTAACGGACCGGCGCCCTCCGCCGCTGCCACGCGCCCGCAGAGACGCGTGGACCCCAAGCTCGCCGAACTCGGCAACTTCCTTGCGGAGCGCCGTGCCGAGGTCACCCCGCAGCAGGTCGGGCTGCCCCGCGGCGCGGCCCGCCGGGTGCCCGGCCTGCGCCGCGAGGAGGTCGCGATGCTCGCCGGCATCGGGGCCTCCTGGTACGCCTGGATCGAGCAGGGCCGGGCCCGGAACGTCTCCCCGGAGATCCTCGGTGCCATCGCCTCGGTGCTCCGGCTCGACGAGGCCCAGCGCCTGTACGCGATGCGGCTGGCGGGCTACGCGCCGGCCGGGCGCCCCCAGGCGTGCCCGGACGACGACCTGCCGCTCCTGCTCCAGATCGTCGACGGTTTCCTCCCCGGGCCGGCCTACGTACTCAACCCCTACTGGGACGTGACGGTTGCGAACTCGGCCGCGACCCGGCTGCTGGGGCTGACCGGCGAGCGGCCCAACTACCTGGAGACGCTCTTCCTGGACCCCGCGGCCCCCGAGCGGCTGCCGCACTGGGAGCAGGAGGCGGCCGCCGCGGTGGCCGCCTTCCGCGTGCAGAGCGGCGATCTGCTCGCCGACGCGCGGCTGGCCGCGCTGGTGCGCGGACTGAGCGAGCGCAGCGAGCTGTTCGCCGCGCTCTGGGCGCGGCACCTGGTGGCCGACAGCGGCGGCGCGACCCAGCTCGTGCGCCATCCCGAGCTGGGAGAGCTGGAGTTCACCCGGGTGTCGATGTGCCTGAGCGGCCGCCCGGGCATGCAAGTGATCTTACTGAGCCCGCAGTTCGGTACGGCCCAGCTGACCGAGCAGTTCGCCGGCCTGGAGGCCGCCCGGGTCTGACGCCCCGGCGCGCACGCCCCGACCGCCGCGCCACCCCACCC